>CAMVBL010000025.1 GCA_947165725.1 uncultured Caryophanales bacterium | reverse complement strand
ATGAAATATTTAGTAATAATATCGACCTTATTTGTCATTGGTTCATTGCTAGGATGGGTAATAGAACTTTTCTTCCGTAGATTTGTCTCACAAAAGAAATGGATGAATCCCGGCTTTTTAACTGGACCTTATTTACCAATTTATGGTTTTGGGGTAATTGTTCTATATGGAGTCAGTAATATCCCTTTAAGAATTAATCCAGAAGTATGGGGTATTGTTGCTCGCATTGCTATTATCGGAGTAGGAATGACATTGATAGAATTTGTCGCCGGTCTCATATTTATAAAAGGTCTCAAAATTAAGCTATGGGATTATTCAAACCGCAAGGGGAATATCATGGGCATCATTTGTCCGTCATTCTCATTAATATGGTTAATTGTCGGTTCGTTATATTATTTCTTATTAAATCCAGTTTTGGTGAAAGGCATATCTTGGATAAGTGAGAATCTTATCTATACATATTTTGTTGGAGCGGTCATTGGTGCAATGTTGGTTGACTTTGCTTATTCCATTCACCTCGCTTCCAAGTTAAAACAATTTAAAGAATACAGCGATTTAAGATTCGAAGAATTTAAAAAAGAGTTCAAAAAGAGAATCAAAGAAATAAGAGGCAAAGATAGTCATTAATTTATTTTTGTCTCTTTAGGTAAGTTGATATTATCTACCTTTTTACTAGTTTTAGTTTTAAAATATTCGTGTTACTAGAGATATGAAACATAAATCAATAATTAATACATTACTTCTTACTATTCTATGTGGATGTTCTAACACTATTAGTCCATCTGATAGTCAAACTTCTAAAAGTTCAAATTACATTAAGCCAGAATCTTTTAAAGTGTATGACGTTTATCTTGATGATGGATATCCTAAAGAACACACTTTTGTTCTTGAAGAATTTGAAGATCAAACTTTCCATATAAGCAATAAATCAGGCGCCATTATCAATGATACATATGGTACTGTCGTGAATAACTGTTCAGCTGTCTATGTTTTTGACGCTAATAATGATGGATATCGTGATTTTTGTACTGTCAAAAGTGATGGCAGTGGTGTTACTTATTGGTATATTTCCATTTATGACTTGCACAATAATAAAGAAATATATAGACACTGGGAAAGACTACATTTCTCATATTTTTTAAATCTTAAAGATAACGATTTATTTGTTAGGCAAGTAAAAACTTATTTTGATGATGAAACAATTAACGAAGGAAAACTATCCTTTAGTGAAGATAAAGGTGTCTATATTGACTGGAATAAGAACTACGACATCGCTGATTTTGATGTGACAATTACTCTCGCTGATCCAAAACATACGCCAGTAACTATCAAAAAACAAAAAGATGGATATCACGTTAACGTTGATGATTATTCATTGTATTTGTTTGAAATCGATATTCATTCTAACGTTGACTATGGTGATGAAAATATTCCAGTTTCTTTTGCAATGGCGGGGGATAAATTTTCTGTTAATTCCGCGACTAAAATAGGTAAAACACAAAGATATAGCTTTTCCTTCCTTAGTAATCAAGACAATAATTACATCACAAATATTACCGTTTCTAATATCACCAAAACATTTATTTTTAATAAAGAAAAAAGAACCTCATATCTCAACTTTGGAGATATTGTTCCTTGGTCTAAAGACGTGAACTTAAGCAACTTACACATGCTTAAGATTCAAACTGAGCTAACTTTAAACATAATGCCTTCTCATGGCCGTAGCATTAATGTGTATCGTAATCAAAAAGAATTATCTCAAGCATTAGATTATTTCAATACATGGGTCTTTGAAGTATCGCCTGAAGACTTTGGCTTTTTAACCCAAAGCATCCAAGTTTGCGAAGATTATTACTTCTACACCGATGAAGAAGTATATTCTTATAAAGTCAATTCCCAATTTGTCCAAGTAAATGATAAATGGTATAGATTAAGATCTAGTTTTAATTTGGAATATACAGAAGATTACGAAAAGTATTATGCTTTTCCATCAAACACCATGAATACTGCTGTTTATGATGCTTCTAATAACTCACAAACGGACAAGACGATTAATTATCTCAGTGATTTAGTCTTTACTGAGGGATCTTTAGATAAGAATTCGGTACCAAAAGCAAAATATTATTTTGTGATTAATGACTATAAATACTATATTGTCTCTTCTAAAATATTCTTCGAAGTCACTAGTAGTAGTGGTCATTTATATACAATCACTAGCGATAAAGATTTTTCAGATTTGTTCTAGAGATTCATCTTTTTACTAAAGAAGACAAAAGCCCAAACGCCTCGATTTCCACAAACGAGAGCAACAAAGCGTTCTCAGCTGCGTGGGGAACTATTTTCACTCTGCATCAAAATGGCACTTTCGACCCATTAGAGAAATACGATATTGATACGATAATCAGTATCGTTTTTTATTTTTGCATAGTAAAATAAAGCAAATGGAAATTCGTAGAGCTAAAAAAGAAGACATCGCTAGATTATTAGAATTACTTTCTCAGGTCTTAGAGATTCACGCTAAATTAAGACCAGATTTATTCATGTCTGGAACAACCAAATATAATCAAGAACAACTTGAAGAAATGATTAACAATGATACTAAACCAATATATGTGGCTATTATAAATGACTATGTCGTGGGCTATGCGATGTGTCAAATAAGAGTACCCACCTCAAATATGTATCCTATAAAGGTTTTCCATTTAGATGACTTATGTGTTGATGAAAAATATCGTAAACAAGGTATCGGCAAAGCCTTATACCAAAAAGTTGTGGAAACCGCAAAAGAGAATAATTGCTATGGAATTACTTTAAACGTCTGGCCTGGTAATGAATCTGCTATTAAGTTCTATGAAAAGATGGGTCTAAAAACAAGGTCCATAATCATGGAAAGTATTATTAATAATAAGGAATAATATTATGGCTACTAGTAATGAATATTTACAGTTTGTTTTAGAGCTACTAAGAGAAACAAGAGGCATCACCTATAAAAAGATGATGGGTGAATTTATGCTTTATAAAGATAGCATCCTCTTTGGTGGTGTCTACGATAATAGATTTCTTGTCAAAAACGTTCCTTCCTTGAAAGAATATAATTTAAAAGAACAAATCCCATATCCAAGCGCTAAAGCAATGTTATTAATCGATTCTGAAGATCCAGACGAGATTAAAGAGATAGTTATAAAAGCGGTCACTGATTTAAAAAAATAAAAATTTTTTCAATAAACAACTAACTAGATACATTCTAAACAAAATAGAGAATAATGCTTTAAAACGCCCGTGAGCGCATTTGCTATGCGTTTTTTACTGCGCTATCATTGAATTGGATATATGGCATACTCATTAATACCAATTGTCGCGGTTATTATCGGTGCAATAATTAACTGGGATGTTTTTATGAGC
Organism: uncultured Caryophanales bacterium; assembly: GCA_947165725.1. Next base: position 12,128 of record CAMVBL010000025.1, on the reverse strand, counting down.
AAAAAATATCGCGTAATGAATAGTGATATTTTTCGCGCTTATAAGATAGTGATTATTTGCCAATTTATCTTCTTTACCGCGGACATCTTATGGGGCGTATTAGACTCCTTATCAAATAAAGTTCCAGCAATGATTGATACAACCATCTTCTTTGTGTCGATGGCTTTTGGTGTTTCGGCTTGGCTAAGATTTGCCGCTAAATATTTAGAAGAAAAGAAACTAACGAGTAATATTACTTTAGTCTTTGCCCTTATTTTCTTAATCGCTGGTGTGACTTTGGTCATTATTAATATTTTTAATCCAATCTTATTTAGCTATAGTAGTGGCGAATATGCACCTAAGGCTGGTCGATATGGTTATTTCACCGCGCAAATGGCCATGTATCTCATTGCTTCTATAATTGCCTTTGTTCGTACTCTCACTAATAAGAACTATCGTAAGATGAGATATTTAACTATTGGCCTTGTCGGTCTAATCATGGCGGGTTTAATTGTCTTACAAATCTTTTATCCAAACCTTCCTTTATATTCACTTGGTCACTTATTATCTATGGTTCTTATTCACATGTTTATTGTTAATACTGAATCACAAAGCTATCAGCGTTCGATAAGCGCTGCTTCGCAAAGAGTGAAAGAAAAGAGTCAAGAATTAGAAACCACCAAAGAGTTAGCGTATCAAGACCAATTGACTGGTATTAGAAATAAGCATGCTTATGTCGAACGTGAAGAAAGCATTGACCTATCACTCCATGATAAAAGCAGTGGTAATTTATGCTTATTCATCTTTGACTTAAACGATTTAAAGCTAATTAATGATACTTTTGGTCATGAACAAGGTGATGAATACATCATTAAATCAGTTAAAATCATCAAACAAGTATTCAAGAATCAAATCATTTATCGTATCGGTGGTGATGAATTCGCTACCTTCGTAGATGGCCCTGATTTCAACAATAGATATTACTTATTAGAACAATTCAACAAAGTTGTGGAATCCAATATCGGTAAAAATGAACCAATTATTGCTGTTGGTTTTGCCGACTATGTGCCAGAAAAAGATAATTCTTTAAGATCCATCTTCACTCGAGCGGATGAACGTATGTATGCGAGAAAGAAAGTGCTTAAAGAAATGGCCGCTAAAGAAAATGAAGACCAAAAAGATAGTGCGGTTTCTGATTCCGTGTCTCGTCAAGAATACTATGAGATATTCTATCGTCATGGCAAACTCTCTTTAATTAACTTTTTAAATAGTTCATCTTGTGATGAAATCGTAGAAATAGATGTCGTTAATGACACTTATAAAATCTTCTATCATGTCGAAGGTAAATACTTCGTTCCTAACGTTGATATTTCTTATAAAGAACTATTAGAATTCACCGCGAAGCATATCGTCCATCCTGATGACGCTGGTGAATATTTAGCGTTAATGAAAATCGATGGATTTTTTGAGCGTTTAGCAAACGCTAAAATACCAAACTTCGACTTTGCGCATTTTAGATATAAATTACAAGATGGTGCTTACCGTTATGTCGAACAATGCGTTATCGCCGGAGAAGAAAATGGTATTCCTCCTGGCATGTTTAGAATATATATCTTTGATATCCATAACATGATGATTAGAAGAATGGGCATCGCTAGTGATGATTCTAATGTCATCTCTCATGTTCGTGATAAAACAACAGGTCTATTAAATAGTAAAGACTTCTTTGTCAAAGCAGAGCAAATCGTTAAAGATAATCCAAAGAAGCAATGGTGTGTGCTCTTCCTTGATATTGAACACTTCAAATTCTTTGATGAATGGTATGGTCGTGAACAAGGTGATTACTTATTAGCCAAGATTGGTGCTGAGTTATCTGAAAGTGAATTAGTGCACAATGGTGTGGCTGGTTATTTCGGTCAAGATGACTTCGTTATTTTAGCGGAATTTGATAAAGACAGAATTAAAGCTTTATATGAGAATATTCATCACCATATCGCCTCTTTTGGCCTCACCGCTGGTTTCTTACCGGCTATTGGTGTGGCTTTATTAGAAAAAGATATGATTCTCGTGGACGCTATTGATAGAGCGAGCATTGCGGCTTCTAAAGCCAAAGGTGATATTAGAAATAGAATTATTTACTATAATTCTGATATGCAGTTCCTCGCGGAACACGAATATCGCGTTCTTTCTGATTTCATGAGCGCTCTACAAAATGATGAAATCACCTTCTATTTACAACCACAGTGTCGCGCTAAAACAGGTAAAATCGTTGGTGCGGAAGCTTTAGCAAGATGGATTAAAAAAGACGGTACACAAATCCCACCTGCAGTCTTTATTCCAGTCTTAGAGAAATATAACTTCATTACTGACTTAGACCAATACATTTGGGAGAAAGTTTGTAAGAGCTTAAAACATTGGTTAGATTCAGGGCATATTGCTGTTCCAGTTTCTATCAATGTTTCTCGTATTGATATTTATAATTTTGATATTGCTACTTACATTCGTGATTTAGCGGATAAATATGAAATCCCGCATCGCCTTATCAAAGTGGAAATCACTGAATCCGCTTACGCGGAAACCGTTAATATTATCGAAGATATCGTTTCGCGTTTACGTAAGGACGGCTTTGAAGTTTTAATGGATGACTTCGGTAGTGGTTATTCTTCATTAAATATGCTTTCCACAATTAAATTAGACGCTATTAAATTAGACTCTGAATTTTTACGCTTAGAAGGCGCTGACTATGAAAGAGGTATCCGTATTATTGAATCTGTTGTTAATATGGCCAAAACTATGACCTTGCCAATTATCGTGGAAGGTGTAGAAACTAAAAAACAATGTGAATTCCTTATGGAATTAGGTTGTCGTTATATCCAAGGCTATTACTTCTATAAACCATTATCACGTGAAGACTTTGAAAAGGTTGTTAAACAAAAAGACATGATTGATGAACGTGGTTTTGTTGTTAAGCCTAATGAACAATTACGTATTAGAGAATTCTTAGATAAGAATATCTACTCTGACTCAATGTTGAATAACATTATTGGTGCGGTAGCCTTCTATTCATGGGATAAAGAGCATGTTGATATCGTGAGATATAACCAACAATTCTATCAAGCGGTTGATGTTCCTGACTTTGCGGAAAGATTAGTAAATATTGAATTATTTGCCCCTGAAGAAGATCGCCCAATCATGTTCGCCGCTTTACAAGAGGCGATGGATAACCGTTTATCTGGTTCTATTGCGACAATTAGATTCCATCGTAGTGATGGTGGTCTCATGTCCTTTAGAATTCATTTCTATTATCTTGGCCAAAAAGAAGGTAGAGAGTTGTTCTATGGTGCGGCCTATAATGATAGTGAACTTGCTAACTTAAAAGAAGTTAAAGACTTAATCACTGAATATTCCACTGATAACATGATTCTCGTCAGTGTTATAAACAAGAAGTTTAGATTCAATGTTATCTCACACACTGTGAGCAACTTATTGGGCATTACTCCATCAGAGCTTGAAAAAGAACTTAATGACTCATCATTCATCAAGCGCTGTGTGAATCCAAAAGAAATTGTGGAAATTAACAAAGACGCTCTTAAGCTTGCGGGTAAGCATAAGGAATTTAATAAGATTGTGACGGTCTATGATAAAGACAATAACAAAGTTAAGATCAATGTTGAATTCCTCTGCGTTGCAGATGACGCAGATAACGTCGCTTACATCTTAAAAGCCCAACCACTAGAAAAATAGTATCGACTCCAGTCGGTACTTTTTCAAATATTTGTCATAAGTTTCAATAAATAAGCCCTAAAAGTAATATTACTTTTTATAATGAAAAGTAGATTACATAAAGGTGATTAGTATGAAAAAGAAGAATTACATGCCTAAAACGCCGAAAGAAAAAGGCTTATTTGTCGGTGCGATTATTTGCATAGTCATTTTTATCCCCTGCCTTATTTTTATAATGGAAGGTATCGGTATTATTCCTTTTTTAATTATCGCTATACTCGCTATCTGTGGTGGCATGACATTAGCGTTCTACGCTAAAAAGATCATCGATGTTAGACTTAAAGAAGAAGGTGGCGTGGAAGAACAACCGAAGGTTGAAGAACCCGTTAAAGCAAAAGAACCAAATCCAGTTAAGCAAGAAGTAATTCCTGAACCCGCTCCTGCTCCAGAAGTTGTTGAACCAGAACAAACTATTGAAGAACCAGTCTTTGAAGAAGAACCCGCTCCAGTTCAACCAGTAGAAAAGAAAAAGCCTAATAAAGCAGTCTTTGCAGTTATTATTCCAATTGTCGCTGTTATTTTAGTGGCCGCTATCGCTATTCCTGTTACTATTCATTTTGTTAACGCTAATAACAATGCAGAAACCGATAATGGTGGTGGCAATAATAACAACAATGGTGGCAACAACGGTGGCAAAGCGTCATTTAATATCACCTCTACAACCCGCTATGAAGAAACTAGCACCGATCGTATTGATGGCTATCAATTCGAACCAAATAAAGACTATATTCAATATAGATTTATTAGACATGGTGATGCCTATTATGTTGAATGGATTGAATATGGCACATGGACATTCAATGCTTTAACAGGTTTCGTAGATGCTGTCTGTACCACATATGAGACATGGGACGATTATTCAAGCTCATGGAAAAATAATACTTATTCAGAAGGCGCTTCTAACGCTCAAAAGAATTTTAAAGTCATTAACGATACCACGATGTATTGGAATGGCAATAGTCAGTTTGTCATCAAAAAGGTCAATAACTTCACTCATCAAATCGTTAAATATAATGGTCAATAAGAATTTTTAAAAACTAACGGCACTAAAAAGTGTCGCTTTTTGTTGCGCTAATCGTATTAAAATAGGATTATATATGTGCGCTTATAATTTTATTTAGCAGTTATCACTAATTAACACGTCTAATAAGTGAAAGGAATTACAAACCATGAATCAAAAAGAAAACAATATTCAAATAGCATTTATATTATCAATTGTCGCTCAAAGCATCTTGTTCTTATTTATTATCGTTCCAGGATATATCTCTATTCCAGGTGGAACACCAACAAGAGGTTTATTACTCTTAACATATTATCCCGCTCCATTAATCTTAGGTATCATTGCCTCAAGCATGATTAGAGTCTCTTCATTAGAGGATGTTGGCGCTAAATTTAAAGTCTATCGTATTGTCGCTAGAGTTCTTTCAATTATTGCTATTGTCGTTAGTGCGATCATCGTATTTGTTAACTTCATTCAATTCGTATTTCATTTTTAAAACAATCTATTGAAAAATATGCACAAGGCAGTCTTTGTTACTAAAACAAAACTGCTTTTTTTGCGATTTTGTCTTATAAAATAAAAATTTTATAAATATCTTTTGCTTTGCTACGCGCATACGTGTAGTATTTTAACTGTTGAAGAAAGGAAACGGAGTATGAAAAAATCTATCAAAACCGTGTTACTAAGCTTAGCATTGGTGGGCACTCTTGCAGGTTGTGACTTTGGTCAAAACCCAACAAGTAGTGTGACACCATCAAGTAATAGTGATACACCCCTTACATCATCCACTAGTTCAAGTGAATCTAGCTTACCAAGCTCTAGCTCAATTTCTAGTTCAAGTGAATCTAGCTCAGTAGTTACAAAAACCGACATCGTTTTAACCGCTGAAAAAACAAATCTAGATGTCAATGAGAGTGTGACAATTGCCTCTAACGTCGAAGGCGTGACTTACTCAACAGTAGAAGGCGCTTCCGTTAACGCTGGTGTTTTCAGTGCCACTAAGGAGGGCACATACGTTGTTACTGCTCATAAAGATGGCGATTATAACGATGGTACAATTACCTTCACTGTGACATTTGCAAAGACCGCTAACAAAGTTAAGGCTATCTTAAAAACGATGAAAGAAGGCCAAAACTTCACTGTAACTGCTAATAACTTATTAGGCGTTAACAAAATCTATAGAACAGAAAACTATTTCTTTGATGCACAAAGTAATGAAGGCCAAGCCTTATTTACTAACATCATTCCAAATACACAGTTTGATAAAGTTGCTCACTATATCAAATTAGTGAACAATGAACTCATCATCGGTAACGATATCGTTTATAAAAATAGCAATGGTGAAGGCGTCATCGCCACTGACTTATATGATACCGATGGCTTACACTATGTTGATGTTAATGCATTAACATTTGAAGAAAATAATGGTGTTTTCTATACCGCAGATAACAACACAATTGTCGCTATGTCCGCGATTGTTGGTTCTGAATATGTCTTATATGCTGATAAAATCGAATTCAGTTTTGATAAGAATTTTGATTTAAATGCTAGAGTCATTTACATCAATCCAGAAACAAACAAAATTGATGAAGAAAGCACTAACGCTTTTGGTTACATCAAATTCTCTGATATTGGTAAAACAGTGGCCCCAGTATTGGATGAAGCTATTAAAAATGTCACTGTCAGTGAAACAGGTATGAGTGAAGAAGTTGCTTCTTCCTTCATGCTTACTAAAGCGCACCTCAAAGCTACAATTAAGCAATTCGTTGGTGAAACAGTTACTGTTTTAGGTACAAGTGAATACCACTTCGATGAAAAATACTTAATCGAAGATAAAGTGGTGAGAGGCACAACCATCCATAACTTCTACGAAAAGGATGAACAAGGCAATGCTAACTATGTTGGTATTGGTCCAGACAACAAACTTGTTAAAACAAATTATGGAGAATGGGGTTCATTCACCTTCCCATTTGCCACTTTAACATTAAGTGATTTCAGACAAACAACTGCACATACATATTCTTATATGGGTTATAACTCCAATGCTGTCGCTAAATACTTAGCGTGGGCTAACATTGGTGATAACGTTCTTGCTTATATCACCGCTAAAGAAGAAAACGGTAAAATCGCTTCCTTCACCTGTGAAACAACTAACCAACTCTATAACGTTGGTACAGATGATGCTCCAGTTTATAAATATGGTAAATATGTCTTTGAAATCGAAGTCTTACCATATGAAACAATTGTGGCTCCAGCCCCATTTGAAGCGGATGCTGATACAACAAGAGTCAAAGCTTATATGGATGAATTAACTGAAAGTGGTGCTAATTACACATTAATGATTGGCGATCACTCTTCACCAAGTGACTTAATTACAATCAAAGTCACAGAAAAAACTATCTTAATTAAGAATTACAAAAATAAAGAAACAACCTATAAGGGCTATCATGTCTTAGATGATGGTGTGATTGAGTTCTCCGCCACTAATAATGGTCAAGCAACAACAGATGATGCATCTGACGATACCGCTACCGCTAAATTCGTTAAAGATGTTGAAATGGCGGAAGGCCAAACCTTATCCTCATTATTAGGCCTTAATATTGCTCCTGAAACACTTAAATTTGATGAAGATGGCAACATCATCTTTAAAGATGGTGTCTTAAATGGTGGTAAAGGCTTATTCAATGACTTCTATTGGAAAGATAGCGCTATGGATGGCACAATCAAATTCACCATTTATGGTGACCACATCAGTTCCATCAACTTCAAGTATGCTGATGGTTCTACAACTGCTCAATATGCTCAACTCTTTATGTATGGCACAACAGGCTTAACATCTAACTTTGAAAAAGATTTAGTTACTAAATTAGCCACAATTAAAGATGCTCCACATCCAACATCATGGGCAGAAGAATCACCTGCAGCTTATGAAAAAATGGTGACCCTACTAGGTGAAGAATTAGCCGCTATTATTCCTTACATCTATGATGAAACTGTTAGTGGCTTCTTCGATGGTGGCACACTCAGTTCTAGCACAACATTAAGAATCAAATTAACAGATAATAAAACACTTTCAGATGCATATCGTAGTGCTTTAACACAAGCATGCGTTGATGCTGGCTTTACCAAAGCATCTAACATCAGTGCAAAACTCACTGTTGGTAACAAAATATTAACTGTTGGCACTTTAGCCTCACAAGTAAGCATCATTTATAAGAACGCTTGATATGAAGAAACTATTACCATTAATTTCATTATTAGTACTTACTGCTTGCTCAAATCCAATTTTGAGCAGCAGTGGTAATAGTGACCAATCTTCATCAATTGAATCTACTTCCAGTATGAATAGCACATCCTCTAGTGACAGCACATTAAGTAAAACATCCAGTTCTAGTAGCAGTACTTCTAGTTCATCTTCTAACAGTTCTATAGAAGTACCACCTACACCTAGTGAATTATTTGATTCATTTCATGAAAAACTAGCCTTAAAGAATTCCACTTTGATTGATGAAAACTACATCGAACAAAAGTTCATTGAAGGTAAAGTTTTAACTAATCATTATTTTGGTAAATTCGCTGATCAAGGTGATGATGGGTATTGCAAATATCTTGACCAAGGCCTATATCATTTCAATTTCATTGAGGATGGTATTGAAATAGACAGATGTAAGACAGTCAGTAACGACATTGATATGTGTGAATTCTTCTATACCACATATGATTTGAAAGACTTCAAATCTAAATGGAAGAAGACCACAAATGACTTTGTTTATACATCCACTGAAAAGGAAGTAAGTGTCCTTATCGCTGAATTAGATGGACAAGGCATTTTAGCGGAAGGTAGTGACTCATTTACTAGCAAATTAACTCTTGCTAGTGATGGAAAGTCCGCTAAATATGAAACAACTGCTATTTCTAATGACTTTGGAACATTCCAAATGAGCTTCACTGTTAAGGACTTAGGAACAACAACACATGAAAGTGTGACTAATTATTTAGCGAATGCTCCTAGATTAGAAATCACTAATGAATTCCCTAGTGAAGTTAAAACCGCTATCAATAGCATGTTTGGTATTAACATCAATGCGCCTACAGGCACAAGTTATGCTCACGATAGTTATGTGACCTATAACAATGACAAAATAGTTCAACAAATCTTCTATGAAGACTTCCTCGCAGGAGATCAAGTTAGTAACTATCGTTCATATTTAGAATCTATTGGCTTTACATTATCCAATATCACAGATGAAAAGGATGACTTAAAGAAACTAGGCTATGTGAGATATTACTATGAAAAAGTAGTGGGTCTAGAAACCCTATTCGTTGAATTATATTTTGTTCCAAAGATTCAACTAGATACGTTCGAGCAAACACTATACCCTAATGGTATCTTGCATTTAAGATTCATTAGACCAAACGAGTAAAACAATAACGGGGTTACAAAATCCCGTTTTTTGTTACATACCAGTCAAGAATTTATTAAAAAATATTTTTCAATTGTCATCAATTCTTTTTTGAGTTTTCTTTTGCGTACACATATACACGTTTAAAAAACGCGTTATACTAAAAGTACAAATGGGAACTCTATCTAAAATTTGGAATAGTTTTTTAAACATTTTTGGTTTACGCAAAAAATCAAAATACGTTAAGAACTATTTAAACGAAGCAAACATGAGATCTGCGATCTTTATGTCTGTTGTTATTTTCGTGTTGGAAATATGGCTTGTCTTAAGACAGACTCATAAATATGTCATTCCACAGCTTGCTGATCCAAACAACACTTTAAACTGGTTTGAAACCATTTTCAGCAACACCTCACTATATTTCTTAATGATGTCATTCGGTGCGGCTATGCTATGGTATTCCATCCAATATATCAATAAGAAAAAATCCGTCAAGCGAATGGTTGTTCCAATTGTTTTTGCGGGTTTATCTCTTATTCTTTGTTGCTTCTTACCTCTTGAGTTTAAACTTGGAACTATCAACTTTGCCAATCCTGACCAGGCCAAAGTAATACGTAGTTTATTTAGACTATTATTCTATGTCGCTGTAGTGCTATTTGATGCTGGCATTATTTTCTCATCTATTTACCGCTATAGAGGTGGTAGAAGAGCATCGATTAGTTCCATCATGGTTATTTCTTTGTTTGCTCTTGTCTGTTTGATGTTTGGCATTATGGTCTCTTATGGAGACTTCATTAGTTCGACAGTTTATCAAAACGTTGTTGTTGGTGTTGATAAAAATGGCAACGACATTATAAAGAACGTAATTGCTAATGATGACAAGAACAAAGAAATCATTTGTTTCTTAATGTTCACCATCTACATTGGCTGTTTATTAATCTGGAACCCAATGATTTCCATTGGTATTTTAGGAACCTTGTTCCTAGGCTTCTATTTTGCTCTTGATGGAGCAACTAGTTTAGGTAAGAAGGTCTTCCCTGAAGGTGACCTACTCAACTACATCACATTCTTTATCTCTTTAACAATGGTTTGTATATCCATCTTTAACCAACGTATTTCTGAAGCCAATAAAGACGAAGAGCTAGAAGAACTAGCCACTAAAGATAAAATCACTGGTTTATTATCTTTTGAATATTTCACCTTACAAGTTAGAGAAAAAATCGCTGAATATAAAATTGAACGCGGTAATAGTGTCTATCTATTTATCAACATCACAAACTTCAAAGTCTATAACGACCAAAAAGGTTTCAAGAAAGGTAATGAGTTCTTAAAGACAGTTGGTCAAATTATTTCTGATGTCTTTAATGAAAATTCATTAATCACCCGTCAATCTGACGACCACTTTGTTGTTTTCACCATTAACTTAAAAGTCCAAGATAAAATCTTTGAAGTGGCTAGACGAGTGGAAGAAACAGATCCAGAAATTAAACCTAGTATTAAAGTTGGTGCCGCGGAAGTCTATGACCCAAGAGAAGATCCTCACTACGCCGTTGAAAAGGCCCGCTACGCATATGCGGAACTTAAGCGTATGTCTACTACAAAAATCATCCTCTTCTACGATGATAAGATGCATGATAACTATTTGATGAACCAATATATCGTTACTCATATTGATGAAGCCATTAAGAATGGCTACTTAAAAGCCTACTATCAACCGGTTGTCTGGTCTAAAGGTAGAACACTATGTGGTGTTGAAGCTTTAGCGAGATGGATTGATCCTAAATATGGTTTTCTCTCTCCTGGTCAATTTATTCCAGCATTAGAAAACAACCAACTTGTCTATAAATTAGATAAAGAAATCTTAAGAATCGTCTGTGCTGACCTTCGTCATAATATGGATAAGGGTTTACCAGTCCTTCCAGTCTCTATTAACTTCTCTAGAGCGGACTTTGGTATTATTGATATCGTAGAAGTCGTTAATGAGATTGTTGAACAATATCAAGTTCCACATGAATTATTACACGTTGAAATCACTGAAAGTGCTTTAACTAACGAAGTTGATTTATTAAAGAACACAATTAATAGATTACACGCTAAAGGATTTGCGACATGGCTTGATGACTTCGGTAGTGGTTATTCTTCATTCAATGTCTTAAAAGACTTTGACTTTGATGTTTTAAAACTTGATATGGCTTTCCTTGTGGGATTTAACGGCAACGAAAAAGCTAAGGCTTTAATTAAATCCGTTATTTCTCTTGCGGACCAAATTGGTATGAAGACACTTTGTGAAGGCGTTGAAACCGATGAACAAGCGAAGTTCTTAGAAGAAGTAAGCTGTGGCCGTTTACAAGGCTATTTATATGGTAAGCCTCTTTCCTACGATGAATTATTAGAAAAGATTCAAAAGGGCGAATATAGTATCGCGGATGAAAAAATAAATTAAAAACGGCCATTAAGGTCGTTTTAATTGTTATTTCATTTAAAGATGAAATACTTTATAATATTCATGCGGTGACATACTCCCACCACTTAAAGAAGTGGAGGCTTCTTGCTCGATGACTCTAACGAGCCAAGCATAAACAAGCTATCCGGATGTGTCCCATCCTTTGTAAGTGTTTCAATTCCCTTACTTAGAATATTTTTCGCAGCGTTTATATCTCTATCATGAATAGATCCACATTTAGGACAAGTCCATTTCCTAATAGCGAGGTCTCTAGTGATAGAGTTTTTATATCCACATACGTGACATAGTTGGCTAGATGGATAAGTAACAGGGACCTTTATTACTTTTCTACCATACCAATCAGCTTTATAAATTAGCATAGAGACAAATCTTGACCAAGATACATCAGATATGTTTCTTGCTAATTTAGAATTGCTCATCATGTCCTTTACTTTCAAATCTTCAATACAAATGATTTGGTTTTCATCAATGATCTTCTTTGAAAGTTTATGGAGATAAT
>CAMVBL010000024.1 GCA_947165725.1 uncultured Caryophanales bacterium | reverse complement strand
CGTTATTAATAAAGGCACCTGAGAAGTATTCATCTAAGTTTTTCACTGTGGTTTCTGCAATATTACTTAATGCTTCATTAGTGAGATAGGCTTGATGGGAGGTAATAATGACATTTGGTAATTGTAAAAGAAGTGATAAGGTATCATCATTAACAATCTTTAAAGAGTTATCTTTATAGAAGAGATTAGCTTCTTCTTCATAAACATCTAAGCCCACTCCTCCGATTTGTTTTTCTTTAAGGCCTTCTAATAAAGCTTTAGAATCAATTAAGCCACCACGTGATGTATTGATAATAATTACACCCTTCTTCATTTGTTTGATGGCTTTTTTATCAATCATGTGTCTATTTTCGTTAGTAAGTGGGCAGTGTAAGGAAATGATATCACTTCTAGCGTACATTTCTTCTAAAGAGACATATTCATAACCGCTGTCTTTAATTGGATATGGGTCATAACATATAACATGCATACCAAATCCTTTAGCGATGTCTATAAATACTCTACCGATTTTACCAGTACCGACAACACCGATAGTCTTTTCATGTAAATCAAAGCCACTTAAACCTTCTAAGTTAAAGTTAAAGTCTCTTGATCTAATATAGGCTTTATGGATATGTCTATTTAATGAAAGTAATAAGGCAAAAGCATGTTCTGCGATAGCGTAAGGAGAATAAGCAGGTACTCTAGCGACATGAATCTTATTTTTATAAGCACTAGCTAAATCAACATTGTTATAACCAGCGCATCTAAGGAATACACCGTGTATACCATACTCATTAAGTTTAGTAAGTACTTCATCATTAAGTTCATCATTAACAAAACACATCACTGCATCAAAGTCTTTGGCTAAGGCCACTGTGTGATTAGATAGTCTATCTTTAAAGTAAGTAAATGTATATTTATCTAAATAAGGTTTGAATGATGCTTCATCATATTTTTTAGCATCGAATACGGCAATTCTTTTCATAGTCTTGTATCTCCCTATTACATAATATAGGAATAATTCTATTATTTCACATGATATGCCTTATTTCTTTTTAGACTTATATTTATATAAGATTTATAAAAATATTTAATAAAATCGCTTGACACTATTAAAAATAAGACTATTATTATGTATTCAAATGCGGAATACCGCGTCCTAAGCAAGACGATAAAAGGCTATAGAAAAGAGGTATTCTAGTAGATGAATAAGAAGTATTTATTAGAAGCGGTCGTAGAAGGAAGATTCATCAAATTCAATAAAGAATTCAAGAGTAGAAATTCCGCGATTGATTACATCTTCAAGTATTACAATAGACACATGCTTGATCTTAGAGTTAACGAAGAATACTACGTCAATGAAAACAAGCACGATATTGCGTATATCTCTGATTACGACAATCGCTTCAGAATTAGTCGCGCTTAATAACTAATTCTCTTCCAATTAAAACAACGGCCTACCCAGTTGAAGGAGTAGGCCTTTTATTATATCTAATTAACCTAGAGCGATATCTAATACCATCATTAATACGAAACCGACCGCTAAACCGATAGTGGCTAAATTAGAGTGTTTACCTTCATTAGCTTCTGGAATAAGTTCTTCCACGACGACGTAGATCATCACACCTGCAGCAAAAGCTAAAACGAATGGTAAGATAACAGACACTAGATATGTAATTAATATGGCTAATCCTGCGGCAAGAGGTTCAACCGCCCCACTAATAAAGCCATAAAAGAATGCTTTTCCTTTAGATTCACCTTCTTCTTTTAAAGGCATTGATACAATTGCCCCTTCTGGGAAGTTTTGTATCGCCATACCAATAGCTAAGGCTAAAACAGCTTGTTCACTAACTTGACCCGCTAAAGCGGAAGCAATAACAACACCAACCGCTAAACCTTCAGGAACATTATGAAGAGTAACGGCTAATAACATCTTAAATGTTTTAGAATATTTATCTTTTTGAAGACCTTCTTCTTCCTTATTGATGTGCATATGTGGCACAAGATAATCGAGAAGAAGCATAAAACCAACGCCTAATAAGAAACCAATGCCAGGAAACACATAAGCTTTCCAATCACCTTTATCATAGGAATTAATTGCGGGTTGCATAAGCGACCAAATAGACGCGGCAATCATCACCCCACTAGCGAAACCTAAAAGTATCTTTTGTAATTTGGGATTGATTTCCTTTTTTAAAAAGAAAACCATTGCACTACCTAAGGTTGTGCCGAGTAATGGGATAATTAAACAGATAATAAGAATAATCGGTCTCATACCGCTATGTATTGTATATGCATGTGTATATTAAAGCAACCTTATATATTATCTATCTTCTTATTCTTATCAAATATTGCTGGATATGGGTTCTCTTTTGGATCAACATCAGATAATAAACATACTGCATTGTGGCATCTTTTTGCTAAATCTATTCTTTGTTCGCTTTCACTTAGTGTTTCATCTTTATATAATGGTTCCCCTACTTTTAATGTAATAGCGACTTCTTGATTAAAGATATGTCTTCTAACCCAAGAAGGTTTCCTAAAAGAGAAACCAATTGGTAATACTGGTTTATTAAGGCGACACGCTAATGAAAAAGCCCCTGTATGGAATGGTCTAATATATGGACAACATTCCCACATACTACCTTCCGCATATATTTGTAATATGCCACCTTCTTTAACATATTGTTCTATCGCTTTATTAGAAGCAACTTTACCACCTAAATTACCATCAGGAATAGGTACACCACCCACTAGTCTAACTAAAGCACCATTTTCTCCTCTGATATTAGGGGCCCAGACTAAGACTCTAGTTTCTTTTGGCTTAAGAGCTTTCATAATAGCGATATAGTCCCACATATGGACATGATTAGATACAGTAATAGCCCCATTACTTAATTCATTTTTATATTTCTTTAAGTTTTTGCGTCCTTTAATCCTTAGTCCCATATAAGGTATAGATAACGGGAAAACAATTAAATAAAGTAATACAAGTACCCACCATCTTTTAAATCTAAAACCTTTAGAATTATCAATATATGGATAGTTTTCATCAAAAACCAAACCATTATTCTTTTTAACCACTAAATAATGCTGGTCAGTATATTCTGGATAGTTATATCTTGTCGAATGCGGATTGTACATCATATAAAGGATAGCACAAAAAGAAAGAAGCGGACAATTTCCGCTTCCTTCTTTTGAACCGTTGTACCTATTACTAGATACCCAAGTTAAGCTCTTTTGGCTGGTGGTGCTTCTTGTTAAAATGCGTTTTGAACTGAGTAGCGCATTAATGGCCAGCTTCTCTAAGATATTCTCTTTAGAGCTTTCATCCTCTTCGTCATGTCCGGTGCCGGGTTTATTCTGCCAAGCTTTAACGCAGATGCCGGTGACTATCGCTAGTCAGGTGGGATCGTACCGATAACCACTATTTCTAATGGTTCTTTGCTAGTGCAACCAGTTAACGACGGTTCTTTAATCCTTCGAGGTTCCCGAATCAGTTACGGGAAGTGGTTGACTTATCTAGTCTTAAGTTCTTTAGGCCTTTTCTTTGTAAGATTTCCATCTGGGTTCTCTTACTATCATCTCACGTTAGGTTGAGTAATGAGATTTAGGCTTTGCGGTTAGGTTTTCTCTAACTCGCTTTGTTTTTCCCTCTTTGTCTTGTGTCCGGCGGTGGTTTTACGCTGTTAAGCTCTAACTCAGCGACCACTGTAGCAGTGAGGTTTGCCGTTTGGATTTCCCGAAGGATTTCCAGCCTTTGCGATCATTGACTGGGAACTTTAATCCCAGAGCCTTACTATCAACGTCGTTTTAGTGGTGATCGTCTTACTTTTAAGGCTAAGTTTTCGCCCATTCGCTCTCTGTGCCATTACTGACCAGTTAACTTATTTCAGGTTTTGAGTTGCTTTAGCCTGAATGTGGGGAGTTGATGGGTAATTGGCCTTCATCATCCTCTTCGATCTTGTCGGGCGGTGGTTTTACGCTGTCAAACTCTAATTCAGCATCCACTGTAGCAGGGAGGATTTGCCCTTGATTGATTACGAGAATCAATCTGCCAGTACAATCATTGATCCAGACTTTTTCTTTAATCCTGGAAACGCTTTAGCAACTTAGATACCTGCGTTGATTGATTTACCTGGTCTTAAGATATATAAGAATCTATCAATTCTTATTATCTTACTCACTCGGTTTCCCGGGTGGGTTATTATAGTATGCGCTTATTTAATTTTTATTGCAACACTTTTTTAAAATTTTTTTAATTATTTTTTATAAAAATTATTTTTTCTTGATTTTATCTAACTTTTTTATTTGAAAATTATTTTAAATATTTTTAATTATTATGTTTTTATTATATTTTTGCCTATTTTTTATCATTATTTTTATTATTTATTTAATAATTTATATTTTACGTGGGCATGCGCGCATTTTCTTTTAAATATTTAAATAAAGCGAAAAGGCCACCGAAGCAGCCTTTTCAGAGAGAGAAAGGAATACGCTGTTTATTTCAGCGTTGCGGTTCCGAGTGCACTATACACTACACAACCGCGAGATGAATTTTTAAGTGTCGTTTGGTAACTAGTGTTATTACTGAACGATACTGTATGGCTTCCACTAGCGACGCTATTAGAAGAACATAAGGTTTTGGTGATCTTGGAATTTGTTGTCGGAGTCTTTTCCGAGCCACCAAAGATGATGAGTGTACCATCACTTACGCTTACAGCTCCATCTGTATCAAGAGCAGCTGCACCCATACTATTACCACCAGCATTACCTGGACCCTTAACGATCACAACACCACCTGATTGGGTGAATGAACCATTGCTATCGATACCATCGGTATCGCCATTTGTTGGAACTTCAACATCTAGTAAGCCACCACTGACATTAATACTTGGTGTAGCATTACCACCAGTAGCGTTAACTCCATCATCTGTTGCATAGACGTATGAGGAGCCACCACTGATGTTGATGACATTAGCTTCTAAACCTTCATAAGCACTTTTAACATTTATTTCGCCATCACTAATAGTTAATGAGCCATCAGCGTGGATTGCATCATCGCTAGCTTCTACTATGGTATTACCACCACTAATAATGATGTTACCTAATGGTGAAGATCCATTTTCAATAATGCCATCATTATTAGCGTGGATTGCATCATCATAGGCTTTAATATCAATTGTGCCTTTTTTAATATAGATTTCATTTTCTGCTTTAATGCCTTTAGCAGAGACATCGGCGGAATTAGTGTTACCACTTGCATAGTTACTCCAACTAGAGAAACTAATTGTTTTATTACTCACTGAGATTTGTACCATATCATAAGCACTGTTGAATGCTTTAGCATCACTCTTAGCGTTATATGTTTCTGTGGAATAAGTTGTGACATTATTACCTTGGAAACGATAAAGGGTGAAGCTTGTAGCGTCCGCTGGTTTTTCTAATTGATAGATGTAGTAGCTTCTACTACCTCCACCACCACCAAAACCACCAGGTTGTTGACCACCACTTGATTGAGTGCCCTTATATGTGGCTGGATACCAATTACCATTGATATATGCGGCATATGTATAAGCACCATTAGCGTAGGTCGTTGAATTCATCTTTAAGTAGAAGTTAGATGTACTTGTATCAATTGTTTCTCCACTATAGGAGGAATATTTATTAGTCTTAGCCACGAATGTGGTCGGGACTGTATCATCTAGTTGATCAATAATAGCGTTATATGAAGCTTGAATAGCGTCACTCCAAGAATTAATGGTTAAAGAACCACCATTGATTGTGACATTACCTCTTTGATTACCTTTAGAGGAGATATCACTATTCTCTGAATGTAAGCCATCTCCACCACAAGAGATATTAATTGTGCCACTAGTAATGGTCACACTATCATTACCTCTAATACCATGGTTAACAGCGGTGATATTTAATGTTTGCTTTTGCACTTTAACATCATCTTTACCATGAATACCATTTAAGTAATTGGCGGTGATATTTAAGGTGCCTGTACCTTTAAGTTTTAAGTCACCATTACTAACAAATATCGCACCTTTACCTTGACCTTCCTGATCAGTGACATAAGCAGCACGGGTATCCTTTATGTTATTAGTGGTACCTTTTTTAGCAGATATCTCAACGGTATCACAATCTTCAACATAGATTGGTGAATTAGTGTTGTTTTCTAAAGTCACACCATTAAGTTCAATAACGATGACTTTTTCAGGTGCATTAACATAGATTTGTTTATAGTTTTTAGTAATGGAGAATGTATATTCATCTGCAGTGGAATCATATGTGCCATTACTTAATGTGCTATCAGTAATGAAATAGATATCTGTATCTGTGGTATCTGGTTCATATGGAGTTTCTTCTTCCTCAGCAATAACTGTTAAAGCACATGTTGCGGTATAACCACCTTCGCTTGTTTTAACAGTAATAACAGATGTACCTTCACTAATCGCAGTGATAACACCATTATTAACAGTGGCCACACTTGTATTACTACTTGTCCAAGATACTTCTTTATTAGTCGCAGTGTCTGGAGTAACTGTCGCTTTTAATGTTGCGGATTTACCTTTATACATAGTGAGTTCTTCATAGCTAAGAGAAACACCGTTAACAGTTGTATCATTTTGACTTTGACTTGGTTCACCATGACTTGGATTATTTGGTGAAACATTACATGATGAAATAGACATTGCTAGCAAAGCTAGACACGGCAATAAGATTAGTCTCCTGTTTTTCATATTTAGGTCCCCCTTTTATAAAGTTTTGTCTTCTCCTACGAATGGTAAGATAGATATTTCTAAGTTACCGTTCTTTGTTCTTAATTCATCGATGAACTGTTTTTCTTCCCTTTTATTTTTAAGTTCAATCTTATATGAGAGTTTGAATAATGATCCCATCGCTGTTGTTTTAACTTCTATTAATTCATTATGTTTTAAGAAGCGAGCGAATGTATCGTTGAACACATCATTATATTCAAGAGATTCTGGAATGGTAATTTTAAGCATCTTTTCTTTATCAAATCTCATATTGCTAAATAAGTTAACGCTTGTTAATAAGAGATAGATAGTAGCGGTAAGTGCGGCAAATATGCCAGCGAAGGCTACATAGCCTAAGCCACACACTAGACCAATAGCAATACCAGCGAAGAGCAGTAATAATTCTTCCGCTTTTGCGTTAATGCTTCTAAATCTTACTAAGCCTAAGGCTACTGCCACGGTTGCGATTCTAACCGCTCCTGAAGTTGTGCTATCTAGGAAGATTGATACCATTGAAACTACAGTAGCGACAATCATTGGCATTAAAGCACTAGTAACAAAGAAACTTTTAGTGCCTTTCATTTTTAATGAAACCACTAAGGTAAATAGCATACTAATTGCAAAGGCGATAGCGATGATAATGATGGCCACAACAACCTTGTGTAGACCACTAAGCATATTGAACAATGAATCCATGAGCTAATCTCCTTTCTTGGGTTTCAACACCATTTCGATACATTAATTTGTAAGCTTCTCCAACTTTAGAGAAACTGGTCTTATAGATTTTATGTTTACTAAGGATAGATACTAACCATAAAGGTAATTCTTGTTGCACTTTGATTTCAAGAATTGCACTACCAGGTGGTAATAGTAGATTTCCATCCATTGATGTATGAAGATTTAAATCATCATTTCGATACCTAGGATTTTCATCGATAGTTAAACGGATGTTGCCGTTTACTTCAGCGTATGAAGTTCTATCGTAGATAATCATGATTTTAGGTTCTAAGACTTTTAAGTAATCACGGAAATAAGCAATTTCTCTAGTAACTTGATCATCTTTTAAACTAACTTCTTGATGATTAAGGAATCCTTCTGCGATATCTTCTTTTAAAGCAATTCTTCTTTTATAAACAACGCCTAAGGCTTTTCTTTTAAGCTCTAGGTAGACTGTTTTAGTGTTATTAGCTAAGCCATAAGATCTTAATCTAATCTTTTCTTTATAGACTGGCTTTTCTAATGATTTCCTAATTAATAAATAATCAGGAGTATCGTAATAGATGGAGGCAATTGAAGTCTTACCGTATTGATCAACTTCCATATGACCTTTAAGGGCATTTTGAAAAGCCACTAATTGGTCCTTAGTGAGAATGAATTTCATTTCATAACGTTGCATCATTGTTACGGCGTTCATATCAGTCTCCTATAAAGTTAGAAAAAAGAGTGGTTAACAAAAATTAGTTAAGCTCTTTATCTACCTTAAGCATAAAAAAGTAAACTTAAATGAACTATAATTTATAAAAATGTTTATAAAACGATAGAAAAGTAGATTTTATTTTCTTTGATGGTAACAGATATTTTTCCTTTATGTAACTCTACGATTTCTTTAGCGATACTTAATCCAATACCTGAACCTTCTTTAGAGACAGAATTAGGGCTACGATAGAATCTTTCAAATAATTGATTTGTATCCATCTCATCATCTTCAACATCGTTACTAAAAATAATTTCTATCTTTTTATTTTGATTCTTTTTAATAGTTAAAGAGGCTTCGCCATTACTCTTAGTGTATTTCAAAGCGTTATCAAAGAAGATATAGAATAACTCATTAATGAGATACATATTTCCCTTCATATTGATATCGCTTGGAATATCACTATTGAATGCTAATTTCTTACTCTTAAATGTTGGGGCAAATGAATCCACGCTTTCACTTGCAAGCTTTGAAAGTGAGAATTCCGCGAATGGATAATTACTAGCGTTACCTTCATCTAATCTAGAGAGGGTCACTAGTTGTTTAGTCATAGTGTTTAATCTAATTACTTGATCATGAATAGATTCAGTCCATTCACTTTTACCATGGTCCATTTCTACGAGTTCTAAGTCAGTAGAAATAATGGTCAAAGGTGTCTTTAATTCATGTGATGCATTAGTGATGAATGCTTTTTGTTTCTTATATGATTCTTCACTAGTTCTAAAGACAAGCTTACTAGATAAAATAATTAAAATAGCCAATACGGTATAGCTTATACCCGCGATAACCATTGAACTCATAAAGAAGTTATTAAAGGCGTGATTTCTTTCTGAAGTATCTAAGAAAGCGACATATGTGAACTTTAATTCTCTTTCTTCTGTGATTGGTTGACCACCTTCAGGAGTCATTTCCCAACCTGTCACTACTTCGGCAGTTTCATCAGTGCTCGCTACTTTAAAACGAAGCTTACCAATTGTGCCTTCAGTTTCACCACTGTTATATATTTTTGTGGACATAACTTGACGTAATTCATCATCACTATCACCTGGGGCAATATGATTATAGTCATACCATTCAATACTGCCTTCTTCATTAAAGACAGTCACAAAGTATTGCTCATTTATTTCTTCTCTTCTTGGATAAAAGTAGCCACCTGGTTGACCACCACCTTGGCCACCTGGGCCTCCAGGTTGTCCTCCACCTGGTTGTGGCTCTTGTTGACTTAGCATTACACCATTCATCATAAGAGCGTTTTGATGTGAGTATTCAATAATGTTATTTAATGATTCTACTGTTTCATTTTCCATTTTGATATGATTAGAAACATTAATGGCCGCGATTGTCGCGGCTAAAACAAAAAGAATCGACACTAAGGCCGCAAGAATAAAACGTAATCTTAGTTTTCTAATCATTGTTATACTCCAAGTAATAACCTTGGTAACGAATTGATTTAATTATTACTTTTGAACCAATACTTTCTAATCTCTTTCTTAAATAGGATATAAATACCCACACGTTCTCGCTCGTACTATATGATTCAATATCCCAAACATTTTTACTAATTGTGTCTTGAGAGACAACATTGCCGTTCGCTTTCATTAATAAAGTAATGATTTGAAGTTCTTTGTTCATTAAAGTAACTTTCTTTTCACCATTTATTAAGCAGCAGTTATTAGAATCTAACACTATATCACCAAATTCTAATTTACTTTCTTCTTCATAGTTTGGCTGACGACGGAGTAACGCTCTAATACGGGCTAAAAGTTCTTCCACGACGAATGGTTTTGGTAAGTAGTCATCCGCCCCTAAATCAAGACCATGTATCTTATCTTCTGTTGTGGACTTCGCGGTTAACATGATAATAGGTGTATCAATTTTATTAGTTCTGACTCTTTTTAAAACATCTAAGCCATTAATCTTAGGAAGCATAATATCAAGAATGATGACATCGTATTTATATTGATCGATATATAAAAGAGCTTCTTCACCATCAAAAGCACTGTCAACGATATATGAGTTACGTTTAAGAACAGTCGTTAAAGCTTTATTTAGTTGAATTGAGTCTTCTACTAAGAGTAATTTCATACTTAAAAAGTATCTTTTTAGCCTTAAATAAACCTTAAATGATATTTTTACTATTAGCAATAATTATTTATAATTATCCAACATTTAAGGTTCGGTGACGTGCTCCCACCACTTATTGAAGTGGGGGCTTCTTGCTCGATGACTCTAACGAGCCAAGCATAAACAAGCTATCCGGATGTGTCCCATCCTTTGTAAGTGTTTCAATTCCCTTACTTAGAATATTTTTTGCAGCGTTTATATCTCTATCATGGACCGATCCACATTCTGGACAAGCCCATTTTCTTATTTTGAGATTTTTCACCTCTTTATTTTGATATCCACATAATGAACATAATTGGCTAGATGGAAAAGTAGAAGGAACTTTTATTACTTTCCTACCATACCAATCAGCTTTATATAGGAGCATAGAAACGAATCTTGACCAGGAAGCATCAACGATACTTCTAGCCAGTTTATGGTTTTGTTCCATGTTCTTTACTTTCAAGTCTTCGATACAAATGATTTGGTTTTCATCAATGATCTTCTTTGAAAGTTTATGGAGATAATCGTTTCTCTGGTTATTGATGTGACGATGAATTCTTGCGACTTTAATTCTCTGTTTATTTCTATTATTACTGCCTTTAACCATCTTAGAGAGTTTTCTTTGCTCTTTCGCTAATTTGGTTTGTGATTTAGTTAAATATTTGTTGTTCTTGTATTTCTTACCATTGCTATCGATAATTAAGTGTTTCACACCTAAATCTAGACCAACTATCTTATTCTTTGGCTCAATTTGTTTATTCTTTTCTTCAACCAATAAAGAGACGTAATATTTGTTATCACAAGTTTTAGAAACAGTGACTGATTTAATCCTTCCATCAAAATCTCGATGTTTCTTAATTCTGATCCTCGGACACTTAAAGAGTGACAAAAGATACTTTCCGTTTTCAGAAAATTTGATTTTTCCATTTACGTTATTCGTTGTGTAACTTTAATCATTTCTTTTACTTTTAAACTTAGGGAAGCTTGATCTATGAGAAAAGAAAGCTTTAAAAGCGGTGTTTCTATTAAGTTGAGCATTACTTAAAGCAAGCGAATCTACTTCTTTTAAAAATGAATAATCTTCCTTATATGAAGCAGGAGTAATATTTTTAAATTTGCCAGTGCTTTTATATATCTCGTTCATATCAGATAGAGACTTATTATAAAAGAAACGAACACACCCAAAACATTTAGCAAAGAATACTTTTTGCTCAGTGTTAGGATAGATACGATACTTATAAGCTTTTCTAATCATAATTTTGGGTAAAATAAAAGGGGCATAAAAATGGTTCCATCCATATCTATATCCCTTATCCTATAAATATTATATCAATTTATTGATATATTCTCAACAAATATTTGCTTTTTATATAGATATTTGCATGTTTTTATAAACATTTATAATTAGCAATTCATCCCCCACATATAGAGGTAACCATCAAATTGATGTGAGGGGCTTCTTGTTGGAATATGTTAAATTAGAATAAAGCGGAGATAATTTTGAGCACTGAGCAAATGCTCTTTTTAATACCTTTGAATTTATAGTCTTGTGGGACTTTTTCACTGACTTCAATCATTTGTTCAAAGTCTTTAGTGATATCATCCATACATGGACACTTATATAGAATCGCACCACATTCAAAGTGATGGACTAAGCTTCTAAAGTCAAAGTTAATCGTGCCGACAAATCCTAACTCATTATCCGCGATTGCGGTTTTCATATGATTAAAGCCTGGTCTATATAAATAGATATTAACACCAGCATCTAGTAGATATCTGAAGTTAGATTTAGCCATCCAGTATACAACTGGTTTATCAGGCATACCTGGCACAATAAGATTAACTTCTACACCTCTAAGCGCTGCACTTCTTAAAGCATCTAATAAGCTATAAGTAGGCACTAAATATGGCGTAGAGATATAAACCTTCTTTTGCGCGTAATTAAGAATATTGATATATGTTTGTTCGCCTAGAAGGGCACTGACATAATCACCTGGACCATCACCAAACGGCATCACGTATCCACTATCTTCATATTCTGGATAGTCAAAGTTCATCCATTTGTTATAGTCAGAAATATGACCAACGACTAAGTTAAGGTTTTGTAAGAAAACAGCGATAAGGTTATTAATAGCACTACCTTCAATCTTAATCATTGTGTCTTTCCAATAACCAAATCTATTGATTTTGTTAGCGTATTCATCCGCTAAGTTCATACCACCGGTAAAAGCCATTTGATGGTCGATAATCACAATCTTTCTATGGTCGCGGTTATTATAAACACCAGATAGGATTGGTCTAAATGGATGGAACTTATAACATTTAATACCATATTGGCCTAAGATCTTTGGTGTTCTAGCACTAATAGTGCCACCACAGCCCATATCATCATAGATGATACGTATCTCAACACCTTCACTAGCTTTTTGAATTAATATGGCTTGTACTTCATCCCAGATTTCACCATCAGTGATAATAAAGAATTCCATGAAGATAAACTCTTTAGCGAGTTTTAATGATTCTATTAATTCAGGGAAGAATTCTTCACCAGTAGCGTAGTATTTAACTCTATTATTTGGGTGAATACCTAACTTTGTGATGTTATTGATGTATCTAAAAGCATTAACAGCGGTACCTAATTCTTCACGATATTCTTTCTTGGCTTTTTCATCTAATTGGAAGTGTTTGTTATATTCTTCTGTCGTGGTTTTGATAATTCTCTTATCACGTCTATTTAAACCATGATTACCAAAGATTAAGAAAATAACGGATGTGAATAATGGTAAAAGAAGCATACCCACAATCCAAGGAATCTTAAATTCTGGATCTTCATGTTTATTAACGATTCTAAAGAAAATAAGCACACTGATGACAAAGACAATCATTCTAATGACAATCCACACAAGTTCAATGATGCCTTTGACGCGTTCGTTAATGTTAGGGTCAGTAGATATTGCTTCAATGACACCCTCAAGGAAGAACTCAATGAAAACAATAGCCGCTATTTCTATTAATAAAATTAATAAGACTAGAAAATATCCAGAGAATAGGTTTCTAAAAAACTTTTTCATAATGTCTCCCCCGCTTGATGATATGTATATGTTAGCACATTTTTGTGCTATTTTTTTATAATTTGTATTGCTTTATGAATATAAAGGTCTATGATAGTCGTTTGTATGATTGCGACGATCGTCATTTCCGTTATTACATTCTTAGGAATAACTCTATCAACATTATTCTTCCCTAGACTCAAATTAGGGAAGTTTTCTTTAGATACTTATTGGCTTATTGCTTTATTAGGCGCAGTTATCTTAGTGGCCACTACCTTATGTCCAATTAAAGAGATTGGTGATTCTTGGACTAGTAGCGCCGCTATTAATCCACTTAAGATATTAGTTTTATTCTTTTCGATGACCATACTATCAATCTTCTTAGATGAAGTTGGTCTATTTAGATTCTTAGCCTATTTTGCGGTTAAGCACGCTAAAAATAGTCAAACAGCATTATTCTTTATTCTCTACTTCTTAGTGGCTTTCCTTACAGTATTCACTTCTAACGATATTGTGATATTAACTTTCACTCCTTTTATTTGTTTCTTCTGTAAGAGAACTAAGATATCTCCTATTCCATTTTTAATCGCCGAATTTACCGCGGCTAATACATGGTCAATGATGTTTGTGATTGGTAATCCTACTAATATCTATTTAGCAACATCCGCAAATATTACATTTATTGATTATTTCAAAGTGATGGCTATACCAACACTATGTGCTGGCTTAGTAGAAATACTTATTACCTATCTCTTATTCCGTAAGAAACTTGGACAAGTATTAAGCTGTGAGAACCGTGAAGTGGTCCATATTGAAAGTAAGTTTGATTTAATTGTTGGTGTTGCTCACTTATTAGTGTGTCTAGTATTCCTTATCATCTCACCATATATTCATTTAGATATGTGGCTCATATCTTTGATATGCGCTGCATCACTATTAGTGCTTGTTATTATCACTAGATTAGTAAGAAGAAAACAGTGGCATTATTTAACTAATCCACTTAAAAGATTACCTTATCAATTAATCCCATTTGTTCTATCAATGAGTATTATTGTTATTGCCCTTCATTATCAAGGAGTAGCAGAGAAAATCGGTGAATTATTGAATACCTTATCGCCTATCTTATCTTATGGCGCTTCTTCATTCTTAATGGCTAATATGGTCAATAATATCCCAATGTCTATCTTATTTGCGGATGTCCCATTAGCCTTAAATGGACAAGCTTATTATCAAGCAATATACGCGACGATTATCGGTAGCAACATTGGCGCTTTCTTAACACCTGTTGGCGCTTTAGCGGGTATTATGTTTCAAAGTCTATTATCAAAATATGGTGTTAAATTCACCTTCAAAGATTTTGTTAAATATGGATCAATTATTAGTGTGCCAGTAATCGCTACCGCTTTAGCGATGCTGCTTATCTTCTGCTAAGGTTCGTATTGTCTAAAACGTTTAAACATATAGATAGGCACCATAATCATCGCTATCGCAATTATTAACGGGAAATAACTATTAATGATTTTCATAAATGGCAAATCACGATAATAATGGATTACCTTGTATAAGAATTCTTGAATAATAACAGCGTCAGCGAGTGCGGAAACAAATATCATTTCTTTAATACCAATGACCATGATGTCAGTTTTAGTTAACGCGCCCTTTAAATTAATGATGGATAAAACAAACATCAAGATAACAAAGGCAATGAAGATATAACCAATAACACCTTTAAAGTTATTCTTACTAGATGTATCAATGCCACCGACTTTTAGTACAGCGAATAGTAAGAATAAGACAGCGAAAGATAACGCTAAAATCATCATAATGAAATATGATTTCTTTTTAGTTTTTCTATCAGCGTTCATATCTTTCCAGAAAATGAACTTACAAGCACAAACCACCGCAGTGGATAAAGAAGCAATGATTAAGATAATAGAGTTAGAGATAATGCCTAAACCAATCTTATAAAGGAAAGACACTAAAGAGATAAGCGCCATTAAAAGAGCAATCTTTTTAGGAGTAGCTAACTTCTTAATCTTTTTAAGTTTGCTATTTTTCTTCTTTTCCTTTTTCTCTTTAGCCATAGGTTACCTTATTTGTACTGTGAAGAATATAAGGAATAATAGAATCCTTGTTTCTTCATTAATTCTTGATGGTTACCTGTTTCTACAATCGCACCATCTTTCATAACAATAATGATATCCGCTTTTTCGATTGTTGATAATCTATGAGCAATAACAATTGATGTTTTATCTTTCATCATATAGTCAAAAGCATCTGTAATAAGTTTTTCACTACGAGTATCGATATTAGATGTGGCTTCATCTAGAATCACTAGTTCTGGATTAAGTAACATAATTCTAGCAATCGCGATCATTTGTCTTTGACCTTCGGATAAGCCGTGCTTATTACTAACCCTAGTTAAATAGCCATTAGGTAAAGTATTGATAAAGATATCAGCATGAGCTTTTCTTGCCGCTTCTTTTACTTCTTCTTCAGTAGCGGTTTTCTTATAGTAACGAATATTATCTAAGATTGTGCCAGAGAAGATCCAGGTATCTTGAAGAACCATACCAACATGGCTTCTTAATGATTCCTTTTTAATATCTAAATAGGACTTATTGTTGATAGAGATTAGACCACTGTTTGGATCATAGAAACGCATGAGTAAATTAATGAGTGTTGTCTTACCCGCACCTGTTGGTCCAACGATAGCGACTTTCTGTCCTTTTTTGATTTCTAAATTAAAGTTTTCAATGAGTTTTCTACTAGGATCATAACTGAAAGACATGTCCTTAAATTCAATGCTATCGATGCTATCAATTGAGGCTTCTCCTTTGTTAACATCATCTTCAATATTTAAGAAATTATTTATTCTTCTAAGTGACGCTTTTGCGTTTTCAAATTCGGAGACAACATTTGATATTTCATTGAATGGTTTTGAGTACTGATTTGTGTATGATAAGAAGCTTGATAATCGACCAATAGACATGACCGCGACCACGGTAATTAAGTCATCATTAAAGCCAAGCATGATGATGCCCGCAACACCAATAATGACGTAAATAATGTTATTAACTAATCTAGTGCTTGGATTAACCCAAGAAGCCGAAAACTGCGCAATTCTCCCTTCTTTTTTCAGTTTTTCATTAATTTGATTAAATTCGC
>CAMVBL010000023.1 GCA_947165725.1 uncultured Caryophanales bacterium | reverse complement strand
TTCCTTTATTCCATATGGCTAGTAAAGCCGTCTTCAAAACCAAAGAAGGTAAAGAAGTCTTCAGAGATAAGAAAAAGAAATTTGCAACCCAGTTTAGAGTGGTCGCTGAATATATCAAAAATGAAAAACCTAATGAACTAGTCTCTTTAAATTCATCCATGGATGTTATGGAATTAATGGATGAAATCAGAAGGCAAATCGGTGTCATCTTCCCTTGTGATTGATACTTTTTTGACAATAATGAAACTTTATTTCTATAATTAATATAAATAAGGGGAAATATTATCATGCCAGCAAAAAAACCAGCTGCCAAGCCAGCACCAAAGAAACCAGCACCAGCTAAAAAGCCTGCTGCTAAACCAGCTCCAAAGAAAGCTGAACCAGCTAAAAAGCCAGCTCCAAAAGCCGCTCCAAAGAAAGCCGGTCCAAGCGCTAATGCTTCTTACCACCTCTCAAAGAGAGAAGATGGCAAATGGCAACTCTTCATCACAGGTAGTGACAAAGTCATTAAGACATTCGCCACAAAAGCCGAAGGTGAAGCCTATGCTAAAGAAAGAGCAGAAAACACTGGTCGTGCAATTTTAGCGCATAACTCAAAAGGTGCTAATAAAGGCAAAATCGCTAAGAAATAGTTGATTCATAAATGAAAAAGCTTATATGCCTTGACATGGACGGCACCGTCTATCTCGGTGAGCGTTTATTTAAAGGCGCAAAAGAAACATTCGAATATTTTAAACAAAACGAAATATCGTTTGTTTTTTTGACTAACAATTCTTCCCACTCCTTAGCGTTCTATGTTGATAAAATCAAAAGAATGGGTATCGACTGCAATGAAGATAATTTCTATTCATCCATTGATACCACAATTAAGTATCTAAAAGATCAACAAGCTAAAACTCTTTATGTGTTAGGCGTGAAATCATTTAAAGAGGAATTAAAGAAACATTTCCAACTTATTGAAACTTATCAAGAAGAAATACCTGATGTCGTTTTAGCGTCATTTGATACCGAATTAGTTTATGACGAATTAAAGACCGCATGTTTATATATACAAAAAGGTAGCAAATTCATTGCCACTAATATGGATTATCGCTGTCCAATTGAGGATGGATTCTATATCCCAGATTGTGGTGGACTTTGCAAATGGATTGAGATGTGCACTGATAAAGCACCTATTTTCTTAGGAAAACCAGAACCAACAATGATTTATCAAGTCATGGAAAAGTTTGGTGTTACTAAGGAAGAAACCATGATGGTTGGAGACCGCTACTATACAGATATTGTCGCTGGTCTTAACGCTGGTGTAGATACAGTTGCTGTATTAAGCGGGGAAACCACTTTAGAAGAATTTAAAAAGGCTGACCGTAAGCCAACCTTTATAATTGATTCAATTGCAGATTTAACTAAGTTACTTAAATCTTATTTAGAATAGGTATAGTTGATTTTCTTTTCGGTTGTTTTAACAGATTTTAAATCTGTGTTTTTGTTATATCTATAAGTAACTAAACCATCAGCACCATACTTATATTCCAATTTGATTTGTTCTTCGTCTGTTTTGTATTCTGCAGTAATACGATAAGCATCTCCTTTGGCATAAAATTTGAATAAATCATCTACATTTTTATCCACTAAAGCAGCGGAGAGTTCACAAGCCTTAGCATCAGTAACAACATCTAATGTTTCAGTGAGTTCAACTTCTGCAGAAAGAATGGTACTCTTGTATTTCCATTCACCATCTTTATAAGTGTAGTTAATAGTGGATTTATCACCATCTTTATCAATTTCAGCGGTAGCTTTTGCGGCTTTGAATGATAATTTACGATCAGCTAATAAAGCTTTGAAATCATTGTAGTTATATGATTTTTCAAATAAACCAGTGATCATATCGCAACCCATTAAAGCGAATGTTGATAAAGCGGTTAAACCAAATACTAAAATCTTTTTCATAGTAATCCCCTTTTCTCGTTTCTAGATAAAATGATAATACAATACTTTGTAAAATTTGTTAAATATTACAAAAGAGTCGTGTCAAATATTTGAAATAAAAAGGCCGACATAGTCAGCCTTGCTTTGATTTAGTCCTTTTGTTGGAAGATGTTAGTGGTGATATAATCAACACCCATGTCCTCTAATTTTCTAAGCATCTTCTCATCATCCACTGTCCAGACATTAACTTTAAGATTCTTTTTGTGGAAGATATCAACGAGATCTTGCGTTAATAATCTATCTTCAATATCGATATCCATTTTGAAGAATTTTGCCCACTTATAAAGCATCTTATAGTGACCTTCTTCTAATAGAAGTTGGAGATGCACTCTTTTGTGATATTTATTTCTTAGCTTAATGAGCGGCCAAGGATAGAAGGCAATGAATGTAACATTCTCTAAACCCATATATTCATCAATATATTTGGCGAGTTTCTTTAAATACTTGCCTTTTGGGTTTTTAGGTTTGAATTCAATGATAGGGCGTTTACCACTTTCTTTACAAATCTTTAAATAATCTTCAAAAAGCGGAATATAAGCCTCTTTATCATCTTGCTCGTTATCTAAGTACAACTTGATGACTTCGTCTTTTGTCATGTCTGCGATGACGTATTTTTGCCCATTGCTTAAGAAGTCTGGGTCATGGTGGACAACCCAATAGTTATCTTTGGTTAAATGAATATCAGTTTCGATACCAAAGAATTCACCTTTTCCCGCTTCTTTAAAAGCGTTTAATGTATTTTCAAAGTATTTATCGTGCTTACCACGATGCGCGATACATAATGGTTTCATATTTAATTATTCTTCTACTTCTCCTAAAGCTTCTAAACCTTTTGCAAATGTTGTCTTTGTGGTTTTAACATTCTTCACAAAGAAGAAAACCACTAAGGAGATAACAATACAGACACCAGCATACACTGGTAAGAATCTCCAGTCAAAGCCGTCAATAAATAATAATGAACCTAAGGCAATTGGGGTGATTGTTTGCGCGGCCATGCTAGCGGCGTAGTAGTAACCAGTGAATCTACCAATCTTTTTGCTATTACATAATTCGACGACCATTGGGAAGGAGTTGACGTGGACTAAGGACATGCCAAAGCCTTTAATTAACCAAATGATATATAACCAAACTGGGATAGAACCTTCTGGTAAACCAATTGCAAACGTTAAGATGGCCCATATGGCATAACAGAATAACGCTAATCCTAAGCCACCAAATAACGTCCATTTACGGCCGATTTTACTAGCAATAATGCCACCGACTGCAAAACCAGCGACGCTACCGACACCACCTAAGATGGTTAAGACCATTGTGCTCGTAGATTCAGACTGCGTACCATAAATAACATAGTTATTAAGGAATGTGGAAATACCATTATCCGCCATAAACCAGAAAAATTCAGCGCCTAAGATAAGGAATAACATAATCTTATTAGCTTCACTTAATGGTTTATCGTCATCAACTTTATCCGCGGTTTCACTAACGGCTTCACCTCTCGCTAATTCATCTTTCATTTCTTCTCTAATCTTGTTTTCTTTAACAAGGATGAATAAGACAATAGCGCTAACGAGCATTAAAACAGAGGCGACAAGGAATGGTCCCATAACCGCCCAAATGTTATCATATGCCCATGTGTGTGGTTTATATAGGCCTTTAATCCAGCCTAATTGAGCGTCATCTTTTGGTGCGACAGCAGTGCCTAAGTAATTGCTTAAAACAAATACCAAACCGACGACAGTGGCGAATGCGCCACCGATGTAACCCATGATGTTGATAATACCATTTGCCTTACTACGTAATGGTTTTGGGGTGATATCTGGCATTAAAGCAACCGCTGGGTTTCTATACATCATCGCAAATAAGACAACAACCGCCATCATGACGATGACACCCGCTAATTGATTGAAATGGAATAAAACAGGAATAAATGGGAAAGCGATAGAGCAAACGAATGTGCCAACTAAAATATATGGCATACGTTTACCAATCTTGGTGTTTGTTTTATCTGATAAATGACCAAATACTGGCATTAAGATTAATGCGGCAATGTTATCGATAGCCATCATAATACCGACAGGGTATTGGACTTTCTTGATGATATCGCCACATTGGGCAATAGCCTCAGGAGTATTAACTTGACGGAGTGTTTCATATTCTGGATAGAATGCTTTTGCGAACATTTCACTTAAAAATGTTGGGCACCATAAGTCATAAACTTGCCATAAAAGCAAAATGCCAAAGAATGCAAAGCCAATTAAAAATGTACGTTTGTAATTCAACTTAAACGTAGATTGATTCTGAACAGTTTGTTCCATAATTACCTATCTTTCTGCGTTAAAACTAACGCTTTCATCCAATAGCAAGTTAAGTCCTAAACGACTTTTTGTCAACCTTTTTATAAATAAAAGGGCTATAATAGTGACGAGGTTACATATATGAACAGTAAATTTAAAAGTATTAGGATTACTGATAATTTTTACCAGTCTTCCAGTTTCTTTCCAATGCCATTAACTTTAATTGGCACACTTAATGAAGATGGTACTTTAACTTCCTATGGTGCCTATTCATTAATCTTTCCTTACTATATCGCAGGCAAGAAGTTCTACGCGATGCTATTAGAGTGCCGTAATACATCTAATACCGCAAAAGGTTTACTAAGACACAAGAAATGCACAATTAATTTCTTACCATATAGCAAAAAGAACTTCGCTCAACACGTTGACTGTGGCTTCCCAGGTGATACCCCAGAAGAAAAGATGAAAAACTTTAGATTCACTCCAGTTGATGGTTTATCACAAGATGAACATCCTGAAGAAAAATATCCAAAGATTCTCGATGAAGCATTACAAGTATTTGAATGTACATGGATGAGCGAATTAGATAATGCCCAAGATGATCCAGTATTAGAAGATTATGATGGTTATAAATATCACGACTTCAATGGTATAACTTCTAAATTCGGCGCTCACTTCATCTTAAGAATCGATCACATCCTCATTAAAGAGAAATACTATAACTCCATTATCAATGGTGCGACACGTAGTAATTACTGCCCATTACCAACCAACTGGGGCTATCGAGATAGTAAATACTTCTGGTGTTCTGATTTCAAAAAGCCAGACGCGATTGCAATTCCAAATAGAGAAGTTGATATCTCATCAGTTAGATATGCCGCGGATAGACTCAATACCGATGTTAAGTTCACCGACGCCGCGCTTAAGATGCTTGTCAAAGTGCCACGTCCATTCTTAAAGCTCGTATTAAACGGCTGTGTGGACTGGGCTAATAAGAACGGTAAAAAGCTCATTGATGAACCGGAAATGAAGGAAATCAATGATAAGCGTTCACAAGAAAAGAAAGCCAAAAAATAAGAGGACGTAGTCCTCTTTTCTTTTATCTTGTTTGATAGCGATGAATGATAAATTCGATAATCAATATGAAGGCTTCCACGAGAAGTGAGATGCCGATGAATATGAAATGGTGATCTAAAGCTTCAACATTCTTTGTGATTAAGAAGACGGAGAATATCGCCTCGGTAACACAGAGAATAATAATGACAATATTAAGGAATGGTTGCTTAAGAATGTTATAGCCAGCGTTAGCGATTTTAACGACTTGGAAAGCGATGCTACAAATACCCCAAATAACACACGTGGTCGCTAATTCCATATCAATCGCCATAATTAACACACCAAGAACCATTGATAATCCCGCCACAATTGCGTTAGGTATATTACGTAATTTTCCAAGCATTTTTAGTGAGAGGAATTCAACCATTTCGGTTGCGCCTATCGCTAAGACAATTGAACCGATAAATGATTTATTAAGTTCTAAGCTTTCCTGATGCTGATAAGCAATGAAAGTTAAAATGGTCACACCAATGATGATGTTACTTAAAATCGTTACGATCTCGAGGATGATATGTAGTGTGCCACTCTTTCTCATAATTTTATGGTAGACCTTATTTTAAAAACCTTCAAAGTTATCTTTTAATAATTTCTAAAACGATTTCAATCATCGTGTTGAAATCTTGGATGCAAAGATATTCAAAACGGCCGTGGTGGTTGCCACTTCCCGTACCTAAGTTTGGCGTAACTAAACCCATCTTGGAGAAAGTTGCACCGTCAGTGCCGCCTTTAATACGTTCAAATTTAGGTTCAATACCAAGTTTTCTAAGAGCCGCTTCCGCTTTCTTAACTGGACGAGGATCTTTATCAACATATGGTTTCATATTTTCATATTGTTCAGAAATATCCACTTTGATTTTGGCTTTAGGATATTTAGCAGATAATTCATCTCTGATTTGATAAATCTTAGCGTCTAATTCTTCTAAAGCTTTTCTTGAGAAGTTTCTTAAAATAGCCACAAATTCAACTTGTTCACTAGTGCCGTTAACTGAAGTTAAGTGCCAATATCCTTCATCAGCGTAATATGGTGTTTCCTTTTGAGGAAGCATATTAATGAATTCCGCTTGTAATTGAAGAGCGTTAATTAAGGTATTTTTACCTTCACCTGGGTGGACTGAAACACCATCAATCTTCACTCTTAATTGTTGTGCATTGAAGTTTTCAATATCAATGCTATTAACAGCGCCACCATCAATTGTGAAAGCATAATCCGCGCCCATTTTCTCTAAAGAGAAATGCTTTGGACCTTCACCGATTTCTTCATCAACAGTAAAAGCTACCGCTAATGGGTGATGTTTGAAATCAGGATGTTCTTTAATATAATCAAGTACCGCCATAATAATAGCGATACCAGCTTTATCATCAGCGCCTAATAATGTATTGCCATCGGTAACAACTAAATCTTTGCCGATAAATTGTTTCATATGTGGGAATTGATTTAAGGAAATACGATATTGATCATTTAAGATGATGTCATTACCATCCCATTTAGTAACGATGCGAGGATTAACATTCTCATCAGTGACTTCTAAAGCGGTATCAACGTGGCTATTTAAACCAATAACATCACCTTCACCATTAAGGTGGGCATAGACGATACCATATTCATCCATATAGGCATCTTCTAAACCTAATTCTTTTAATTCTTTAACTAAAAGACGGCTAAGATTCTTCTGCTTTTCAGTAGAAGGAGTGGTGCCTGTATTTTCATCAGCTTGTGTATCAATCTTCGCGTAGCGGATAAATCTTTCAATATTCTTGTCCATAAATCTTCTCCCTTGAATGCCAATATTATATATGTCCCTATTGAAACATAGTATCTTTTTCTTTTCTAAGAAAACAAATCTCTATAAAATGAAAGCATGGTTGAAGAAATTGAAATTAAAAGAAAAAACTATCAAGTCGTCGAACAAATCAGTGATCACTCATTCAAAGTAGAAAGAAAAGGCAAATATTATTTATTAAAAAAGTTTGATGATGATCCAGAAGGCTTTGAGAAGTTTGTTGATTGTGAACATCGCTTAAGAGTTTCTGGTGTTAGCAATCCTAAATGCTATTTATATGATAAGAAACTCAGATGGGCCATCCTTGAATATATTGAAGGTGAAAACTGCTTTGGTATGCTCCAAATTGCCCCTCTTCCAGAACAAGTGTTAGAACTTATGTTTAAAGCCTATTGGTACGCAAGAACTGATAGAATGGCGCTAGATATGAAACCAGATAACTTTGTTTACGCTGATGGCAAGCTATACTATATGCCATTCAAATACGAAAAGTTTGTATCTAACGACAAATTTGTCCAGCAAGACATTCGCTTATGGTTCTTTACAAAAGAATTTGTTAAGTACTGCCACGATAAGGGAATTGATGTCGATCAATCACAATTAAAGAGTGATTATGAAACAAATAAAAATATCGCTTTAATGACTGTTAAGTATTATAGATAAGAGGTTAAAAGAACTTATGGAAAACAAAGTCCTAAAAATCATCAAGTCTCGTGTGAGCTGTAGAGCTTATAACGAAAAGAAAGTTTCACTCAAGAAAGCCTTAGAAGTTGCTGAAGCAGGTAAATACGCTCCTAGTGGCAAGAACAGACAAATCGCTAACATTTATGTCGTTAACAGCAAGAGATACGTGGAAAAGTTGAGGACGTTGTCGCTAAATGAACTCAATCGTGACTGTATGTACGGCGCTAAAACTATACTCATTGTTGGTGCTCCTTGTGAAGATGCCTTCACTGATAAAGATTGCTCCTGCATTTTAGAAAATATGTTCTTAGCCGCTCATGCCTTAAAGATCGATTCTTGTTGGATTAATCAATTTGATGATTTATTCCATACCAAAAATGGGTTAAAAGTCAAAAAGGCTTTAGGTATTCCAGAAGATTATAAAATCGTTGGCAGTTGTATCCTTGGCTACGCTAAAGATCCAGAGTCATTGCAAGTCAAAGATAGAAAAGAAGACTTTATTAAAGTTCTATAATGCAAACACGCGCATTCGTAAGATTGTCATACGCAAATAGCAAGTTTACAATCATTGCGAATGCTTTTTTGTTGTAAAGTGGATATGTACATATAGGAGAGTTTTATAATGAAAAAAGTAGTTACTAATCCCTACTTACCAAATTTTGAATACGTCCCAGATGGTGAACCACATGTTTTTAACGGACGTGTTTATGTTTATGGTTCCCATGACCGTTTCGGTAGTAGCGGTTTCTGTCTAAATAATTACATCACCTGGTCCGCTCCAATTGATGATTTATCCGATTGGCGTTATGAAGGTGTTATTTGGAAAAAGACAGATGACCCATTAAATAAAACAAAAACCCAATTCTATGCTCCTGACGTTTGCCAAGGTCCAGATGGTAGATATTACATTTACTATTCACCAGCACCTGGCTTTACAAAAGGTTCTTGGGTTATTCGTTGTGCTGTTGCTGATTCTCCAGCCGGCCCATTCAAATTCCATGGTAAAGTTGATTTATCAAAATGGCAAAAGAGCTATGCTCCATTTGACCCAGCAGTCTATGTTGAAGATGGTCACGTCTATCTCTATTATGGTTCCGCTTTGTTCTATCCTGTTTTAGGCTTAAGCGCAAAGAAGATCCTCGGTGGTGCGGTTGTCGAACTTGATCCAAAAGACATGGTGACAGTTATTACTGAACCAATTACCACAGTCCCATCCATTCAATGTGACACAAATAAAGAATATGGCATTCACGCTTTCTTCGAAGCGAGCTCAATGCGTAAATTCAATGGCAAATATTACTTTATCTATTCTTCACAAGCAGGTCACGAATTATTCTACTGCATCGGTGATACACCAAAAGGTCCATTCAGAAAAGGTGGCACATTAGTGTCTAATGGTGATATCGGCTTACGCGGTATTGAAAATAGTAAAGATGCTTGTGACTTCACAGGTAATACACACGGTTCTATGGTGGAAGTTAATGGTCATTATTACGTCTTCGCTCACAGACAAACAAATAAATGCCAATTCTCCAGACAAGGTTTCGCTGAAGAAATCTTCATGGAAAAAGATGGTTCCTTCAAACAAGTTGAAAGAACATCCCAAGGTTTATATGGCAAACCATTACCAGGTGAAGGTGAATACTTCGCTTCTATCTGCTGTGGCTTAAGAGCCAAAAATGGTAACAGATTCTATGGTGTCTTCAAATCAGGTCACAATAAAGAACCATTCTTAACACAAGAAGGTAAAGATAGAGAAGAAAATCCAAACCAATATGTTAAGAACTTCAACGATGGTTGCTCCATCACTTATAAATACTTCGACTTAAAGAAAACCAAATCATTCGGCATTAAGTTAGATGGTAAAGCTCAAGGCAAACTCATCATGAAGTATGGTGAAAAAGAAGCTGCTCAAGAGATCAACGTTAACGGTGAAGCAGTGATCGAATTCCCAGTTGAAAAAGGTGGCGAAAAAGATCAAGTTACATTCGTTTACGAAGGTAAAGGCGCTCTCAATTTAAGAAAACTCATTCTTAAGTAAGAATAACTATTAAGACAATAGGCGTAGCACATGCTACGCTTTTTGTTTGCACTATTCGGTTTAGCAAGTATAATAACTACGTTATGAAAAACTTTTATTTAGAAATCAAACACATCGATAAGAAAACAGGTGCTAGATATGGTATCCTCCACACTCCCCATGGTGATTGTGAAGTGCCAATGTTTATGCCTGTTGGTACATTAGCCACTGTTAAGACATTATCTCCTGAAGAGCTCCACCAAATGGGAGCGGGCACAATCTTAGGCAATACATATCACCTCTCCATTAGACCAGGAGCGGATATTGTTGCTAAAGCGGGTGGTCTCCATAAGTTCATGAACTGGGATGGTCCAATCCTCACAGATAGTGGTGGCTTCCAAGTCTTTTCACTCGCAGAAAATCGTAAAATTACCGAAGACGGTGTTGAATTTAAGAACCATTTAAATGGTGATAGATTATTCTTTTCACCTGAAGTTTCTATTGGCATTCAAGAAAAACTTGGCTCAGATATCGCCATGTCTTTTGATGAATGCATTCCTTGGCCAGCGGACTATAACTACTGCAAGAAATCCACTGAAAGAACATTAAGATGGGCTAAACGTGGAAAAGACGCTCACACTAGAGAAGACCAAGCTTTATTTGGTATTGTCCAAGGTGGCGACTATGAAGATTTAAGAAAAATGTGCGCTGAAGAATTAGTCAAAATGGATTTCCCAGGCTATTCCATCGGTGGTACTTCTATTGGTGAACCAAAAGAGAAATTCTTTGAAATGATTGATTACGCAATTAAATATTTACCAGAAGATAAACCAAGATACGTTATGGGTATTGGTTCCATTGACTACATCTTAGGTAGTATCTTACGTGGTGTTGATATGTTTGACTGTGTTTTACCAACTAGACTTGCTAGACATGGTGCTTTAATGACAAGCCATGGTCGTGTAAACATCAAAAATGAGAAGTATAAAGAAGACTTTACTCCATTAGATGATAAGTGTGATTGCTATTGCTGTAAAAATTACACAAAAGCATATTTAAGGCACTTATACATTTGTGATGAAACATTTGGTAAACGCTTAATGTCTATTCATAACGTTAGATTCTTAATTAGACTTGTTGAAGAAGCCAGAGTGGCTATCCAAGAAGATAGATATGAAGAATTCATGAAAGAGAAACTCGCTGAGTTTGGTGATGAAAGAGGCTTCTAATGAACATTAATTTATTTGACTATTATCTTCCTGAAGAATTAATCGCCCAAAGACCAAGTGAAAAAAGAGATCACTCCCGTCTTTGCGTAGTTAATAAGGATGAACATACTTATACTGATAAACACTTTTATGACATCGTCGACTACTTACATGAAGGTGATGTTTTAGTTAGAAATAACACTAAAGTCATTCCCGCTAGATTATTAGGCGTTAAAGAAGTTACTGGAGCGCACTGCGAATTATTGCTTTTAAGGCAATTAGAAGGCGATAACTGGGAATGTCTAACTAGACCTGCTAAATCTTTAAAAGTCGGTGCAAGAGTGGACTTTGGTGAAGGAAAACTCATCGCAGAATGTATTGAAGAAAGAGAAGAAGGTCTTCGTGTTTTTAAATTTATCTATGAAGGTATCTTCTTAGAAGTCTTAGATCAATTAGGTAAAATGCCTTTACCTCCATATATTGCTAAGCAATTATGCTCTAACGATAGATATCAAACAGTCTACGCTAAATATGAAGGTAGTGCGGCCGCTCCAACAGCGGGCTTCCATTTTACCGAAGAAATATTTGAAAAATTAAAAGCTAAAGGTGTTGAAATCGTTGATGTTACTTTGCACATTGGTTTAGGCACATTTAGACCAGTCAAAGTGGAAGATACTAAAGATCACATCATGCATAGTGAAGTCTATGAAATGAGCGAAGAATCCGCGGCTAGATTAAACGCCGCTAAAGCAAATGGCCAACGCATTATCGCCATTGGTACAACATCTGTTAGAACCTTAGAAGCTAACTATTCTAAGTATGGTTGCTTTAAACCTACAAGAGAAGCCACTAATATCTTCATTGAACCAGGTTATGAATATAAAACAATCGATGCTTTAATTACAAATTTCCATTTACCAAAATCAACATTAATCATGCTTGTTTCTGCTTTCATGGGTAGAGAATTTACTCTTGAAGTCTATAAGCATGCAGTGGAAGAAAAATATAGATTCTTCTCGTTCGGAGATGCGATGTTCATATATGGAAGAGACAAAGATTAATTATCAAAAAGAGCAAGAACGGTTACTTAAAAAGCTAGTGGAAGCTGGTGAAAAACCAACATTACTTTTACATGTCTGCTGTGGTCCTTGCTTCACTTACCCTTTTGAATTAATTAAAGATTATTTTAAGATCACCATCATCTATAACAATTCCAATATTTATCCAGAAGAAGAATACCATCGTCGACTCAATGAACTTAAGGGTTATCTAAAAGCGATATCCGCGGATATTGAAATTATTGAATTTGACTATGACAATGCAACCTACAACAAAGATTTAGAACCATACGCTAATCAACGTGAAGGTATGGATCGTTGTCGTGTTTGTTTTAGAAAGAGATTAGGCCAAGCTGTCGACCTTGCTGAAGAACGTGGCTATGACTATGTTGGCACTGTTATGAGCATCTCTAGATTTAAGAATTCTCAAGATTTAAATAAAATCGGTTTTGAATTAGCAGAAGGTAAAAGAGTTAAATGGCTACCCGCGGACTTTAAAAAGAATGGTGGCTATGAAAAATCTTTAGATATAGTCCGTAAATATGGATTATATTTCCAACATTACTGTGGCTGTAAATTCTCAATTCGCAGCACAAAAGAAGAACTGTAATTAATTACAATTTGTGCTTTTCAAAGTTTAATTAATAAAAAATTATGCTATTATCTAGATAGATATTTTTTGTTATAAACATTCATAAAAAGAGATTTTTTATATTTTAATCAATTTTGGGAGACTTTGATTGTAGATAGAGGGGCGATGGCTATGGACAAAAACAAACGTAAAATTTTGATTGTTGAAGATGAATTTGTTAATCGCGAGATTTTGAAAAACATCTTGAAAGATGACTATGAAATTTTTGAAGCGGAAGATGGTGAAACCGCTCTTGAACTGCTCAATAGTAAAAAGAATAGTTTGTCTTTAATCCTTTTAGATGTATTTTTGCCTAAATTATCTGGCTTAGAAATATTAAACATAATTCAATCGAATACTGAACTAAATAACATACCTGTTATCGTTTTAACTAGTGATAAAGAACTTGAAGTGCGATGCTTACAATATGGTGCCTCTGACTTTATTTCTAAACCATATCCAGACTCCAATATCATCAAAGCCAGAATTAATAGAGTGGTGGAGCTATTTGAAGATAGACAAACAATTAAATCCACTGAAAGAGATGCATTAACAAGGCTTTATACCAAAGAATACTTTTATAAGTATGTTGCTGATGAAGATAAACTCAATCCAAATATCAATATGGACGCTATTGCGGTTGGAATTAGATCATTCCACGCTATTAAAGAGCGCTTTGGCTCATCTTTTAGCGACAGTCTTTTAATTCGTTTTTCTAAACGCATAAAAAAACTTATGCCGAGCATATTTGGGATGGTTTGCCATTTAGAAGCAGATACATTTATCATTTATTCAAGGCATGTCGATGATTATGAAAGTCTATTAAAAGAACTATCTATCGACATCTTTGTTGATAAAGAAAAGAAGACACCAATCAAAGTGCAGATGGGCATATATCAAAACGTTGATAAAAATATTGATATTGATGTCCGCTTTGATAGAGCGAAAACCGCTCTTAACAAAATAAGAGATGGCGTTGTTAAAAATTACTTTATTTTCGATGATAAATTAAAAGAAAAAGAACTCTTTGAGGAAGAACTAATCGAGTCTTTCCAAACCGCTATTGATGAGAAGCAATTTGTGATCTTTTATCAGCCAAAATTCAATATTCAAGGTGACACTCCAAAACTTGTCAGTGCTGAGGCTCTTGTAAGATGGAAACATCCTCAAAAAGGTTTGATTTCTCCAGGTATTTTTATTCCTTTATTTGAAGAAAAAGGTCTTATTCAACAACTCGATTTATATGTCTGGAAAGAGGCTGCTTCTCAAATGAGAAAATGGCAAGAAAAATACCATAAGCATGTTCCTGTTTCAGTCAATGTTTCACGTATCGATTTATTCGATCCAACACTCGTAGAAACGCTCTTGGATATCGTTAAAGAAAACGGTTTAGAAACTAAAGATTTATTACTTGAAATTACCGAATCAGCGTGCATTTCTGATGTTGATACTATCATTGAAAAAACAAGTGCTTTAAGAGAGGCAGGATTCAAAATCGAAATAGATGATTTTGGTACAGGCTACTCCTCTTTAAGCATGATTAACAAGCTACCACTTGATGCTTTAAAGATTGATATGATTTTTATTCGTAACGCCTTTAGCAGTGGAAGTGATAACAAAATGATAAAGATTATTATCGATATCGCTTCGTATTTAAAAGTACCAACAATTGCAGAAGGTGTTGAGAGCAAAGAACAGGTTGCGGTTTTAAAAGAACTGGGCTGTGAAATTATCCAAGGTTATTACTTCTCTAAACCAGTACCAAACGAAGAGTTTGTGCCTTTTTTAACCGCGGAAAAATAAAGGAGAAACAATTATGCTTACCACTGAAAATTTAAGAAAATACGGTGCGAATGTTGATGAAGGTTTAAAGCGCTGCGT
The DNA here is from genome assembly GCA_947165725.1 of uncultured Caryophanales bacterium. Next base: position 1,923 of record CAMVBL010000023.1, on the reverse strand, counting down.
CAATAATGAACAACTATATTTGACTTTAGTCAACCGCTTCCTCGATCAGAACACTTTTCCTGATTTAAAAGCGGCTATTCTGGACCATGATTTAGAGAAAGCTTTCCACATTGCTCACTCCTTAAAAGGTGTCATTGGAAACCTCTCTTTATCCCCACTTTATGACGTCATTTATCAGATGACAGAACTACTCAGAAACCGCACAGAAATGGATTATTCAGACTACATTCAAAGGTATGAGATGTCCTATTCCTTACTAGCTGCATTAAGGTAAAAAATCACCTAATTTTTAACACCAAAAATTCAAAAATTGACCAGAAAAAATGCACTTTTTGGTCTTTTTTGTTGAAAATTTTTTGTTTCGAAAACCATGTCACGTGTCTCTTATTTTAGTGCCTTCGCCCTTTATATATTTAAATTTATTTAATAAGTTGTTGACAGCGTATGCACACTCACGTATGATATTAAACGTTGACGGCTCGCGTTGACGTGCGAGGTTGCTGATACACCCACAGGCGTTGTCATGAAGGTGTATTCAGGTAATTCGCACTGAGAGAGTTAAAGTCAAAGCCTGATAGTGATAGGAGGAAAAACAATTCATGGCAAAAGCAACCACAATTAGGGTTCGTCTTAAAGCGTATGATCATGTCAACTTAGACTTAAGTGCTGAAAAGATCATCGCCGCAGCGAAAAACACAGGCGCCACAGTTGTTGGCCCAATTCCGCTCCCAACGGAAAAGCAAGTGTTCACCATTCTAAGAGCGGTTCACAAGTACAAAGATTCTCGTGAACAATTCGAAATCAGAACACACAAAAGAATCATCGATATTAAAAACTACCGCAAAGAAACTCTTGATTCCTTAAAGAATCTCGACTTACCAGCCGGTGTTGATATCGAAATCAAATTATAGGAGGTAAGAGTCAATGAAAGCTATTGTCGGTAGAAAAATGGGCATGACTGAAGTCTTCACTGAAGATGGCCAAATCTACGCTGTGACAGTCGTTGAAGTCTTACCAAACGTTGTCACACAAGTCAAAACTGTTGAAAAAGACGGTTATGCCGCTGTGCAAGTTGGTTATGAAGAATTAAAAGAATCCAGAGCCAACAAATGCGAAAAGGGAATCGCAAAGAAAGCCAATACAGTCCCACACCAAGTCCTTAAAGAATTAAAGGGCGATGAAATGACAGGCTACCAACTCGGTGATGTTATTAAAGCTGACATCTTCAAAGCTGGTGAAGTCGTCGATGTCATTGGCACAAGTAAGGGTCACGGTTATTCCGGTGTTATCAAACGTTGGAATCAAACCATTGGTCCAAAAGGTCACGGTTCAGGTTACCACAGAGGTCAAGGTACCTTTGCTAACAACGGTCGTTACAACCACGGCGTTATGCCAGGTAAACACATGTCCGGTCATTACGGTAACGAATCTGCAACAGTCCTCAATCAAATGATCGTCGCTGTTGATGCAGAAAAGAACTACATCTTAGTTAGAGGTGGTCTTCCAGGTGCACGTAAGTCAATCGTTGTCATTCGTAGCGCTATCAAAGATGTCAAACATCCAGAAGTTATCAAACCACTAATCGATCGCACTCCAGTTGCTGCTGAAACTCCAGCTCAAGAAGCTCCAGTCGAAGAAACACCAGCTACTGAAGCCGCAGAATAAGAACGGAAAGGAGAACAGTAATTATGGCAGAAAAGAAATCCGTCAGTGTTAAAGTCCTTAACATGGCTGGCGAAGAAGTCTCCAAGATGAACCTCAATGCTGAAATCTTCGGTATTGAACCACATCAACAAGCAATGTTCGACGCCGTTCAAGTAGAACAAGCTAACCAAAGACAAGCAACCGCTAAAACTAAAGTCAGACACGAAGTTAGTGGTGGTGGTAAAAAGCCATGGCGCCAAAAAGGCACAGGCCGTGCTC
>CAMVBL010000022.1 GCA_947165725.1 uncultured Caryophanales bacterium | reverse complement strand
ACTCTAGCGGATTCACCACGTGCGGCTTCAAAACCACATGATGCTGGATCCCATTCTTTATTAGCCTTACCTTTTGTGCCATAGAAATTATTACCACGGTCACTATTTTCGCTTGTTAATGTTGGTCTAATGATAAATGGATCAGCACCTGGACCATTTGTTCCAGTTCCTCTAGAATTTGGCCAAGTATGCTCTCTATTACATTCACCCTGTGTAGCAAGTCTAGAAGAATCATGATAGAAAGGCACGAATGTTGAGGAATTAGAATTTGGATACGCTGCCGCTTTAGCGCCAAGGGATAAACAGTTACTATATGATGTAGTTCTTGTTCTTTTGCCGGCCATAATTGTTTGTAAGGCATTTCTAAATTCTGCACCTCTTAAGGAAATATTGATGTTCCATGTAGTATCTCCACTAGGTGTATAGGATGAACTAGTGGTGGAAGATGAACTACTACTAGAGGCAGAACTGCTGCTGCTTACTGTAGAAGAACTTGTAGTAGTGGATGTAGAAGTATTGCTACTGCTACTTGTAGCAGATGTAGAATCTGCAGAACTTGTGGAAGTAGAAGTATCACTACTTGGATTACTGCTTACTTCACTTGTTGTACTTGGAGTACTTGGGGCAATACTTGAAGATTGTGTATTACCAGTGCAGCCACTCACAATAAAAGCGATGGCTGTTAAAATTGTTAATATCTTTTTGTTTTTCATAGCCCACTAATTATACACGTAGGAAACATATAAAAAAAGACCGTATTATTTACGGTCTAATTTTGTATGATTAATGCTTACTTTCCTGAGACAGCAATCTTCTTAATTAATAATGATTCAGCGGAAACACCTGAAGGTGAAACAGTGACATCATTACCAACTTCTAAGACATCTTTGAAGATTTCTAATAAGTTACCAGAAACAGTAATTAAATCTAATGGTTTACCTTTCTTACCATTTTCAATCATGAAACCAGTGGATTGAAGTGAGAAATTACCAGATTGTGGATTTAAACCTGCGTGTAAACCAGAAACATCAGTAATATAAACACCGTTACCAACTTCTTCGAATAATTGCTCTAATGACTTCTTACCTGGTTTAAGTGATAAGAAGGAAGAAGCAATACCGCGTTTAGAACCGCCACCATAACCATTACCGGTTGTTTGTACACCTGCTTTAGCAGCAGTGGTTAAGTTATATAAATATGTTTCTAATCTACCGTTTTTGATGATTGGTTTATTGTATGTAGCCACACCTTCATCATCAAACCATCTAGCAAAGACATTCTTTTGAAGTGGTTTATCTTCAATAGTGACTTTGTTAGAAGCAATCTTTTGACCAATCTTACCGATGAATAAGGAAGAATTCTTTTGGACTTCTTCAGCATTAGCGTGGCCAATATAGGCTCTCATTAAACTTGTAACAACATCTGGATGTAAGACTGCTTTATATTTGTTAGATTCACAGGCTTCACCACCTAATTGATCAACAGTTAATTTAACAATCTTTTTAGCGAATTCTTCAGGATTGAATTCTTCAAATTTATTGCCTAAGAAGAAATCGTAACCAGATTTTGTTTGTTCGCCTTCTTTAGCGACACATTGTCCAACAAATGTGAAGTAGTTAGCTTTTTGCACTAAGTTAAGACCATTAGAGTTCACTAATGTGTGCTTTTCAGTGGATTCACTATATTCAGTACCCGCTACTTCAACAATACGTTTATCAATACCCTTTAAGGCTTTTTCTAAAGCATAGAGATTCTTCATCTTTTCATCGATGGAGACTTTTTCTAAGTCTTTATTATAAGTATTAACTTTGTGGTATTTTTCACTACCTTTGAAGATAAAGATAGGATCATCGTTTTCAATGACTTTGGCGTTAGCGACGATTTCTTTAACTAACCAAGCCGCTTTATCTTTATTCCAAACATCACATGAGGCAGAACCACATTTACCATTTAAGATACCTCTAGCCACAATTGCGTAGCCATTGTTATCTTTATATTCATCGACTTCTCCATGGAATAAGGAGATATTTAAACTATGGAATTCGGAAATAGAGAGTTCAACTTGTTCTAGTCCCGCTTCTTTTGCTAAAGCAAAAAACTTATCATATTTACCCATATTACTTTAATTCTCCTCCTCTACCACCGACAGTGACTTCACTAACTCTTAATGTTGGTTGACCAACGTTAGTTCTAATAGAACCAGAAGAAGCACCACACATACCTTGGGCTAAATCTAAGTCGTTAGCAATCATGTCAATTTTCTTTAAGATTTCAAAACCTTTACCAATTAAAGTTGCACCTTTAACTGGTTCAGCGATTTTACCATCTCTAATGATATAAGCTTCTGAACAACCGAAGTTGAATTCACCAGTAGTTGGATCAACAGAACCACCATTAAAACCAACAGCGTATAAACCTAATTTAGTGGCTTTAATGATTTCTTCTGGTGTGCTCTTACCATTACAGATATAGGTATTAGACATACGAGATGTTGGAATAAAACGATAGTTTTGTCTACGGCAAGCACCGTTACCATTTCTTTCCATACGACGACCATTTAAGTCATCAATCATATAGTCATTAAGTTTACCGTTTTTAATAAGTAATCTCTTACTACCTAAATTACCTTCATCATCGATATCGATTGAACCCCATTCACCAGGAATAGTGGAATCGTCCACTGCACTGACGATTGGAGAAGCAATATAATCACCAATCTTATTTTCTGAGAAACAAGACAAGCCTTTAGCGACTGCGCTTGCTTCTAATGGGTGACCACAAGATTCGTGGAATAAGACGCCACCCCAACCATTACCAATAACAACTGGCATTTTGCCACTTGGACATTCCGCTGCTGTTAACATCTTAAGAGCAGTTTCTGCGGCTTTTCTAGCAGTCTTTCTTGGATTAACTTTTTCAGTTCTGAAATAGTCGATAGCGTGTTGAGCACCAGGACCTTCAAAACCTGTTTCAAAACCATTTTGATCCGCAGCGATAACTTGGAAAGCCATTCTACCGAATTCAGTAGTGCGTTTAAACCATTTCTCTTTAGAATTAAATACCGCGACAAAACGTTTATTATCAGCGAAGCTACCAAATGTTCTAACGATACGTGGATCTTTTAAGGAATTAATTTCATCAATACCTTCACGAATTAACGCAATCTTTTCTTCAACTGGAACATCATCATAACTACGTGTCACTGGGTTACGATTCTTACATTTGATCATGTTCAATTTGTTAACAGTAATTAATCTCTTATCGTGGAATGATTTGTTAAGGGAATTGGCTAACGCTAATAAACCTTTCTTTGTTAAATCATTAGTATATCCATACACGCATTGGTTATTTTTAAGTAAACGTAAACCAACACCACACAAGGAATTAGAGCTACTTGTTTCAACTTTACCGTTTTCAATTAAGACTGAGTGAGCACTGCTATCTTCATAAAAGATTTCAGCATAATCCGCACCAGTCTCTAAAGCGGCATTGAGTACTTCAATAGCTAACTTTTTACTAATCATATATAAACCTCCTTTGTAAATTAATATATTTCACTGACGCAATATTACCATAATTCGCTTGAATTATGATATCAAAACGACTCAAGTTGACAAAATGACCACTAAAGTTTCCTCGCGTACATATAAATAAGGATATATAGTAGTGGATATTCTCTATAAATAACGTTGAAGGATAAGAACATTAAGATTTCATAATCGATATTTTGTGCTTTATTATCAATTATCTTAACTCCATCAAAAAATATAACTTTCAAAAAAATGTGAATATATCATAATAAAATAATCATTTTTTAATCAAAAATCGAGTTTTTGCAATTTTTTCTACCAAAAAGATAGTTGAACTATCAAAATAAGAAAAAACCACTAATTGTAGTGTATTTTATTAAAACCTTATATTTATAAAATATAAACAAAAAAACTTTTATAAAAGTTATAACAAAGGTGGTTGACTGGTTAAAAAATCGGTCGTTAAAATAGACGCAATTTTATTCACGCAGTTGCGCTAAGCATATGCATATAAAAGAAAGGGCAAGAAAGTACACGATATGAATAAGAAGATGGTGTTCTACATTCTTAAAAGAATTGGGTTAGGCATTCTAACTTATCTTATTGTTGTGACTGTTACTTTCTGGGTCATGCAATTAGTGCCAGGCGGTCCTTGGACTAGAGAAAAAGCTCTGAGTGATGCAGTTATCGCCGCTCTTAATAAACGCTATGGTCTTGATCAACCACTATTTGTTCAATATCTGCGTTACTTAGGTAGAGCAATGATTGGCGACTTCGGTGTTTCCTATTACTACAAAGGTAGAGAAGTTACTGAAATCATCTTCAACGGCTTTAAGTACTCTCTTGGCATTGGCGCTGCTGCCGCAGTATTAGCCTTAATAGTGGGTATTGCTTTAGGTACATATGCCGCTACTCACCAAAACAAGTTCTTCGATAGAGCCATCATGGTATTAACGACTGCAAGTGTGGCAATGCCTAGCTTCGTTACCGCTTTAATCCTCTTATATATTTTCGCGGTTAACTTACGTGTTGTGCCAACAAGTCCTGTTGGTGTTGATGGCATAGGACCATATATCTTACCTGTTATCGCCGCAAGTTTATATCCAACCGCTTATATTACAAGACTTGTGAGATCATCTACCTTAGATGTTCTTGGTCAAGATTATATGAGAACCGCTAAATCTAAAGGTTTAAAACCTGAACGTATATTAACCAAACACGGTCTTAGAAACTCAGTAACACCAGTTATTACATATTTTGGCCCAATGTTTGCCTCAATTATTACTGGTTCATTAGTTATTGAAAAAGTCTATCAACTACCAGGTGTTGGTAGAGAATTCATTAGATCAATTCAAAATCGTGACTACCCACTCATTATGGGTACAACTTGCTTATTAGCGTTATTACTAATCATCTTCACGTTGGCTAGTGATATCGCCTATATAATCGTCAATCCTCGTGTTGACTTTGATTAGAAAGGAGGAATAAAAGAACATGAAAAAGAACCCATTAAGTTTCCAAATCGATGTCGATAAATTTGGTTCTGCTTCTGAAAGTGAAAAAAGAAGCACTAATTTAATGCGTCCTAATTCCACGTTCTTTATGGATGGCGTTAGAAGATTCGTTAAGAATCCTGTCGCTATGGTTTCCTTCTGCTTCATCGTTATTTTATTAATCATGGTCTTCATCGTTCCATTATTCTATCCATATTCTTATGACGAAGTCATTTGCTATCGTTACGTTGAAAGACCTGATCCTTCATTCAATAGATTAATGCCATTTACATTTGCACAAGCGGAAAAAGACGCCATCGCTAATGGCACTTATGTTCCTCCACATATCTTTGGTACTGACTCTAATGGTCACGATTACTTTATTCGTATCTTAGTTGGCGCTAGAACAAGCCTAATTGTTGGTTTCTTCGCTGCAGCGATTGTCTTAATCATCGGTGGTACCATTGGTGCTTTATGTGGCTTTATCGGTGGTAAGTTTGACTTAATTGTCATGAGAATTGTTGATGTTATTTATTCCTTACCAGATATCTTAATTATCATTCTCTTATCAGCGACATTATCCGCAGTGTTTGATGGCAATCAAGGTGGTGCATTAGCACAACTTGGTTCTGGTTTCGTGGCTATCTTCGTTGTATTTGCCCTTCTTTATTGGGTAGGTATGGCAAGACTAGTTAGAGGCCAAGTCCTTGCTTTAAGAAAACAAGAATATGTTATGGCGGCACGCGCTAATGGTGCGGGTACTGGCAGAATCATCTTAAAGCACTTAATTCCTAACACTATGAGTGTCATCATCATCTCCGCGGCATTACAAATCCCAAGTGCGATTTTCACCGAATCCTTCCTCTCTTACTTAGGATTAGGTGTTAAATATCCAACCCCATCTTTAGGTAGTTTAGCCAGTGATGCTCAATCATATATCGTTGGTAATAATCCTAAAGAACTATTCTTATTCTTAATTCCAGCGATTTCGATTTGTTTAATCGTTTTATCGCTTAATCTTCTCGGCGATGGCTTAAGAGACGCCTTCGATCCAAAACTTCAGAAATAGGTGAACGGTATGGCTAGACAATATAAGTTATTAGAAGTTGAAAACCTCAATACATCGTTCAAGATTGACGCTGGCAAAGTGTTATCCGTCAACGGTGTCTCTTTCACCTTGGAAAAAGGAAAAGTCTTAGGCATCGTTGGTGAATCTGGTTCAGGTAAATCCGTTACTGCTTACTCCATCATGGGTATCTTAGATAAAAACGGTAAAGTCGATGGTGGCAAAATTATCTATAACGGTACTGATTTATTAAGAATTTCTGAAAGACAAATGAGAGATATTCGTGGTAACCGTATCTCTATTATCTTCCAAGATGCGATGACTTCATTAAATCCAACTTGGACCATTGGTAATCAATTAAGAGAAGCAATTCTTACACACGCTAGAAATCCAATTGAAGCGGCAGTCTATGATATTAGAAACGCCATTGAAAGTGATGAACAAAGACTTGTCTCCATGAGAAAAGGTATTGCTCATCACCCAGATAATCAAAAATTAAAAGATGACTATGCGACTATTGAAAAGAAATTAGCCGATGATAAAGCGGCATTTGAAGTCGAATATAAGAAAGCTACTGAACGTTATAAAGCAATGAAAGAGGAAGCACGTGAGAAATATAAAGCCGCCTTACCACAGTTCAAAGCAATCTATGAAGGCTTCAAGAATGATCAATATGACACTAATATTCCTCATTTTGATGAAGAAGTAGTGGATGAAGCTAAGAAGTTAAAAAAGAACATCGATAAAGCTAATGATGATTATCCAATCAAATTAGACAAATACAACCAAGCCTTAGCGAACTTAAATGAATATCAACAATCATTAAAGACCGCTAAAAAGGATGTTAAGAAAGAGCCTAAGGCAAAAGATGAAAAGCTTTTAGCGCTTCAATCTCAAGTCTCTGAAGCAAAAGCAGAACTTAGAAAAGCTAAGAAAGCAGTATCTAAGAGCAAACGACTCTTTAGAAAGCATGCTAAAAAAGCCAAGAAATGGTACTACTGGGAATGTATTTCCGAATATAAGGAAACAAAATATTCCGCGAATAAGAAAGCATTAAAGATGCTTGAAGAAGTTGGTATCACAGAGCCAAAGAAGAGAATGAAGCAACACCCATTTGAAATGAGTGGTGGCATGCTCCAAAGAGCGATGATTGCGATGGCTCTAGTGGAAAGACCTGACATCTTAATCGCTGACGAACCAACAACTGCATTAGATGTTACCATCCAAGCCCAAATTCTTGATTTGTTAAAGAAATTACAAAAAGAATATGGCATGGCGATCATTATCATCACTCACGACTTAGGCGTTGTCGCCCAAATCTGTGATGAAGTTGACATCATGTACGCCGGTAGAATCGTTGAAAGAGGTACCGTGGATGATATCTTCTATAATCCTCAACACGAATACACTAAAGGCTTATTAAACAGTATGCCTAAGCTTGATAGCAAAGGTAAAAGACTTGAACCAATTCAAGGTAACCCAGTTGATCTCTTCTGCTTACCTAAAGGTTGTGCCTTCTCGAGTAGATGTAAAGAATGTATGGAAATCTGTATCGAGAGATATCCAGAAGAAGTGCAATACGATGAAAAAGGTCACGCCGCTAGTTGCTGGAAGATGATTAAAAAACTCTATGAAGAAGGAAAAATTGACATCGTTAACGGTGTACCTGAAGGTAAACCACTAGTATATAACGGTGCTATTATCGCCAATAAGAAAAAGGAAAGGAGCAAAAATGAACAAAGAAAATAAAGAACAATTTGATAAAGACATCAACCTCGATCCTAATCAAGATTTATCTTTATTAGATGAAGAAGTCAAAAGAGTCGATCATGACATCAAAGATGACGACTACATTCTTGAAGTTAAGAACCTCAAGATGTATTTCCCAATTGCGACTTCTGTCTTTAAAACTGTTCCTTTAAAAGCGGTCGATGATGTCTCTTTCAAGATTAGAAGAGGTGAGACATTAGGCCTAGTTGGCGAATCAGGATGTGGCAAAACTACCCTAGGTAGAACAATCCTTCAACTCTATAAACCAACGAGTGGTGAAATTATCTTTAACGGCAAACCTGTTAAAGGTAAAGCGGCACTTAAAGAGTTTAGAAAGAAAGCCACAATCGTCTTCCAAGATCCATATTCATCTTTGGATCCACGTATGACGGTATCTGATATTATTTCCGAACCATTAGAGATTCATAAGATTTATAAGACCAAAGCGGAAAGAGAAAAACGTGTCGCTGAATTAATGGAAGCTGTTGGTTTAAGTAAAGAACACGCTTCACGTTATGTACACGCCTTCTCTGGTGGTCAACGTCAAAGAATTGGTATCGCTAGAGCGCTAGCCTCATCTCCAGAATTCATTATGTGTGATGAACCAGTGAGCGCTCTCGACGTTTCCATTCAAGCGCAAATCCTTAATACGTTCCAAGATTTACAAAAACAATTTGGTTTAACGTATCTATTCGTGGCTCATAACTTACTCGTTGTGAAACACATCTCAGACCGTATTGCAGTCATGTATCTCGGTCACATTGTCGAACTCGCCAATTCACAAGAATTGTACGATAACCCCTTACATCCATATACGATATCACTCCTATCATCTATACCAGAACCTGACCCAAAGAAAGCTAGGGCCAATAAGAGACAGATTTTAGAGGGTGATATACCATCTCCACTTAAAGCTCCAAGTGGTTGCCCATTCAGAACAAGATGCCCTAAGGCCACACCTGAATGCGCGAACAAACTTCCAGAATTAAGGGAGATTAGCAAGGAACACTTTGTTGCTTGCCGACTATTCGATGAATAGTCAAACATGACCATATATAATGCCGGAAGGCTTATATAGGTTTCTAAAAAGTACAGCGAAGGTGCTTTTTGGAAAAAACAAATTCTAATTTCAATAAAGGAGGAAATGCTATGAAAATTAGAAAAAACTCATGGCTCGTTCTCGCTGGTACAGCGGCTATGGCATTAGCTGCCTGTGGCGGTCCAAAGAGCCAATCTCTTACAGTCTGTTTAGCTAGTGAACCACAATCTCTCGACCCAGCATTAAACTCTGCGGTTGACGGTGCCACTATGTTAGTCCACTTAGACAGTGGTCTTTATCGTTATCAAAAGAAAGGCAATGCTCTTGAATTAACTCTCGACTTAGCCGAAGAGATTTCAAAAGCACAAGCCGAAGTTATCGACCATGAACCAGATGGTGACGGTTGGAAAGAAGTTAAATATCCTAACGGCACAAGATATACCGTTAAACTTCGTAAGGGTATTAAATGGTCCGACGGTTCCGCAATTACTGCTGATGACTTCATCTATTCCTGGAACAGAGCTAGTGGTGCTTCTTTAGGTGGTGACTACTGCTATATGTTCGAACAAATCGCTGATGGCGTTGCCCATGAAACTGATGACAAAGCCTTCCCATCACTTGCACTTAAGAAAGTAGACGACAGCACATTCACTTTCGACGTGATGGTAGACGTTCCATTCATGGATCAACTCTTAGCCTTCCCAACATACTTCCCAGTCCAAAAAGCGGCTATTGACGCTAATGACGCAGAAGAAGCTGGCACATGGGCTACAAATCCATCCACATTCGTTTCTTGTGGTGCTTACAAGATGTCCGCTTGGGAACACAACTCCTACATCACACTTGTTAAGAATCCTAACTACTGGGATGCCAAGAACATTAAATTAGACAAGATTACCTTCGCACTTTCTGATGACGATAATGCTATGTTGGCTTCTTATAAGTCAGGCGAATATCAAATGATTGATAGTGTTCCAAATGAACAAATCGACACATTAAAGAAGGATTACCCAAATGAATTCGTTATCGCTGGTCAAATGGGTACATACTACATCTCATTCAACGTTAACTCCAAAGTCTTTGAAAAAGCCGCTGATGAAGCCGCTAGAGCTAAAGTTAGAAGAGCGTTAGGTTTATTCATCGACAGAGAATACATCGTTAAAGAAATTGGTAAAGCTGGCCAAATCCCAGCCAACGCCTTCGTCTCCGCAGGTTTAAGTGACCCAGCCGGTGGTGAATTCGTTGATCACAATGGTACAAAACGTGATGGCAAAGGCTATTACGACAAGGGCGAAACTGATGAAGCTTATGCCGCTAACGTCGCTGAAGGTGTTGCTTTATTAAAAGAAGTTGGCTATGCCTATGATGAAGTTCAAAAGAAATTCACAGACTTCCCAGCCTTCAAGTATTTATATAATACTTCTTCAGGTCACCAAGCCATTGCTGAAAACGTCAGAGACACATTAGCAAGATATGGCATTACCGTTAACCTTGAAAACCAAGACTGGAGCCAATTCTTACAAACCAGAAAACAAGGTAACTACGATGTTGCCCGTAATGGTTGGGTTGCTGACTACGATGATCCATCTTCATACTTAACAATGTGGACCACAGTTTCCGGTAACAATGACTGCCAATTCGGTAAAGGCGATCACGCAACTGCCGCTATCTATGAAGCAGACTTAAATAACAACGGCACAATCGAAGACAATGAAAAGAACCTCACATGGGCTCAATCATATGACGTTTTAATGAACAACGCTGCTAAAGAAACAGATGCTAATAAGAGATTCCAAATCTTACACGCTGCTGAAGACGTCTTAATGTCCACAGGTGCTATCTGCCCAATCTACTACTACACAGATATTTATATGCTCAAGGATAACGTTGAAGGATTCTTCTCCTCACCATTAGGATACAAATTCTTCATGTATTGCAACGTTAAATAATCTCGATAATAGTGTTTAACAAAAAAGGCCTCTTGCTTAATGCAAGGGGCTTTCTTTTGTGTTTACATAGGTGCATTAATATGTTTTAATATCTTTGCCGGATAATGCGGCCTTAAGTGGTGCGCTTCACTGCCGGCTTTTTCTTTACATCGATAATGGAATATGTTTTAATTAATTCAGTCAGTTGATACAGCGTCCTTAATTGCGATGCTTCGATACTGACTATTTTTATTTTTTCTCAATTCTTTTGACTTTGCGTTTATCATTCGGATGAAATTTCCATCCTTCTCTTTTCTTATCAAAGGATTCAGATTCATCTAGATAAACTTTAGGTATAAGATATACATCTTTGTTTTCTTTAGGGTTAGGATGCTTATAAAGCTTAATGTTCTTTTTAATCTTTCTATGTTCTTTTCTAACTGGTTTGGAAGATAGAATAATATTCTTTCTTTTAGAGCCAACATCTTTAAAGAGATAAGAATAATGTTTTCTTCTTCGATTGTATCTAAATTCACTGCGTGCCATAAAAAGCCTCCTATTAATTAAATAGGGAGGTTTTTTGATTTTTGTCCGAAAAAGTTATGCAAATATATAAAAAAAGATACAATAATAAGTGCTATGGAAAAAATTAGAATTAATATGTTATCACAAGCCACATCTGTTGATGGTCAAGGTGTTGGTAGTGCTTATATCGAACAAGTTGCATTGGTGAAAGAAAATGATGATATCTTTGAAGTGGAAGTTAACTCAAAGAAATCTAACTTTGATATTTATCATATGCATACATTTAATCCTCAATATGTGATGAGATTAAATAAACGTCATATCAATGTTACTTATGTGCACTGCTTACCTGAAACATTTGATGGTTCACTTAAAATGCCTAAACCAATCTTCTGGGCGTTTAAGAAATATGTTAAACACGCTTATAAGAAAGCGGATGAAGCAGTAGTGGTTAATCCGATCTTTATTGAGCCATTAGTGAAGCTTGGTTTAAAAAGAGAAAACATTACTTATATCCCTAACTTCGTGGATCATGAAAAATTCCATGAATTACCATTAGAAGAAAGAAATGCTTTAAGAGATAAATATGGTATCCCTCACGATAAGTTCGTAGTGATGGGATGTGGACAAGTCCAAACAAGAAAAGGCGTTAAAGATTATGTGGAATGTGCGAAACGTAATCCAGATAAAGTATTTGTTTGGGCGGGTGGTTTCTCATTTGGTTCGATGACTGATGGTTATAAAGAGCTTAAAGCCATCATGGATAATCCACCAGAAAATGTAAAGTTCATTGGTATTATTCCTAGAACTGAAATGAACGGCATCTTCAATATGTGTGACTTATTATTCATGCCATCATTTGATGAATTGTTCCCAATGTCTATCTTAGAGGCCGTTAATTCTAGAAAACCTGTTTTATTACGTAATCTAGAATTATATGAAGATATCTTATTCGTTGATAAAGATACATATGCGAAAGCCCCTGATGTGGACGGTTTCTGTGAACAAATCAATAGATTGGCCACTGATAAGAAATATTACGAACACTATCAAGAAGGCAGTAAATTTATCTCAGATTTCTATAGCAAAGAACACGTTAAGAATCTTTGGAGGGAATATTATCAAAGAATCTATAACAAGTGGGCACCACTTAAGAAATTAAAAACAAAAAAGAAAAAGAAATAAAGTTAGGAAACAAAAGCCTAACTTTTTTTGATAATTTGTTTAATGCTATTATGATTGCATGAAGAGAAAAGTTTATTTTAAGACATCAACTTCTTCTTTAATCATACAAGCAATTCTTGTTACATCTCTTTTGCTTGATACCTTTCTCGCGGTATTTTTTAACGTTAGTTATTTGACCACTAATTTTAGAAGTGATAGTGAAAGACAATTTGCGATTATTCTTTCAGTTATCTTCTATGTTGGTATACTTCCTCTTCTTTATTTTGAATTAACATTCTTGTTAGGCAATATCATCCTTGGTAAAGAAAAGATCTATACACGTGGTGATTTTAAAATTGGACCTAGAACACAGTTTCATACAGAAATGAAATATGATGATATTAAGAAAGTTACCGTAATGGCGTTACGCCGTGACTCTAGAGGTAAATATAAACAAGCATTAAAACCATTACCATATATTCTTGTAGAAAGTAAAAATGGTAGACAGGTATTATTCTCCTTACGTTATATGTCCGTTAAAATGGTCAAACGTTTACTAGATGAATTATCAAATAGATGTAGTGGGCCTGCGATTAATGTTCATCAATTAGTAAAAGAATTTAGAAACTATAACAAAATTTACAAGTAAAAAGCTGGGTATTACTTAATGATTGTCCCAGCTTTTAATTTGAATGCATCTTTCGCATTATCTAATGAAGCGATAACTGCGGTCTTGTTATTATCTTTTAAGAAGTTGAGTACCGCTTGAACTTTTGGATACATGCTGCCTTTAGCGAAATGTCCTTCTTCAAGATACTTAGCTAAATCGCCTTTCTTAACGTCTTTTAAGACGACTTCGTTTTCTTGCTTATAATTTAGACAAACGTTGTTTACCGCGGTCAAAATGACTAAATAATCAGCATCTATGAGTTCTGCGAGCTTCGCGGAAGCGTAATCTTTATCGATTACCGCGGCTACACCCTCTAATTTGTTATCTTGTTTAATAACAGGAATGCCACCTCCACCTGCGCATATCACAACTTGTCCATTATCTAATAATGTTTTAATAGATTCTTTTTCAATAATATCTATTGGCAGTGGTGAAGGAACCACTCGTCTATAGCCTCTTCCAGCATCTTCTTTCATGATGTAGCCTTTTTCTTTATTAAATTGTTCAGCTTGTTCTTTTGTGTAGAAGGATCCGATTGGTTTACTTGGATATAGGAAAAGTGGATCACAAGGGTCCACTTGTACTTGGGTAATTAAAGTTACAACAGATTTATTGATATTGTTTTGTTTAAAAGAATTATATAAGGCATTTTGAATGTGATAACCAATATATCCTTCAGACATCGCGCCACATTCAGGGAATGGCATATTGGGTGTTTCTTTGGATGTTTCAAAAGCAAGATTAATCATTCCCACTTGTGGGCCATTACCATGTACGATAGCGACTTCGTTATCATCCATAATTAAACCAGTAATAGCCTCAGCGACTTTTATTAATGCTTGTTTTTGCTCACTAGGATTATTGCCTAGTGCATTACCCCCTAAGGAAACTACGTATTTTGCCATATTAATTAATCTTTATCATCTGGATCTTCTGGATCATCATCATCATCATCTTCGTCTTTTTCTTCTTCTTTGCCTAAGACTTTGTTAATAGCCCCCACAACGGAGTGATAAGCAGGAATCGCTAAGAACACGACCCACATTGGATGCCATAACATTGGGTTACCATATGTACCAAGAGCCACTGGTAATGTGAAACACACTAAGAAGAATGTGAATATAGCGGTGAAGGCCATATTGAAGTGGTTAGCGTTTCTCTTCACAATTGCTCTAGCAATAGAACAAATGATTTCTGGGATGAAGAAGACAATCCACATGATATGCCACCAACCAAGGATAGCGCTTGTTACTACATAAGCGACAGTGGCTAGTGTGAATAGTGTAGCTTCAATCGCGCCGATAATAGCCATCTTGGTATCGAATTGATGTTTCTTAACAGTACCATCAGCGTTATAGCAAGTCACACCGTCATCGTTAATAGTGACTTTCTTACCATCTTTACCAACAAAGATTACGCGATCATCTTTATTGGCTTCAGTTTTATCTTCTTGTGCGGGTGTATCTTCTTTAACTTGTTCTTGCACGATGGTATCGATATCTTCATCTGTCGCGAGGAGTTCATCGAGAGATACTCCATATAATTTCGCTAAGCAAATAAGATTATCAGTGTCTGGAGAAGCTTCCGCTCTTTCCCACTTACTAACCGCTTGTCTTGATAAGCCTAATTTATCCGCGAGTTCTTCTTGGGAATAGCCATATTTTTTTCTTAATTTAACTAATCTGTCTGCAATTTCAATCGTCATAATCGTTTCCTCCTGTTTTTGACACCAACAATCTAGCAATTTTCTACTTGGTTGCGCCACCTAGTCTAGTTAGAATTTTCGCAACTTTTGGTTGCAAATCACTTGTTTTTTGCTAAAAAGTCGCCAATAACAGCGTCATAACGCTCTTCATCACTTAATCTTACCCTAGAATGTAATGCGCCTTCAAACCAGACAAGTTCTTTCTTATTTGAGGAGCAAGCAGCATAGATTTCTTTGCTCTTTTCAGGTAAGCAATATACATCTTTAGTACCCCAAATAAAGAGAACAGGAATGTTACCAAATTTAGGGACATAATTAATTGTTTTCGCGTCGTTAATATCACATTTGGTGAAGTGTTTGAACCACATCCAAATTTGATAATAAACAGGGAATAATGCATGGCCACTTTCGATATAGTGGTTCTTATAGATTTCTTGATAAGTGATAAAAGCACTGTCTAAGATAATGGCTTTTAAATAATCTTTATCAAATGTTGCAGCGGCGATAGATGTTGCGCATGTACCAACACAGATACCGTGTAAATATAATTCTTTTTGATTATGTTCATTATGCATGTATTCAATCCATAATTTCGCGTCTTCTGCTTCCTTAATACCACATGTGGAATAAGTGCCTTCAGAAAGACCATGCGCTCTTTGGTCGACAACTAAAACATTAACGCCAAGTTTCTTATATGGTTGAGCATAGTAATAGGAATACACTAGTGTTTCTCTTCTACCTGGAAGAATAATGACTGTTTTATCGTAGCCATAATCAAACCATTCACCAACGAGTTTAAGACCATCGTTAGAGGTAATACTTAATTCTTTAATATAAGATTTATCACCTTCAGCCCAGGCCAAACCTCTTTTCCACATTGTTTCTAAAGCGGGATTACCTGGTTCAGAACATTCTTTTCTACCCCAAGAGCCTAATTTACCACGCATTAATGTCTTGCTATAGACCTTATAGGCCACTAAGAATGTGAAAAACACTGAAAATAGTAGTCCTAAAACTAATAAGGCACCAATAACGATGATAATGATGATAACTGGTGTAGGCATAGATTATTTCTTTAATAATTCGTTTAAAATAACAGCTTCTTTTTCACACATTGGAGAAACTGGTTCATCACCGGCATAGAAAGCAGCGGCTAAACCTGGTCCAACATTACAACCGGTGGATTGACCAACTGGGACAAAGATTAAGTTTTGTGGATGGAATGTTTCTTCAATCATCTTTTTCATTTCTAAAGCTTGTGGTTCTCTTAATGAATAAGTAACAACGAATGATTTATTTGTAGGATCACCAATTGTTCTCTTAATGTATTCTGGGAACAATTTCATGACTGTTTTATAACCACGTGCTTTACCAATGATTTGGGTTTGACCTGTTTCATTACATAAATCGCCTAATGGTTTGATACCAATCATATTACCCATGAAGGCTTTACCTTTAGCGATTCTGCCTTTTCTGGCTAAGAAGAAGAGGTCATCAATGAAACCACATTGGTGAATTCTTAATCTAAAGTCTTGTAAATATTTAACAGTGCTATCAAAGTCCATACCTTTTTCACGGCATAAACTTGCTTCAAGAGCGATTAAGTCAATCGCGCCACTATATCTTAATGAGTCGATGACTTTGATTTTAACTTCTGGATATTGTTCCATGACTTCTCTAGCGCCAACAGTGAAAGCACTGTAGCCACCACTCATCGTGGAGGAAATGGTAATAACAATAACGTTTCTGCCAGCTTTAGCTAAAGCGGTTAATCTATCGTTAATTGTTTGAGGAGAAGGAATAGAAGAACTGAAGTTATTTTTCTTATTGGTCATTAATGTGAAATATTCATTAGGGGTCATTTTCTCCCAATAAATATCTGTTTCTCTATTAGAACCATCTGGCCACACAACTGTACTAATTGGGGTTTCTTCAATCCCGTATTTTTCAATAATTTCTCTTGTAAAATCGCCACCAGCGTCGGTGAGAATCGCAAAGTTTTCTTTCATGATGTTTA
>CAMVBL010000021.1 GCA_947165725.1 uncultured Caryophanales bacterium | reverse complement strand
TTGACGAAGAAGGCTATGGCACAGGTTACCGTTTAGAAAATGGTGTTTGTTCAATTCTCACTTATGATAATGACGCTAAAACATGGTCAGTATTAATCGCTAATGCAGGTGAAACACAATATGCCACTATGTTTGAAAGCGTAACAAATTATCTTTATGTCGCGAATAATTACTTCGCTAATGAAGGATTTGCGAGCAATGGCACAGGTAAATACGCTGGTAGAGATGTTTTGAAATATAAATATCACCGCGCAGTTGCCACTGTTTCTATTGATCACGAATACTATATCGACAAAGATTTAGGCATCAGCCTTTATCAATATGCCGGCACCACAAATGAAGATGGCACTTCTTGGGCTAAAATTGAAACAACTTCATTTAAAACCGGTAATGATGTTACCGCTATTTCGGTTGCTTAATGGCTAAATAACGAGAGGTCATCAATATGAAAAATATTTTTAGATTAGGCATATTTGCCTTGGCCTTATCGCTTTGTATTGGAAGTAGCGCTTTAGCCTTTAAAGAAGCTAAAGGACCAACAAGAGTGGAAGCTGCTAATGAACCTTGGCAGGCGATGTTTATAAATAATACATATTACGCCACTTCCAAAGACGCTCTTAACCAAAAACCAGTCACACCTCATATTGGTATAAAGCTTCTTCGAGATGTAACTGAAACAGACTGTAATATTTGGCTTACTACAGCTCAAGTAACAATTGATTTAAATGGTTATACACTTACTGTTGGTAGCCAAAATTCTCCAGTGAATTGGTTTATCGCCTATGGTTCAGGTAATGTTACTGAAAATCTTAATCTAACTATCCAAAGTTCGGTTGCAGGAGGCAAAATAAATGCCTATTGCACGGATGCTGCCTTATTTATCAATCCAACACAAGCGAATGGTAATTATACTTGCACAGCTAGAATCCAATCAGGCGTCCAAATTAAAAACTTTTCTTCTGGTAGAACCATCTATATGCACGAAAGAACTAATTTAACAGTGCAAGATGGAGCTTCAGTAATTGCTACAAATGCTAACCAGCCAGCAATTACTGCAAATGGTGGTGTGATTAACAATTACGGAACACTCCAAGGCGCCAATAACGGTGTTCTTCTAGAGCCAGTGTCATCTTCAAAACCACAAATTAGTTTGTCTGGAGCAAATGCAAGAGTTACTCCACGAATTTATAGCAAGCGTATTGGTGGTATTACCTTAAGTAACTATAGTTATTCAGAAAATAACTCTTCCGTTTATCCAGTTAATGTCGCCTTTGATGAAAGTAGTGTTACTTTGCCTGATAACTTTGATGTCTTTAGTAATATCAATTGGAAGTACAAAGATAACTTTAGTAACTATATTACTATTTCCGCAGCAGGTAGTAATCATCACACATTAGCCTGGGCTCAACAAACATATAATCAAACAGGCTATTTACGTTGGGTCAGAAACACTTACACAATTAGATACGATATCAATGGTGGAAAGTCTGGCAATACAAGTAGCCAATCCGCTAATGCGGAACAGGTTGTTACCTTGAGGAATAATGGCTTTGTGCCACAAGATTACCATGCCTTTAAAGAATGGAATACTAAATCAGATGGTACAGGAATTAGCCTTCAGCCAGGCGCGAACTATACGGTTTTAGGAAACATCACCTTATATGCCATTTGGGAATCAAAAGTAATTGAAACTATTGAGGCAATTGAAACACGTTCCTCATTAGCGTATCGCTATTCTAAAGATAGTGAGGGTCACTTCGCATTCACTAATCTATATGTCAGATTTGGTGGTATCATCACCGAAAGTTTGTGGAATGCATTAGAAGAAGAATCACATATCATCGGCTTTGGTGAACTGTATTCTACAGATGAATATTTAGGCGCTAATGAGTTAAAGAGTTACTACGCAACCGCGGAATCTAATCCTAACATTGAGATTCATTCTTACGAAGTGACATCTGATCCAGAATCATATCCAGCCTTATTTAATGATGCCGAATATAACGGAGTTACTGATGATTATTATGTTTGGAACATTAGAAGAAGTGTTTTAGAAGAAAATTATACTGAGGTATATGCTTCAGTAGCGTTCATCATTACACAAGATGATGGTGTAGTGTTCTTTGAAGAAACAAGAAAATCAGTTAAGAGCCTTGCTCAAGACTTACTTGATGGTCCTAACTATAACGAAGAATCTTTAAATGGGTCGCTCAGTTACTTAGCAAATTTATAGGAGTGTTTATTTATGAAAAAGATATTTGAAAAACCAGAATTAGAAATTATCTATTTTGAAGGCGATTTAGCCACTGATGATATCATCACAGCATCAGGTGAATTGCTAGATCCATTCCCTGGTGGCGACCAAAATTAGCGAATTTTACATCATATTCAACTCACGGCCCCAAAAGCCGTGTTTTTCTTTATAGAAAAGTGTATAATGTTATATACAATCATTTATGTTTGAAAGGGAGACATATATGAAAAGCAAAAAACTATTGCCAATTTTATTTATTCTTTCGGCGTTCACTATTAGTGGTTGTGGAAGTTCTAAACCATCTTCCTCACCAGTTCCTTCTAGTGAGCCGACACCTTCTAGTGAACCAAGTAGTTCGTCTTCAGAAGAATCAAAACCATCGAGCTCAAGTAGCAGTGTTAAGCCTTCTACAAGTAGCAGCAGTGCTAAACCATCTTCTAGCAGTGCTAAACCATCTTCTAGCAGTGCTCAACCATCAAGTTCTAGTAGCTCATCTAGTTCTTCTAGACCTGAATCACAATATTTTGTGAAAGATATTACTGTGCAATTAGATCCAGGCATTAAGAAAGCTGAAGAAGGACAAACATTAGAACCATATAACTTATCATTCACATTTGATGATGAATTATTCTTAGGTAATCCAAAGGAATATAACAATGATTTATCAATGTTATCCTTAGGCGCTTCTTTAGCGACGATGAATAAGACAAAAGGTACTGCATTCTTCACTGAAGCAGAATTTGAAGATATCACTTCTCATGATTATGATGGTGACCCAACTAAAGACACAATGGCCTACTTTATGGCGCATAAAACCATTGGTGATTATGAATTAGTGACTGTTTCATTCCGTGGCTTTGATTATGGCCTAGAATGGGCTAATAACTTCACCATCGGTAAAACTGGCGACCATGAAGGTTTTGCGGCTAGAGGCGCTGAAACATATGAAGCCTTAAAAACATATCTAAATACTTACGCAAAAGATAAGTCATTAAAGGTCTGGATTAACGGTTATTCACGTGCTGGTGCATTATCAAATATGCTCGCAAGTTTAATCTTAAGAAATAACGAATTAGCCATCACTCAAGATAACTTATTCGTCTACACATTTGAAGCTCCTGCTTCCTTAACTGATGAGCACGCAATTGCGTATCCAAACGTCCATAACATCATTAATGATGCTGACTTAATTACCTTTATTCCACCGGCTCAATATGAACTTTATAGATGTGGTAAAGATTATCAAATTTATGATCCAAATGTTGCCACATTAATGAATCAATTTGATGAAGGCATGAACTTCCCAGAATTTGAAGAAATCGATGAAAATACCACCAATGATTTCGAGTATCGTGACTACCTTTTGAAATCAATTTTCGAGCACGAAATCACTGATGAAGAAGATGAAAAGAGATACGCCAACAACAGAGAGCAATATGTCAATAATTACCAAACGGGTTTAAGCAACGCTATTGGTTATATCTTTGCTTTAAGTGGTGATACACGCTCTCAACTTCTTGCTGATTTAAAGGATCTTAAATTTGGTGCATTAGCTATTATCGGTGATGAAACTGGTGCCAAGATGGCCGAGTTCTTAAAACCATATTTAGACAAAGATAATGTTCCATATACTGAAGAAGGACTAGTGTCTGATTGTGCTGTTTTAGTTAAAGGTATTGGTAATCTATTCCTTGCTCTGCTTTTGTCCTTGGCAGCTGATGGAGCACCTTCTAATGACCTAGGAAGATTGCTCGATATGCATTATCCAGAAACAACCTATGTGTTATTACAAAATGCCCACGCAAAAGCGGAAGCTGATCCAAAATAAGAAAAACTAATTAAAAAGCAAAAAGTCTGCAATTCGGAAGAAAAACAAACAAAAAAATGCCGTTTTGCAGGCTTTTTAATAATTTTTTATTGCTATGCGTAGCGTGTGCGCTATATAGTAAAGTAGAACTGACAGGTAAGGAGAAGCCTATGTACAGAACAGAAAAAGAAACCTCAAAAGGGCTAAAAATCCTTTTAGTTATATCGTTTATTTTCCTCGCTATTTTTATTCTCGGATTGCTTATTTTTGGTGCTAACGCGAGTAAAACTGGTGATGCTGATTTAAAAGATTTTGGAAATGTTTTCTCATATCACTTTGGCAATTTTGGAGATTTGTTCACCTTCAAATTAAATGAAGCTTCTAATATTTTCTATGTTGCTTTAAGTGGTTTATTATATGGTCTTATTACTATCGTTGTGATCTTCTTAATCGTCGGTATTTTTATTGCCGTTAAAAAGAAAAGAGCCATCATGGCCTTTGGTATCGTCTTAGCGGTTCTCTCCTTATTCATCTACATGTTAGGCGCTGCTGGTTTACCAAAATATTGGGCCATCTTAAATAAGCGTGGTGTCTTTGAAGCTAACCAACAATTATTAGGGCCAACAGTCATCCTTATCGTCGCCGGAAGTTTATTTGCCATTCTTTCTTATATCACATATTTTGCCTGTGTTGTTGAAGCCTTCAAAAACCCGGGTGTGGAAGATAAAGATGCTCCAAGAAAAGGTGAACAACCTGTGATGTTTGAAGCCATCAAAAACGAAAAACCAAAAGAAGAAAAACCAGTCATCCAAGAGTCCGCTCCTTTTGAAGAAGAGCCTGCTCAAGAAGAGGAAAACAAAGAAGAAGATTCCTTCTCTAAAAAGGATCTTGCTGAACTCATTAGAAGTATTGTCAGAGATGAGATGAATCGTAATCCTCAAAACAATAATCAATATCCAAATAGTCCATTAATCGTGCAATACTTTGGTACAGTTCCAACTCAACAAGTAGAACAGCCAGTGAAGAAGGAAGAACCTGCTCCTGCTCCTGCAAAAGAACCTGAGCCAGAGCCACAACCTGAACCAGTGGAAGAACCACAACCAGAACCTGCTCCACAAGAAGAAGTTATCGTGGAACCAGAACCAGTCGTGGAGGCTCCAGTTGAAGAAGCGCCAGCGGAAAAGAATAAGATTATCCGTATCCCATTCCAAGTCAGAATGATGAACGCTGATGAAGAAATGAAGAGAAACTATAACGAACTCAAAAATGAGATCCTCTCCTATGGTGTTAATTCCAGAGTGTCTAATTCTGGTGATGCCTTCCGCTTACATAGAAAGACATATGTGAAATTAACAATCGCCGGTTTAAGTTTAAAACTCTATTTTGCCTTAAACCCAGAAGACTATAAAGATTCACCAATCCCAGTCCAAGATGCTGGTCATAAAGGCATCTACGCTGAAATCCCATTAGTGTTCAAAGTTAAATCCGGTTTATCAATGAGAAGATGTAAAGAACTCATTCAAACCGTGATGGAAAAAGATGGCTTAGAACAAGGACCAATTGCTGATACCGATTGGGTTGAAAAACTTAAAGAACAGCCAGTGGATGAAAATCCAGAGGAAGACTAAAAATCATAAATATTAAGGTATGCTTGCATACCTTTTTATTTATACATTGAATGTAGGACAAAATATTGATATATTCATATACTGCAGCCAGCAAAGAAAGGAAGTGGGCGCATTAATGGATGTACCTCTGTCGTGGGTAATCATTAGTATTTGTGTATTAGCACATTTTTTCTTTTCTGCTGGTGAAACCGCACTTGCGTGTGCAAACCGCTTCAAGATGCAAGTCGAAGCGGATGAAGGTAAAAGATCTGCCAAATTAGTGCTCAAAGTTCAAGAAAAATATGACCGAGCATTAATCACGGTTTTAATAGGAAGTAATATTGTGGCTATCGCTGCTTCAGTTATCTGTACAGCGCTTTTTACTCGTACATTAACTAATTACACAAGCGATTTAATCGCTTTCCTTGCTTCCGTAGTTATTTCTTTACTTATTTATATCTTTGGTGATGCTCTTCCAAAAACAATTGCTAGAAGTATTCCAGATACTGTTAGTAAGATATTTGTCTTCCCAGTCTTCGGTTTAATGATGCTTCTTTATCCTATAACTTTGTTATTTGAATTAATGACTAAAGGTATTGAAAAAGCCTTCAAGGTTAAAGAACAAGTCGACTTTGATGAAGATGACTTTGAAAATGTCGTGGAAAAGGTTTCTGATGAAGGTGTTTTAGAAGAAGAACAAAGTGATATTATTCAATCCGCTTTAGAGTTCGCAGATACTAATGTTAAAGAAGTCTTAACTCCAAGAAATAAAATCTTTGCTCTTAACATTAGAGAATTAGATAAAGAAAAACTTCACAAGATTATTATCAACACCAATTATTCTAGAATTCCTATCTACGATGGGAATTTCGATAACATCATTGGTGTGCTTCATATTAAGACATATTTAAGTGCTTATTTAAGAAATCCAAACATTTCTATTAAGAGCAAGCTTCAAAAGCCATATTTCGTTTCATCAAACATTATGATTGATGATTTATTTAATGGCTTTAAAAAGCATCATACACATATTGCTATTGTTAGAGACAAAAATAAGAAAGTGATAGGCATGGTTACCATGGATGATGTCTTAGAAGAACTTGTCAGTGATATCTCTGAACCAAACAGCATGAAAGGAAATAGATAGTATGGCCTGGTATTATTGGTTAATCGTTGCTATCTGTGCATTGTTCTCAATGTTCTTTTCCGCTGCAGATATGGTATACGGCATGGTGGATAAAGACCGTTTAAATAGAGAAAAAGGTAAGAAAGAAAAACGCGCTAAATTAGCCATCAAGATTGCTGATGACTATGAATTATCTATTTCCGCAATCTTATTAGGTAACAACATTGTTAATGTTGCAGCGGCTTCTATTGTGACTATTATCGCGATTTCTTTAGCCCCAACTAATCAAGAAGCAGCAGAAACAATTGGTACAATTGTCTTAACAATATTCATCATTATCTTCTGCGAATTCATTCCTAAGGCTTTTGCTAAGAGATTTAATTATCCGTTAGCTCTAGCGTTTGCTTACCCAGTAACGTTCTTTAAGTATCTCTTCTTTATCATTGTTTGGCCAATCGCTAAAGTATTTAAGTTATTTGGCAAACTCTTCGCTAAAAAGAGTAAAGAAGAAGATCAAATCGATGAAGATGTCTTAACTGAAATGGCAGACTCTTTAGAAGAGGAAGGCATCTTAGAAGAAAACGAAGCTGAATTATTAAGAAGTGCGATTGATTTAAATGATATCGAAGCTTTCGAAATTATGACTCCAAGAGTGGATGTTTTCGCTATTGATAAAGACGAAGACATCAACGAACTTATCAAAGATAAAGAGTTCTTTAAACACTCCCGTGTTCCTGTCTATGATGAAACAATTGATAACATTATTGGTATTCTACCAATTAAAGCCTTAGCAAAGAAGATTCTCGCAGGTGTTAAAGATATCGATATCTTATCACTTTGCTATAAACCTTTAATCGTTCCTAGAAACCATCAAATTCTTGACGTTTTAAAAGAGTTCAAAGAAAAGAAAGTTCACGTTGCAGTCGTCATTGATGAATATGGTGGTACCGAAGGTATTATCACTATGGAAGATATCTTAGAAGAAATCGTTGGTGATATCTTTGATGAGTTTGATGAAATCGAAGAAGAATACGTCGATAAAGGTAATGGCACCTATATTGTTGATGGCACGATGAACATCGACGACTTCTTTGAATTAATTGGTTATGAAGAAGAAGTGGAAACTGACTACACAACAGTGGGTGGTTTCTGCCAAGACATCTTAGATAGATTTGCTAAAAAAGGTGATGAATTTGACTTTGCCCATTATCACTTTATCGTCCTTGAAGCGGATGAATTTACCGTTGAAAAACTCAAAGTAATCGATAACGAATTTGAAAAAGAAGAGTAGGGTAAGTAATTATGGAAGAAAAGAAAGCCCTAGTTATCTCAAAAGGTAAGACAAATTCCCTCGAATTAAATCACGATCAAAGTGAATTCGCTTTATTGTTAAAGGAAATTGGTTATTCCGTTATTTCCTATTTTTCGCAAGACATTGAGAGTATTGATAAGAATACATATTTAGGTTCTGGCAAGATTGTGGAAATCGCTTATTACTATCATCAATATAACGAACAAAATCCAGAAGAACCAATTGATATCATTGCCTGTAATTTTGAATTAACAGGCTTACAAAAGAAAGCCATTGAGGCTATCACCAAAGCGGAAATAATCGATAGGACATTTGTTATCCTTAACATTTTTGAAAAGAACGCAAAAACAAAAGAAGCTAAACTTCAAGTTGAAATTGCGCGTTTAGAATATTTAAAGAATCACCTTGTTGATGAAAAAGCATCATATTCCCAAGTAACATCAGGAAGTGGCCATAACAAAGGTAAAGGTGAAAAGCAAATTGAACTATCAAAAAGACAAATTTCTAAAGCTGTTTTGCAAAAGAAGAAAGAACTAGAGGCTATTAAACTTTCGAGAAGAAACATGCGTAATAAGAGGATTAATAATCCTTCACCAAAGATTTGTATTGTGGGTTATACAAACGCTGGTAAATCAACCTTAATGAATCGCTTAGTCAAGCTCTCTAAAGAAGATAAAACAGTCTTAGAAAAGAATGCCTTATTTGCGACTTTAGAAACTTCCACAAGAAACATTTCTATATTTGGTTATCCAACATTCTTCTTAACTGATACAGTTGGTTTTATCTCTCATTTACCAATCTATCTCGTGGATGCTTTCCGTTCTACGTTAGAAGAAATCAAAGAAGCGGATTTATTAGTCCAAGTTATTGACCTTTCTGATCCATTCAAAGAAGAAGAAATTGAAACCACTAAAGGTATCATTAAATCCTTAGAAGCGGATAATATCCCAATGATTAATATTTATAACAAATATGATTTATTGGGTGGATTTGCTAACTTCATTCCTAAAGAAGATGAACTCTTAGTGTCTCTAGTAGATGAAAATGATGTCTTAGATGCCTTGAAGTTTATTATTAGTAACGCCACTAAGAATTGGTTAAGAAAAGAACTTCTTGTTTCTTACAGTGTGGATTTTGCCACTTTTAGCAAAGAAAACTATGTTCTAAGTCACAAAGAAAAAGAAGACGGCTATTTATGCGATGTCCTCTTAAATCCTGCTTACGCTTATAAATATCTTAAAAACTAGAGTCCTAAGTGTTTTGTATATAATTGATAAACTAGATCAGCGACTTCTTCAATTGATCTATTTTCTGAATCAATCTTATAGTCAACATCTGGAATTTGATTGCAATCAAAGACTTTACGGTCATTTTCAATACGTCTTTTAGCGTCTTCTTCTTTATCGCCACGTTCTAACATTCTCTTATAGCGAATCTTTTCACATGTGGATAAATAAAAAGTCACAATTCTTTTGTCATTAAGACGCGAATATGACTTCAAACCTTCTAAATCAATAACCACGACACGGTCATTAGCAATTTGGTCCTTAGTGGAACCATAGTAGTTACCGTTATAATGGGTATATTCAACGAATTTATCTTCTTTGATTAATTGATCAAA
Organism: uncultured Caryophanales bacterium; assembly: GCA_947165725.1. The sequence continues at coordinate 7,423 of CAMVBL010000021.1, read as the reverse complement.
TTTTTCTTTTGAAACGAAAAAATAGTCCCTACCGTCGACTTCATTAATGCGCATTGGACGAGTGGTGGTTGTTATGGCCTTTTGAATGCCATATTTCGCCATCAGCATTTTTGCCGCTTCTGTTTTTCCTGATGCACTTGCGCCGCTTAGAACTATCATAATAATTACTAATACTATATCACTTTTGAAAAAAAGCGCATTTTCTTTTTTTATTGCAATTTTTTTGAAAAAAGTTAATTCAAAGAATTAAAGAAAAAACCGCGAAAAAAATATTCAACTTTTTTGGACAAAATCGAAAAAACGCCCCTATTTCATCTATAGGAGGCTTTGTTATGAGTCTATGCGAAAAAAGCTTCAAACAATTAAACGAAATGATTGAAGAAGTGGCTTATCGATTCTTCATCGCTAAAAGGCTAATCAGTATGAGGCAAAGAGGCGAAATACTTGAAGAAGATAATCCTCCTTATCAAGTTTATTTGTTACGCGTTGAAAAGGCTTATCGTTCACTAGATGAAAGAGAAAGGAATCTCATCAATAATGAATTCTTTTTCCAAAATTATCAAAACTGGTGGATAGGTATTTATTCAAAAGCAAGTTTTTATCGTTTTAAGAAAAGAGCAATGCTTCGTTTCTTGGAGGCTTTTTATCATGGTTAAAAGGATTTTATTAGTTAGTTCACTTTTTATTTCTGGAATCATGGGCTTTACCACTAAAGAAGGGATTGATAAGCCAATCATTTCTGGACCAGTAGGCACAAGCACTAGTAAGCCATCCTTTAACTTGTCGACTGGCTTAAGCCAAGATAAGCCCACTCCTGGAACAGGGCACATTGGTAAAATCGCTGTGGATTATTTTGTTAGTCCAATCTATGGACCTTTCAAAGTGGGTGATCCTGACTTTAATGCCACATTTACATATCGCGCCGATATTGATAATCAACAAATATTAGAAAGATTAAGAATATTTACCGCAAGTGGTGAGCTATTAAACGCGAACACAATGCCCGCTAAAACATATGAAGATAATGCTTTAGAAGAAGTAACTTTTCTCGTACCTATTAGAAACTGTTTGTCAGTTAAAGGAATTACCCTCAAATTTGAAATCTTAGCAAAGAGCAATCGCGCTATATTAAAGACCTACAGTGCAACAATATATCCAGTCTCTACTCCTAACAACACTTATCAATATTATAGAAATAACATCTATCAGTCTTTACCAATTGGTTTTTATGGTGATGGACATGAGATGAAATCTATTAAAGAAACTATCAGTTTTTCTAATTTAGGGGACTATTTAGAAAGTGATTATTATTATCGTTTAGATGTTAAAGATAAAGGCTTTAGTTATGAATCAGATTTCCCATTAACTTATAAAAGTCTAAACCTGAGATTTGAAGATCATGAAAACCTCTTTTCTTACTATACACATGATGCTAATGATAACGTTATCATCCCTTTAGATATCCAAAATAATAGAGGCAGGCTATCTTTTAAATACAAAACCAATTTTTATATAAATAAAAGAACACTTGAAACAGGCGATATCTATCGTGAAGGTTTTATCTTTTCACCTAGCTTTTACCTTCCAATAAACGGCAAAGAACGCTTTGATAATAAGATTCTTTATCTAGATTTCGTAGAGTTTTCTAAAAGCAAAATCACTTTCTCATATCCGCTTAGATATATCTCAGGAAAAGCGATAGTAGGCACCGCTCCAGAAGGAGAATATTACGTCAGTGGAGGTATCGCTAATGATTAATATGATTATCTCCTTTATGGTGGTCGTTCTTTCTTTCAATTTCTTTATGATGTCTTATCAAGTTAACGGCCTAAATCGATTAGTGATGAATGCACCTATTTCTTTATTTGAAACCGCTATTGAACTGATGGATATAAGTGAAGAAAATGGCCCAATATTCAATAAGGAAACATTAGAAAGAAACTTAACCTCTTATTTTGATTTTTCTTTACCACATTATACAGAAGATTATGAAGTGGGATTTTATTATTACAATCCTAGTGATCATTCAGTTTGTATTGATGAAAACGCTAAAGCAGTGGAGGTCACTGTTTCTGCTTCATTTATCTTTATGTATCAATATCAAAAAACGATGTTTTATGAAATCAGGAGTAACTAAATGGACGTTAATAAGTTAATCACATTTATCGAAAATTCTTTTCTCTCCGATTTATTAGAAAAAGAAAGTGTCACTGATATCTCTTATAACGGAGAAAGCATTTTCTATCTAGATAACAATCTAGGAAGGCAAAAAAGAGACACACTTGTGGAACCTCAACTAGTGAAAGATTTCATTAGGCAAATTTCTAATCTTTCAGAAAAGCAGTTCTCTTATCAAGAACCAGAACTAGATGTTTCTTTTGGAAGATACCGTTTAACCGCGCTTCATCAAACAGTGTGCCGTAAGCAAAATAACGAATGCATATGTTTTTCTCTTCGTATTGCTTCTAAAAAGCTCAGAATCAAAGAGAATGAGAAGTACTTTCCAAAGGAAATATGCGACTTATTAGATGTTTTAATCGATTCTAATGTTTCGATAGTTATCGGAGGTTTAACCGGAAGTGGTAAAACCGAATTACAAAAATATCTCATCAGTCGCATGAAAGATAACACCAGGGCGATTGTCGTAGACAACATCCTGGAATTAGATCAACTTGAAATCGAGAAGAACCTCGACCTCAATATCTGGCAGGTGGATGATAACCGAGAAAATGCATCCATCCAAAGTCTAGTAAAAACCGCACTCAGAAGTAATCCCGATTGGCTTATTGTAGCCGAATCTCGCGGTAAAGAAATGCTAGACGTTCTAAATTCATCGCTAACAGGCCATCCAATTATCACCACCTGCCACGCTTTCGACATTAACAGCATGCCATATCGTATGGTGAGAATGGTGATGATGAACGAACAAAAGATGGATTTTGATGACGTTTATCAAGATATCGCCTACCATATGCGCTTTTACATTTATTTAGAAAGGAGATACCACCATAACGGTGAACCCTTAAGATACATTTCATCCATTGCTTACCTTAATGGTAAAGAGATGGAAGAAATATATGGTAACGACGGGAAGAATAAAAAGTATAGACCATTACCAAAACCCGCTTTAAATTTGCTCAACATATCTATCGGTAGTGATCTATTCAAAAGAACTTTTATAGGAGGAAATAAATGAACTTTTTATTAATTGGTGTTCTTGTTTCATTAGCCTTTGCCGGTTTAATATTCATTGCAAGCGAAAACATCTTCTCAACCTTATTAATATTATTAATTACCTTCCTATTTTTTGTTTTCCTTATTAAAAGGCAATTAGACAAGTACCAAAAGAAAACCCGTCGTTACCATCAGTGTTATCAGTTTATTAATTCCTATCTTATCTCTTTAAGCATTAAAGGTTCATTAAGCGCTGCGAGGGAAAGCAGCTATGGAACCGCTGATAAAGAGGTGAAAGAAGTAATAGATTCTATTAAAGATTTAGACGAGGAAGAAAAACTATCTTACTTATGTAAGTACTTTAAATTTGATTTATATCACTTATTTCTCGATACCATCAAAGTTTGGAGAGAACAAGGCGGCGATATCCTCTTGATGAGTCAATATCTTATCAATCAAGTTAGGCTTAAAGAGGAATATCTATTACACTGTGAATCTGTGCATCGTTCAAAGCTCATTGAATTCTTTGTTCTTTGGGGTATTACTTTAGCAATTCTTTCTTCCTTAAGATTTGCTTTATCACAGTTTTATACCCGTATCATTCACGCTGTTTTTTTCCAAGTCTCAGTAGTGGTCCTTTTCTTATTCGTTCTTCTTTCTATTTATGTCATGGTCACTCGTATCACTAATGTCTCATTGGAGGGCTATAAAGATGATGAAAAATAAACTAAAAGACACAATTGAATTTGTCGGTCTTTCTTATGTAAAAGAAATATTTAAGATAGTGCTAATCTCTTTAGCGTTACTAATATGCGCCGCTTTAATGCTTTATTTCCTTAAAAATATTATTTATACCATCATGATTCTTATTGCTCTAGTGGTCGTGGATTACATGTTATTAACCCGTTATAACGATAAGAAAAAGATGCTTATTAAAGCACGTGAAAATGAGCTAATTACACTCATCACATATTTTGAGGTTTATATCAGAAATAAAAACAACGTCTATCAATCTTTTAATTTATTAATTCCTTATTGTTCTTCGTGGATGAAAGACAAGATTGAAACCTTATTAAAAGAAATAGATAGCGATAAATCAGTCCAACCATTTGTGAACTTCGCTAATAACTTTGAACAACTATCAAGCCATAGTTTATTACTTTCTATATATCAAATGGTGGATCAAGGTGAAAGCAGTGAGCAACTAGCCCAGTTTGATGTCATCTTTGATGAAATCGCTAGAAATAGACACAAAGAAATGAAAGAGCAAAAGGAGAAGTCTTTAAGTAATATGTCGACTTTTCCTTTAATAGGAGCAGGAGCCATAACAGTGGTGCTCACTATATCCATCATTTCGGTATTGGGGGATTTAATGAATGTCTTATAAAGTCGGTCTTATTTTATCCGTGATTTTTATTTCGATGTTTTTTCTCTTTGGTGCGGATCTCATCTCTATCCAAAGTGTTTATAGTTCACTAGATTCAAAAGCCAATAATATTTCATATTTAATATCACGTTCCGGTGTGATTGATGAGGAATTCATTAACTATGTTGAGTCCTACTACTACGTAGATTTCGATTGCCCACTTAATCTAACACCAACATTCGGGGAAGAAATCATTTATTCGATATCCACGAAGTATCGACCAATGATTATTGATAAACAAGAAATGACCATCGTTATTTCACGTATGACAGTCGTGGGATTCTATGGTTAGAAAGGAGGGTATTTATGTCAGAGATTAAAGGACAACTACTAGGCATAATCTTAGTGATTATTGTCTTTGGCGCTGTTGCGGGCGCTTTAGCCACAGCCTTTACAAATATGGCGGGCTCAGTTTCCACCGAAATGGCTAAGGCAATTACCTCAAGACCTGCAATGCTAACTTTCTAAAAAATAACGGCTTGAATAAGGCCGTTTTTTTGATATTGAAAATAAGCAGTTACACTTGTAAAATAGTTTTGATATGGAAGCACTCGAAATCGTAAAAGAAGCAATTAAAGACCGTATTAATATTGGTTCAATTAATTATGATGATAAATTAGACGAATTAGGTTTAGATTCTTTGGATTTAGTGGAAACAATGTTAAAGATTGAAGAAGCTTTAAATGTTGAATTTGCCACTGATGAAATTGTTGAATTAAAGACAATTCGCGACGTCGTTAATTTAATTGAATCAAAAAAATTATAATTTTCTTGTCATTGCAATATTCACATGTTAATATTTTAGACGCGCTTATAAAAGCGTAGTTGCAAGTTGCCTACCTAGCTCAGTCGGTAGAGCTATCGGCTGTTAACCGATCGGTCGTGGGTTCGAGTCCCTCGGTAGGCGCCACTTGGCGAATTGGAGAAGCGGCTTAACTCACATGCCTTTCACGCATGCATTCACGGGTTCGAATCCCGTATTCGTCACCAACTTAGGAACATAGGATTGATACAAACGTGTCAGTCCTTTTTCTTTAGATATAATCTAACTTTTTTGTAATATGCCCATTCTACGATTTAACCAAAAAGGGCATTTTTTGATAAAAATCAAGAAATCCATATAGAACGTTCCACCGAAATTAGGCAACGTTCCACCGAAATTACTATCCTTTATGGAAAAGATATCTATCTTCGTTTATAATCATTAGTGATTATTGGCTGATATAGGTAGGAACAATCAAAATGTCCGAGAAACAACAAAGGATTAAGATTTCTCAAGATAGAACAAAAATATGCAAGTACTGTATTGGTGATTTAGTTGTAGTTACTTTTAATAAATACGGAAAACATACATTCATAGGAGAGGTAGAAGAAGTGGCAGAAAATATGCACGCCTTAGATGGTGTTTGGATTTCTGTATTGCCAGTCAAAGAATTTGATAGCGACGAGACTGCAAAGAGAATGATAAGGGAACAAATCAGATGCATGGTCCCTTTAAAAGACATTAGAGATTTGCCTAATTAATATGGATAGAAGATTCGATAGACTCTATATATTAAAAATTAATGATGGGGAAATAAAAAGACTCCAACAATTATGTGAGGATTATAACATTTCAGACAACGGAGTATTTGATTCGGCTGCTCCATTCCATAGAATATGGGGATTTAATGAAAATGGATTGATTTATCTATCATACGGAATGGCTCAGTATGGGTTTGATTTCAATTCAATAGATGAGCTAGAAGATTATTTGGATGGCTTTGTGATTAAGAATTAACGCTCTTTATAAATAAAAGATGTAATTCTGTTAGATGAATATGTTAAAATATGTTAAAACTTGTTAAAACTTGTTAAAAAACGGTAAACTAGATGGACTTTAGTAAGAAATTAATAATCGTTAGGGCGAAATTGAATTTAAGCCAAACAGACCTTGGCAAACTTTTAAATGTTTCTTTTGTCACTATTAGTAGATGGGAAAACAATAAGGCTAGGCCAACAAAAAGGGTCCTCTATGCATTTGATGAGTTATGCAGAAAAAACTCAATTACCTTTGAGGAGTAAACTCTTATGATCAGCATTTCTTTTTTGTCTAAAGAGTATGAAAGATTCTATAACGAGTTGATCAAAAACAATTCTTTGCTGGAGACAACTTCTATATTGAATGACCTCCTCATTTTAGCTTGCTTTATGGAAGAGATAAAAGATGCGTGCAACGGATCAACAAGAGATACGATTAATTTAACTCCTTTCAACAACATAAAGATTATTCTGCCTCCAATCGATGAACAAAAGTACATAGCTCAATACTTGGACAGAGAGTGTTCTAAAATCGATGAAGCCATAGCTGATATCCAAAATCAAATCGACACATTGGAAGAGCATAAGAGATCGGTTATCGCCGAGGCGGTAACAAAAGGGCTAAATCCAAACGTCGAATTGAAAGATAGCGGAATAGCATGGATTGGAAGAATTCCATCACATTGGAACGTTGAAAAAATTAAGTATAACCTCAGAAGACATGAACTCAGAAACCCTGGAGACCAGACTATTTTGTCTGTTTACAGAGAATATGGGGTAATTCCAAAAGATAGCAGAGATGATAACCATAACGTCACATCTGAAGACATATCTAAATATAAGTATGTTAAACCTGGGTACTTTGTTATTAACAAAATGAAGGCATGGCAAGGCTCAATGGGTGTCTCAGACTTTGAAGGTGTTGTTAGCCCCGCTTATTTTATCTATGTTTCACAAAACAAAGAATTTTTTGCGAAATACGAAGCTGTATTTTGCAGTATGTTAATGACTGTTAAGGAGGAG
>CAMVBL010000020.1 GCA_947165725.1 uncultured Caryophanales bacterium | reverse complement strand
ACAAGTGGTATTTCTGGCAATAAGATAGGCAGATACCACGTTGAAAACAAAAAATTAAAACAAGATGCTTCTTTACCAAATGCTAGCATGGGTAAACAAGAAACCCTTCAATCATTTGTTAACTGGGGCTTAGAAGAATATCCAGCGGAAAAGACAGGTCTTATCTTATGGAACCATGGTGGTGCTTTTGAAGGCTGCTGCTATGATGAAAACTATTATAGTGATTCCTTAGAAGCCCAAGAAATCAAAGCCGCAATGGACAATGTCTTTGAAACACAAAACCTCAACGAAAAACTAGAATTCATTGGTTATGACTGCTGCTTAATGCAACTTCAAGACCTTGCTGAATTCAATTCACCATATTTCAACTACATGGTTGGTAGTGAAGAAACTGAGGCTGGTGAAGGCTGGGATTATGATAATTGGTTAGATGATCTTTATGCTGGCGATGACACTGAAACTGTTTTAGCTGAAATCTGTGATACATTCCTTTCTGATAATGGTTGGTCTAGTGATCAAACCTTATCAGTCTTAGACTTAAATAAGATGGACAATTACTTCAATAAATTTGAAGCAATGTCCGCGGCTATTAAAGACAAAGTCAACAGCAATAAGAACACATTCAAACAAGTCATCAATAGTTGTAAAAAATATGAAGACTTCTCTAGATTTGGCTTATTTGATGGTAAAGATTTCTTAAACAAATTAGCGAGTAACAGCACATTCACATCATTTGCCACTCAAATCAATGATGCGAAAACTGCATTAAGCGAAATGATTGTTCATAACGCTAAAGGTACTGCCGCTGGTAACTCCAATGGCTTAGCCTTCTTCGCGCCACTTGGCTCATATGGTACCGCTGCAAGCTATCCATCAAATCAAACTCACTTCAATAACTGGAAGGCTTTGTTCTAGTAATCTATAATCCTTATATAATATAAGAAGACTCCGTAATAACAACGTTACGGAGTTTTATATTTCTTCTTTTTCATTTAATGCTACAATAGTGGCGTTATGGATTTTTATAAATGGTTCTTCTTGGAAGAGGGCAGAACACCTGCTGGTCTATTTTCTCTCTCCCATATATTAACAGTCACTTTAACTCTAGCAATCTTTTTGACCTTAGCGGTTTTCTTAGGCAAGAAATTTAAAGGCGATCCTAAAAAGCAAAACTTAGTTTTGTTAATATCAGGTATCGCCATTGTGACCGTGCAATTATCAAAGAATATTTGGTTGCTATGTGAAACAGATAACTTCTGGGATTGCTTAATTGGTAACTGGCCACTTTATTTCTGCGATGTACCAATTTATATCATTCCTTTAGCCGCGTTAACTAAAGGTCGATTCAAACAGTGGTGTCTTGATTTCATGGCGATATGTGGCTTATTAATGGGCTTTATGGGTAATTATTTCGCTGGTAATTTATATCCAAGTCACGCGATTATTTCCTTCTCCGTTATTAATGCTTTATTGAATCACTCTATATCCGCTTTCGTAGGGTTATTCATCTGGGTGTCTGGATTAAATAAAATGGAAAAAAGAGATATCCCATTTGCGATTGGCATCTTATTTACATTTATGAGCATTGCCTTAATTGTTGACTATATCAGTATTCCAATCATTGGAAGAGAACGTAATTTCATGTTCTTTTTCCATGGTGATGGCACTCCATTCACCTTATTCCTTGATTTATACAAAGGGGCTCTTATCCCATATCAAATCACCATCTATGTTTTACAGTGTGGTTATATGGGTTTATTCTACCTCGTCTATTATTGGATTATGGGCTTCCTTAAGAAAAGAGAAGAACATAAAAAACTACAAGCACAAGACTCTACTTCCTCTAACTAAGTAGAGTTTTTATTACCTTCGTGATAATATATTCATAGAATAAATTATAGTTAATTAATTGTTAAGGAGAAAAACCATGGAAGTTTTTGAAATCGCTTTAAAAACCGGAGAAACAGTTAAAGGCGCTAAATGGCTTATTAACAACGGTAAAGCCAACTTTGTTTTTATCACCGGCATGCAAGAATATGCGACAAGATATGAACGCTTAGTTAATTATTTAAATGAAAAAGGTGTTAACGTTTGGATTTTAGACCATTTTGGTCAAGGCCTTAATGCCCCAACAGAAGATGATTTACAAAAATGGCCAAAGGACGCTTTCGATAAGATTGTTGATGCTTTATATTTAACAATATTAGAAGCCAAGAAAAACGGCTTACCAACCATTCAAGGTGGTCACTCCATGGGCTCGTTTACCACCCAAGCAAGATTAGAAAAATATCCATTAGCCGCGGATAAGACATTAATTATTGGTAGTAATGGTGGTCAAGGTGGACTAATGTCAGTTGCCGCAGTATTAGCCAGAATGCTCATCCATAAATCTAACTGGGATAAACCAAATAAGTTCTTCACTAATTTAGGCTTAGGTGGTTATAACAAACAAATAAAGAATCCAAGAACAGGTGTTGACTGGCTTTCATATAATGAAAAGAACGTTGATGCCTATGTCGCGGACCCATATTTAGGTCATATGAATACCGGTGGTTTTTGGAGAGAATTCCTTAAAGGTATGGCTCAAATCTGGAAGAAAAAGAATATGAAGAAAGTCTCTAAAGACGAAGTCATTTTCATCACCTCAGGTGAAGAAGATCCAGTTGGTCAAAACGGTAAAGGTGTGAGGTGGTTAGAAAAAGCTTATAAAGGTTTAGGCGTTAATAATGTCACATTAAAACTCTATCCACATATGCGTCATGAGATTCATAACGAAGATGATTATCTCCAAGTTTATGAGGATTGGGCGCACTTTATTCTCGATTAATTCTAGTAATTATAATTTTTAATCTTGTTAGTATGCCAAAAGTGGTATACTAACTACGTTATGCCTGAAGAAGAAGTAGTTATTAAAAGAAAACCATTCGAAACACGTATCCACGAAATCGATTTCTTCCGTGGTATTTTGATTTGTCTTGTGGTTATGGATCACATCTTCAATTTCACCATGAACTTCACTAGTGGTTGGGCAGGAGCGGACCATCTTCAACCATACTGGGCTATTAACCAGGCGATGCATTTCTACTGGGATCATCCAGTGAGAATGGTTGTCCGTTGGCTTTGTTTGATTAGTTTCTGCTTTATCAGTGGTATTTCTTGTGCCTTCTCTAAGAGCAATAGCAAAAGAGCGTTACAAATGGTGGGCATTTGGGCGTTATTATTTATCATCACTAATTTAATTAGAGGCGGCTTAGTGGCCTCTGGCGCTAATGTTGGTGTTTCTGCCTTTAGAATTGACTTTAACGTCATCGGTGTTTTAGGCTGGTCGACGTTATTATATTGTTTCTTTGAGCAAAAGAACTGGAAGTGGCTATTAGTAGTGGGTCTTATAGGTTTAGCCCTTCACCCATTATGCCAATACCTTTCTACCACATCATTTGGTAAAAATACTTATGTTCCATTCTTATGGAGACCATATGTTGGTGATGATGTTGTGGGTTCCGCTAGCCTCGTTCAAGGCGACCATATGCCATTATTCCCATATCTTGGTTTCTTCTTTTTAGGCGCTATGGTATCGAAACTCACCTATGCTAAAGATAAAAAGTCATACTTTAAAAGATATAACTGGGAAAGACCAATTTGCTTTGTTGGTCGTCATACCTTGCTCATCTATGGTACCCATGTATTAATCATCTTTGGCGTTCTCTCATTAGTGGGGTTATTTATCAAATGATGACCGAATATACAATGTATGAAGCCTTTAGACAGGCCGCTAATAAAGTTCCTCATGATTTAGCTATCTACTATGAAGGCAAGAGGATTAACTTTAAAACACTTTTAAAGCGTGTCGATATGACCGCGGATATTTTATATAACCGATTAGGCATTAGAGAAAACGATGTTGTCGTTATTGCTCAACCTAATATCCCTGAAACAATCGTCTTGTTCTACGCGATTAATAAGATTGGTGCGACTTCTAACTTAATCCATCCATTCACCCCATTTAACCAGGTGAAACAAATCATGGATAAGACTCACACAAAAGTAGCGTTCCTTTTCGAACAAAGAATCGCTAAAGAAGTGAAACAGTACCGTGAAATTGCGGATCAAGTATACGTGACACGTATTGAAGATGATTTACCTTTAATGAAAAAGTTCATTTATCACAATTTCATGAACTTTAGAATTAGAAAGAAATTAGGCAAGATGCCAGCGAGATTCAAATTCGATGGTTTCAAATATACTTATCAATTAAAACCAACTGGTAAAGAAGTACCTGTCGCAAAAGCGGATAAAAATAGATATTCTGTGTTGTTACACAGTGGTTCCACAACTGGTAAGCCAAAAACCATTTGCTTAAGCGATTATGCTTTTAACTTTATTTCTCAATACGCTTATGCTTTCCTTGCTGTTGATAAGGATAAGATGATGGGTCATAAAATGCTCAGTGTTTTACCAAGCTTCCATGGCTTTGGTTTATGTATGACCATGCATGCCCCTTTAGTAAACTCATTCTCTTCCATCCTTATTCCAAAGTTTAAAGCGGAAAAAGTGGTGAAAGCAATGAACGCCACTAAACTCACCTGTATGTGTGGTGTACCAACAATCTATGAGAAATTACTCCAAGAACCAACATTTGTTAATAATAAGAACTTAAAGTACTTACATTGTTGTTTCTGTGGTGGTGATTCTATGCCAACTGACTTAGAAGAACGCTTTAATAAAACAATGGAACAAGCGGGTTCTAAATGCCGCTTATTCCAAGGATATGGCTTAACTGAGGCTATTGCTGTTAACTGTGTTAACACTTTTAACGCTAATCGTAAAGGTTCATTAGGTAAAGCTATGCCTGAAGCGACATTCAAAGTAGTGGATGAACAAGGTAACGAAGTACCACGTGGTGAACTTGGTGAAATCATCATTAAAAGTGGAGCGATTATGCTTGGCTATTATCAAGATGAAGAAGCCACTAAAAACTGTTTAAAAGATGGTTATCTTTATACTGGTGACCTTGGTTATATGGATGAAGATGATTTCATCTATTTCAAACAACGTAAAAAAAGAGTGGTGAAAGTCTCTGGTGTTGCGGTCTTCCCAAGTGAAGTCGAACAACTCATTGAATCAATGCCAGAAGTTTCCGCTTGTGCGGCTATTCGTATCCCTGACGCAAAACTACAAAACTCATTAAAAGTCTTTGTCGTAGCCAAGGTTTTTGATGAAACCGCGATGAAAGAAAAAATACTCGAAACATGTCGTAAATATTTAATTAGATGGTCAGTTCCTACTGAGATTGAATTCAGGAATGAATTACCATTAACGATGCTCGGAAAAGTTAATTTCCGTGTGTTACAAGAAGAAGAAGATAAAAAACGCGGCCTGCTGTGATATAATTTTTTCACATGTGGTCATGGCGGAATTGGTAGACGCGCTGGTCTCAGAAGCCAGTGAGGAAACTCATGGAAGTTCAAGTCTTCTTGGCCACACCATTTTATGTATATAAAAAGACTCTATGAACTAGATTAGATTCAGTTCAATCGAGTCTCTTTTTTTACTCTAAATAAGTAATAGTGGCCACTGCGACTCGTTCATAATGGCCTTTAGCTTGGTAAGCGCCATCAACTGAACTATTTACTGTTCCATCTATATCCGTTTTTATTTCTTCTTCGATTTTAACAACGAGGCCTTTTTCGTTAAATGTTAAGGTATTGATACTTGTGCCTTGGTATGTTCCTTCAAAAGTTGCGTTGGCCGTACCTGGTCTATCACCAGAAATGGTCATTGAAGCTTTTAATGGACTTAGATAGAACTTATCACTATAAGTGAGATTATCAGATTTTTCAGCCTCATTCTTTCTTTGTGTCTGCCATGTAAACCAGCCTTTAATGTCATTAGGGTAACCTTGTATAAGCTTTTTTGACTCTGTTGTTTTAGTCGTGTCGTTTGTAACTTTATTATTACCATTCGGTGTTCTTTCAAATTCTAAAACAGAAGTAACAGTGCCTGTTTCAGAACTGCCTCTAGTCTCTAATGGTGTACCTTCAATCTTTTCAGTAATTTCATATTTAAATACTGCTTTTGTGTATGTAATATCACCAAATTTATCAACTTCCGTTTTAAATGCATCGTAGCTTACAGAATCATCTTTGATAGAACTACTGATAGGTGCATTTGAGCTTGCAGGCTGACTATTTGAATTTGCGCAGCCCATCATAAATAAAGCCGTTAAGATTAAAACACTGTGCTTAAATGAAGATTTCATAGATTACTCCTTATTTTTTAAGATTTGTTATCTACATTATACACATTCATTTCTTTTAATTGAAGAGCATAAAAGATATGATAGTGCTATGAAAAATGACCGCTACTCAACATGTTGCTATTTAAAGAAAGATGAAAACTATCTTCTTCTTTATCGTAACAAAAAGAAAAACGACTACAACAAAGGCAAGTGGATTGGTGTTGGTGGTGGTTTAGAAAATAACGAAACACCAGATGAATGCGCTATTCGTGAAGTTAAAGAAGAAACAGGATTAGATGTTCATTCATTAAAATGCGCTGGTGAAGTAGACTTCATCTATGATGGATACTTTGAAAAGATGTATATCTACGAGATCACTGATTATAATGGTAACCTCATTGATTGCAACGAAGGTGAACTACGTTATATCCCAATTAAAGACATCTTTAATTACCCAATGTGGGAAGGCGATAAAGTATTCTTACCTTTATTAATAAATCATGAGCCATATTTTAGAATCAGACTAATTTATGAAAACGATATTTTAATAAAGTCGGAAAAATATTGATAAAAATTGATGATAATTTAATTTATTTATGTAATAATAACAAAGCGCGCTAGGGGTGTAGCACAATGGCAGTGCAACGGTCTCCAAAACCGCTGATGCGAGTTCGATTCTTGTCACCCCTGCCAAAATAGTTTAAAAATGATGCGGTTATAACGCATCTTTTTTGTTCCTTATAGCGTTAATCTTAAAAAGACATTATCATATATATTGTGAAAAGATTTAATAACATTTCTATATATAGAATTATTGCCACGATTTGTGTATTGCAATTCCATATTTTCTATATTCTTTACGCTAGAGCGATTCCATATGAAATGCTTTTAAGTAAAGGTGTACAAGGTCTAACTGCTTTATCAGGATTTTTATATTCACAAAAGCTCATCACTGATAAAAAGAAGTTCTATCTTGGTAATTTAATCAAGTTAATGATTCCCGCTTTAATAGTGGTGGCGTTTATTGCTAGTTGGGATGTTATCTATATGGCTATTAATAACAGTTGGGATTGGATGATGTTTGCTACTCATCGCGCCTATCTTGGTCGTATCATCACTCAAGTCGATAATTATTATTATCTTGCCTATATCATCATCTGCTATTTAATTACTCCAGTATTACAACGTAATGATAAGTGGAGTGTTGTGGCGGTGGTTAGTGTGATTGCTATTGAAGTAGCGGTTGGCTTCTTCTTTGGCCCAGCCATGATTGCGGTCACTTACGTTATTGGCTATTACATTGGTAAGAAATGGTTTAAGACATTCACTAATCCAGAAGAGAAATTTAGTTTTAAAGCACTAGGTCTATGGACACTAATACTATTAGCCTCAATAGGAGCGTATATCCTCATCCAAACATATAGCTTTGGTGATGCCTATTTCTTAAAACATCTTCACGATATTGTTAACAATATTATTGTCACCACCTTTGGTGTGGCAACTTTATTCTTTATGTTAATGGTGCTTAAACCTCTTAATAAATTCAAAGGATTACCATTATTTAAATACACTGATAAGTTAGCCTTAATCATCTATTTGATGAATCAAGCATTTATGTGTGGGGCAATGAATATCACTAGATGGGTTGAACCAATGTGGCTAGTAACTATTCTCATCTATGTCTTCACAATCATTTCATCCATCTTATTACTATTCATCAGTGAACTAATACTTAAGAGCATTAATAAACGCCCACAAAAGGTCATCATCAATGAACAAAAAAGCTAAGAAGATTATCATCGGCTCTCTTATCGGAGCGGTTGTTCTTTATTTTGGTCTAGGCATTATAGGCACACTCGTAGCCACTGAAGGCTTTATTAATGTCAGAAACTGTGATCCTGATTTATTAGAACAAGACTTTTATCGTGTACAAAAATGTCGCGCTGATTATGAATCATTAAAAGATCGAGAAGTAGTGACTTTCCCATGTGGTAAAGAAACTCTCACTGGTTACTTATATGAAAACCCTTCTCCTAAGGGAGTCATCGTGTTTTCTCATGGCGTGATGAATCTTGCAGACGCTAATATGTCACAAATGCAAGATTACTATGTCACACATGGCTATACTGTCTTCTCTTTTGATATGACAGGATGTGGTCGTAGTACTGGTAAAGGCATTAGAACACTTTATGAATCCACCAACTGTGTTGTAAATGCAGTAAATAAGGTCAAAGAGCTTGATAAAACTAAAGAATTACCAATCTTCCTTATCGGTCATAGTTGGGGCGCCTATGGGGCGGTTACAGCCTCTAATAAGGTCGATGGTGTAAAAGCGGTGGCCTCATTCTCCGCTTATAACACTCCAAGTGAACTAATGTATGGTTCAGTGGAAGCTAATACTTCTAAAGCAATGATATTAACAAAGCCAGCATTTGAATTAGGCTTATTCCTACATTGGGGCGCTAACATACATCAATCCGCTGAAAGTGCTATTAAGAACAATCCAAATATTCCTTATATCGTCATTCATGGAACAGAAGATAAAACAGTTCCTTATAAAACATATTCTCTATATGACAATATCGTTAACGATCATTATGAAAATGTGACTGCGATTAAGTTAGAGGGTATTCATCATGGAACACCTTGGAAAACCTTAGAAGCAGAAACCTTAACTGGTGAATATGAAAAAGGATTAAGTGATTTAAGAAAAGAGTATAAAGGTAAATTGCCTGATGAAATAAAAGAGCAATATATCGCTTCAATCGATTTAGACAAAAGTAGTGCGGTAAACACTGAATTATTAGAAAAAATAGATACAGTGTTTGATTCGTTTGTTATTAAGTAAGTATGAAAAGCCTGACTCCGAAGTCAGTCTTTTTCGACAAAAGTCTGATTCTGTCAACATAATTTATACTCTCGCATATATGCGCACATTATGCGCATATGTTACTATTGTAACAAAGTGTTAACAGGTAAACCTTTGACTAAAAAGTCTGACTATACTATAGTTTTTTGGCAGTTCTACTTTTTGAGACTCATTAAGTAGAGACTGTTACAGACAAATAGAATCAATTCTATATGGTCATTTGTTATTATTGTTACTGCCTAAAGGAGGCTTTTATTTATGGCTAGACGAAAAGTTGTACGTCTCTTCTTCACAGTGGATGATAACTATATCCCATATCTCTCAGTTACTATTGCTAGTATTGTTAGACACGCTAGCAAGAAATATACATATCACTTAACCGTGCTCCATGACGGCTTATCCTGTAAGAGTAAGAAGATCTTACGTAAATATCAAAACAACAAAAACATTTTCATTTGGTTCACAGATGTCACCGCGAAAGTGCATTCTTTATCTATTAAATTAGACGTCCGTGACTACTATACAATTACCACATATTATCGTTTATTCTTACCTAATTTATTCCCAGTATTTAATAAAGGTTTATATCTTGATAGTGACATTGTCGTTAGAGATGATATCGCTAAACTTTATTTCACCGATTTAGGTAATAACCTCGTGGGTGCTATTCCTGATGCTTCTGTGCAACTCTATAGTGAGTTCTCTAACTATGTTGAAAAAGTCATTGAGATGGATCACACCAAATACTTTAACGCTGGTGTCTTATTAATGAACTTTAAGAAACTTAGAGAATTTGGTTTAGAAAAAAGATTCATTAACTTATTACAAAAAGTCACTTTCAAAGTGGCCCAAGACCAAGATGTCTTTAACTATTTATGTAAAGGTCAATCTCTTCTTATTGAACCAAAGTGGAACGTGATGCCCTTAGGGGAAAGAATGGAAAACCCATCTTTAATTCACTATAACTTAATGTTCAAACCTTGGAACTTAAAAAACATCATGTATGAAGAAGAATTCTTTAAATACGCGGAAATCGCGGGTGTTAAAGAGATGATTCTTAAGAATAGAGACGCTATTCCTCAAGAAGTCACAGATAAGATTCTTCAAGGTGTTGATGGTGTGAAAGCCTTCTGTAATTTAGAAGCTTCAAAAGCCCAAGAATATCACGATAAGATTAATGGTGAACCTGAAAAAGTCCGTGTTCCTTCTATTGACCAAAGAATTAGAAATGATGAGCCCATCGCTCCTAAACTCAGTGAAGAAAGACAAGCTATCGTTGATAAAATCAACGCTCTTGAAAGAAGTAGACGCTTTGATGTGGATGTGGAAAACGATCCTCCATTCAATCACTTAATGCCAGGAGACGTTGACTACTTAAGAAAGAAATGGACTAGTAAGATTAAGACCATGTGGGCTAATTACTATTCCAATCGTTATTTCAAACACATGATTAAAAAGGGTCATATTGTAATCGACGGCTATGAGGGTATTGAAAACCTTAAGAGTGTCAAAGGTGGGGCTATTATCACCGCGAATCACTTCTCGCCATTTGATAGCATTCCTCTTCATTTAGCGATGAAGAAATATGCGAGAACTAAAAAGCTCTTCAAAATCATCAGAGAAGGTAATTACACAATGCCTGGTTTATATGGTTTCTTCTTAAGAAACTGCTATACATTACCATTAGCCACAAATCCAACAGTGTTAAGAGACTTATATGCTTCTATTAGCACAATTCTTAAAAAGGGTAACTATATCTTAATTTATCCAGAACAATCAATGTGGTGGAATTATCGTAAGCCAAAGCCATTAAAACAAGGTGCTTTCATTTTTGCTAGCAAAAATAATGTTCCTGTTATTCCAACATTTATCACCATGCGTGATACCGATAAGCTTGATAAAGATGGCGCTCCTATCCAAGCCTATACACTTCATTTCTTAAAACCGATCTATCCAGATGAAGATTTAAGTCAGCAAGAAAACGTTAACTATATGAAAGAACTTAACGAAAAACGCTGCAAAGAAATCTATGAGCAAGTGTATGGTGTCCCACTTGAATATTTACCAGAGGAAAAATAATGTTACTTTACTCAATTATTATTCTCGTCTGTATGACAATAGTCATTACTCTAAACTGCTTCTTTAATCCTTTATATCAGGATAAGTTTTGGCTATATATCATTTTCACTGTAGCGTTAGTGGTCATCAGTGTTCTGATTGATGGCCTCGTAGCCTTTATCATCCGTAGGATGCCAGAAAAATGGTTTTCAAAAGATAAAGGTATCTTCAAAACAGGTCCAAGAGAATTTAAATTCTATAAATTCTTAAGAGTGAATAAGTGGAAAGAACATGTTCCTGAATTAGGTAGTTTCACTGGCTTTCATAAGAACCAATTCGCTAATCCATTCGATAATGAATATGTCTCGCGTTTCATTTTAGAAGCTAGATATGGTGTCGCTATTCATTTATTCAGTGTTCCTGCAGCGTTCCTTATCATCTTATTAGACTGGAAAATGTATACTGGTCAATCTAACATTTGGTTAACAATTTGTTTACCTGTCGCTATTGTTAATGCGATATTAATTGCGCTTCCAGCGTTCATACTAAAATATAATCTTCCAACACTAGTGAGGATCTATAATAACAATCTTGAAAAAGAGAAACGCAAATTAAATAAAGAACAACGCTAATGCGATAACAAATTGGGCAGCGTAGTAAGTGGCCGAGTTGGTAATAATATCAACCGGTCTTTCTTTTCCTTTGCCAAAATATGTGCCGCTTAAAATCAAATCAGAAATAGTGAATAATAGGCCACCCACAAAGATCATGATTAAAGTGACATTATGAAAGCCCATCATAATAGAAAGACTTAACGCGGATAATGTCATACTAAATAGGAAGAAACCATAGATGATGCTAATGACTTTATAACCACTGTAATCTAACTTCATTGGCTTAGCGATAAATAGATTGCAGACACTTATTAACAAACCACTCACAAGTGGAAGAATGATATATAAAGGACTTTGTCCGTTAAAGAATTCTAGATACATGCCACTGATATAACAAGCATGTCCTAACGCAAATGAGATAAAACCAGCGTATGTAAAGATTTTATCGTGTTCCTTGAAAACATATTTGAAATCAAGCCAAATGTCGCCTAAAACGCCGAAAAATAGGCCTAAAGTTACAAATATCGACAAAGCATGGTACCCTTTAGCGAATAATGAAACCGCTGCAACACCCACAAAGCAAATAGAAGCAGCAGCTTTAAACATTACTGCTTTAACGGAATAAGCTTTAACTTTTTCTTTTAGGAAGAAGAAAAGTAGAACCGCACCAGCGCAAATAAGAATAATAATTGGAATTAATGGCATCATAACGTTCACCTATTTAAGAAACTTAGAAAACAGTTTCTTTTTCTTTGGAGTATATGGATGTTCTCTTAAAGAGAGATTCATCTTTGTTTTACCAAATAAGACGGTCGAAGGATGGGTGAATTCTCTAAATCCCCATTCCCCATGATAGGCACCCATACCTGAATGGCCTGTACCATTAAATGGCACACCCTTAACCATGAGGTGCAAGCAGACTTCATTAATACAGCCGCCACCATATTGTTGTGTTTGCATGACTTTCTTAGCCCATTTCTTATTCTTAGTGAAAATATAGAAGGCTAAACCATGCTCTCTTCTAGCAATAGTGTCTAATAATTTATCAACTTCATTATCGTTAAATGGAACGATAGGAAGTAGTGGTCCAAATATTTCATGATTCGCAATTGGTTCATCAATATCCACAGGATAGATAATAGTTGGAGAATATTTCAAAGTATTGATATCACCTTCTCCACCAAAGATGATTCTATCGCGATATTGTTCTGCCTCATTAGCGATATTCTCATACGCTCTTTGAGCAATTAATTTTGGATATTCTGGATTGAGATAAGCTTGCTCACCAATTTGACGGATAATCTCATTTTTCAATTCGCTAATGAATTGTTCCGCTACTTCAGTGGCGACTGCTACTTGGTTAATATTGATACAAATTTGTCCAGAATTACAAATCTTAAAGAAGGCTATTTTTCTCGCTGCATCTTTGAGATTAGCGTCCTTTCTAACGATACACCAGTTACCGGTTTCTCCTCCTAATTCCAAAGTGACGGGAGTGAGGTTCTTACTGGCCATTTCCATAACGTGTTTACCAACATTAGGGGAACCAGTATAGAAGATCTTATCAACACGTTCTTCTAAACAGAAATCTGCGACATCATGACCACCGTCAATAACAGTGATATAGTTCTCACTGAAAGTGTTAGCGATGATTTCTTTTAAAGCTTGAGTAGTGGCTTTTGATTTACTGCTCGCCTTAATCAAAGCGGTGTTACCACCCGCGATAGAGGCGGCTAATACTCCAATTGATAATAAAACAGGGAAGTTAAAAGGAGAGATGATTAAAGATACACCATATGGCATTTTATACACTTTAGTGAAGATACTAGGAAAACACGCTAATCCTGAGAAATGAGTTTCAGGTTTACTCCATTTCTTAAGCCCGTGTATGCATTCATTAATTTCCATGATGACATCACCGATATCACAGAAATATGCTTCAGCATCGCTCCTACCTAAGTCCTCAAATAAAGCCTTTTCTAAGACTTCTTGATTAGATGAAATCGCATTTCTTAATTTTATTAATTGTTCTTTTCTAAACGAAATATCGAGAGTTTGATTAGATAAGAAAAACTCTCTTTGTTTCTCCACAATTTGGTGGATATCTTCCTTAGTGTATCCCATATGTAATCTCCGTAATAGAACGTTACACAATTCTATATCTGTTACTTTCACTATACACTATTTTAGTGATGTTACTAATAAAAATCGTGTCTATATCAAAATAAACTTAAAAAATCGTGGTTATTTAAAAGCGGTAAAATATGATTTTTATTAACAAAAATCAAAGATATATACAATTTTTGTATCAAGTGATAAAATACACACAAGTATTTGGGAAACTTATGGATATCAGTTCATATTTTGTTATTAACATTCCATTATTTACTATTTCAATCGTCATGGGGTTTCTCGCTATAAGAAACTTACGTGTCAGAAAAAAAGAAAGCATCTTCTTTCTAGTTTTCACTTTGATTGTTCTAATTCTTTCAGTCGTGGTCTTTATGGAAAAATATTCCCAAGCTAAAGGCTTACCTGAAGTAGGTACAGTCTTTACCTCACTTGGTTATATCTTAAGACCAATCTTGTTATATATTTTCGTTTTACTCACTAATATGGAATTTAAACGTGGTCGTGGGTTCTACCTATTAGTGACCATTCCATTATTAGCGAATTTACTTGTCTATCTCATTCCAGTTATCTTTATGAAAGTAGAGCCTTTAGCTAAGCTAGTATTCTATTATCAAATGAATGATGATGGTGTCAGTGCTTCATTTATGAGAGGAACATTCCTTAACTTTATTTCTCACGCTATATGTTTATTCTATTTAGGCGTATCTGTTTATGTTTCTACTGTGAGATTTCATGGTAAGCACCGCCGTGATGGTATGGTTATCATCATGTGTGTGGTCTTAGTTTTAGCCACTGTTGCCGCAGAAATGCTTACTACAAGAAATGACTTACTTAACATCGTTTGTGAAATATGTGCGATGGTTAACTATATCTTTATTATGACTATTAACTCTTCTAGAGATCCTTTAACTAATCTCTATGATAGAAGGACATATTTAGAAGACTTATCCCGTTATCAAGATATCGTTAATGGTGTGATTATGATTGATATGAACGAATTGAAATTCGTTAATGATAACTATGGTCACCAAACAGGGGACGAAGCTCTTATCTCCTTAGCGAAGGTTTTTGAAAGTAGTATTGATCAATCCATCATGTGTGCATATCGTGTCAGTGGCGATGAATTCACTATTCTTATGTTCCAAGGAAAGATTGAACAACTTGATGAAGTAGCCACTAAAATTAGAGAAAAGATGCGTGAAGGCCAATATACCGCGGCGATTGGTACTTGCTTCATTGATAAAAAGTCTAATGAAACAACTTTCCAAGAAGCGCTTAGAAAAGCAGAAGAGTTAATGTATATCGATAAAAGTAAATATTACGATACCACAGGACGTGCCCGCCGCTAATATCAAGATAGTATCGTAATAATTTGTCATTGAAAGCATTTATTAATTCTTGTTTAATATTAGCGAGAGGTTTTTTATGAAAAAGAAAAGTATTTTAATAAGCGCATTTATGCTTATGGCAGTGTGCGTCAGCGCTTGTGACTTTTCTAAAAATAGTGGAAGCAACTCGTCTAGCAGTGTTTCCTCATCTAATACAGTCACATCGAGTAGTGAAATAGATACTTCTACATCAAAAAGTAGTTCTATAAGCTCTTCCTCTAGTTCATCTAGTTCAAGTAGCGTCTCATCATCATCAAGTTCTTCTAGTAGCAGTCAATCTTCTTCTAGCAGTTCTTCGAGCAGTAGTAGTTCTAGTAGTTCATCTAGCTCCAGCTATTCAAGCTCCAGCAGTTCATCTACTAGCCTTTCATCATCTTCATCAAGTTCATCATCAAGTCAAAGACCGACTAATGTATCTTTAGATATTTTTGCCTTTAATGATACACATGGTAATGTCATTGATACACAAGGTAAGGGTTTAGGCTTAAGCAAAACCACAACATTATTAAAAGAGATTTCTACACCTGCGACATCAATCTTTATTTCTCAAGGTGATATGTGGCAAGGCTCTGTAGAAAGTGGTCTTACACGCGGTAACATTGTTACAGAATGGATGAATTCTATGGATTTTGTTTCCATGACTGTTGGCAACCACGAATTTGACTGGGGACAAGAATACGTTGTTAGCAATCAAGAACTCGCTAACTTCCCAACATTAGGCATTAACGTTTTATATAGAAGTAATAACCAAAGAGTTAACTATTTATCTCCATCCACAACGTTTACACGTGGTGGCGCTAAGATTGGTGTTATCGGTGCCATTGGTAATTGCTATTCTTCTATCTCTAGAAGCAAAGTAGCGGATATTACTTTTGCTACTGGCTATACATTAACTAATTTAGTTAAAGCGGAAGCCACTAGATTAAGAAACGAAGAAAAATGTGATTTCATTATCTATTCCATTCATGGTTCTTATAACGATGGTGATTATGATACAGAACTCAGCACTGGTAAATACGTTGACTTAGTCTTAGAAGGTCATACACATAATAAATATGTGGATGTTGACGCTGGTGGTGTTTATCACGTTCAATCTAATGCCTATAATGAAAACTTCTATCGTATTACCGTTGATCTTAACTTAGCCAATAGCACATACACAGTTAACACTCCTGTGAGCTATGACTTAT
Organism: uncultured Caryophanales bacterium; assembly: GCA_947165725.1. Next base: position 1,798 of record CAMVBL010000020.1, on the reverse strand, counting down.
ATAACAGCACTTCACCATATCGTAATTACGCTGAAGATGCTGAAACAAAAGCCATCTTTGATAAATATAAAAATCAATATCAATTTGCCTATGATGTCAGTGGCTATAACGACACTAATAGATATGCTTCTGAATTAAAACAAACAGTTGCAGATTTATATTATGACTACGGTAATACTACCTGGGGAAGTCAATATAATCTCATCCTCGGTGGTGGTTATATTTCCTGCCGTGGTTCTAACCTACCACAAGGTGATGTCACCTATGCGGATTTATATACTTTATTCCCATTTGATAACGATGTCTCTTTATGTTCTATTTCGGGTAGAAATTTAAGAAACACGCAGTTCATCACCGGTAACTCCAATTACTACACCAAATGGTCAAGTTATGGTGAATCTATCCGTTACAATATTGATGACTATACGACATATTACTTAGTAACTGATACATATACAGTCGATTATTACACATCACTTAATGTGATTGCTAAATTCGAAAATGGTGGTGTCTATGCTAGAGACTTATTAAATCGTTTCATCGCTGATGGTGGATATGGTGCAATCCCAATTGAAACCGGACATCAAGGTACACTTGAAGATCCAAGAACAGTGCAAGAAGCTCTTGAATATGCCTATACACATCCAGGTTCAAGCGCTTCCGCTGCGGGTTCCATCTCCATGTACTATAAAGGTGTTGTCAGCAGACAAGCAGCCTTTGTATCAAGCCAAGGTGATATGAGCAAGGTTTACATTAAAGATGCCGGCACTGATTTTGAAATCATGATTTACTATCTAAAGAAAACTGAAGGCAATAAGTATGGTACTTGGAATAGCGTTAATGATTTACAAATCGGTGATGAATTAATCATCTTCGGTAGAGCCTTCTTCTATAACTCAAATACTCCAGAATTTGATAACCTTACATACGTCTATTCCATTAACGGAGTTCCAACTGCATAAATAACGGAGAGCTTTAGCTCTCCTTTTTCTTAGCTTTGACATGCTATCATAATGATAGAGAAAATATTTTCATTTCATTTAAAGTTCAAAATGTTATAATAAACCCCCAGTGTTAAATACACTGTCGAAAAGGGACTCTATTATATGAACAAGAAGAAATTATTAGCATTTGCATTCGCATTAACTGCGGTGACCGCTATAAGTGGCTGTCAATCGTGGTCTTTTACCTTTGGTGGTGATCCAAACTATACTCCAACAAGTACAAATACATCCACTGAATCAGTAGATCCATCAACTTCAAGTGATGAATCAAGCGATAGCCCATCTTCTTCAAGCGATAATTCTTCAAGCGATAATACTTCTAGTAGTGATTCTTCTACAAGTTCCTCTTCTAGTGAATCCAGTTCATCTAGTAGTTCATCTAGTTCAAGTTCTTCGAGCAGTAGCTCATCTAGTTGTTCCTCATCCAGTTCAAGTTCTAGCAGTTCCTCTTCTAGCAGTAGCTCAAGCTCATCTAGTAGCTCCAGTAGTAGTTCTTCCTCTAGCTCTAGTTCAAGTAGTTCTAGTAGTTCATCTAGCTCCAGCAGTTCATCGAGTTCATCTAGTAGTAGTTCTTCTAGTTCCAGCTCAAGTAGCAAGCCATCATCAAGCTCCAGCTCTAGCTCAAAACCAACTAGTACATCATCTTCTTCGTCCTCTTCAAGTTCCACTCCAGAACCAAGTGCTTTAGAGGCAAAGAAGGCATCATACAATTATAAAGACTACATCAAGTATAATGCTTATAAATTCTCATCTGCTCCATGTGTTGGTGCGACTAATATCTTAGTCATCCCTGT
>CAMVBL010000019.1 GCA_947165725.1 uncultured Caryophanales bacterium | reverse complement strand
ACTAAGAAGCCTTTACGAATATCTTCATAAGGAACTTTCTTCATTTCTAGATATTTAACAACACCTGGTATAACACCCGCACTACCACAAGTTGGAGCCACCACTATGACACCACCAGCAGCATTTTCTTCACTCGCAGCAAATGAGGCAATAGCGACGTTAGTTTGGATATCATTTTCCTTATGCTCTTTAAACATGTTTTCATACATGACTTTAGCTTTTCTTTTAACATGTAGTTCACCAGGAAGTTCGCCTTCCGCAGTGATGCCACGTTGGACTGATTCCTTAATAGCGCTATATATTTCATCGATATAGGAGAGAATACTTTCTCCTTCATGGAATAAAACATATTCCCATAAAGAATAACCATATTCTCGGCAATAATGCATGATTTCAGATAAGGTGTGATGTGGATATAAATCACTACCGTCTTGCTTCTTTTCCTTATTTATCGATATCGCACCACCGCCGATGGAAGCAATAACATCTTTCTTTTTAGTGCCACTTTTTAATGTAGTTTCAAAGATCATCGTATTAGGGTGTTTAGTCTTTTTTCTAGCGTCAAAAACAATACGGTGATTAATACCTTTTAAATATTTATCAATAATGTAATCAGTTAAGTGGCCTTTACCAGTGGAGGCTAAAGAACCACATAATGTGACTTTAATACTATCAATATCTTTATATGTTTCTAGAATATATCTAACCGCATTAGTGGGCCCTATCGTATGTGAACTACTTGGACCATGGCCAATATAAAAGACGTTTTTGATTGATTGCATATTAATTTCCTAATTCATCATTAATGATTTGAAGAGCTTCTTCAGTCACTTCATCTTCATCAAGATTAGACATATCTAAATAATTAGGGGTGAAGACAAAGTCTTGATCTCTTAATTCATTAATATAATCGGAGAATCTTTCTAAAGAATAGTCTAGATTCATTGAACGATGCGCAATATGTCTATTTGGTAATCTATCCAAGAATCTTTGATAAAGTAATGGAATATCGCCGGTAAGAATAAGTAACACTACGTTGTAGTTATATTCATCGGCAAGACCTTTTATTTCTAATAATTCTTCTGTACGGAAATTAGCTTCTAAGATTAAGTCATTACCCACAAGAGCGCATTGCTTAAAGAAATAGATCATATCTTGCGTAGCAGTTATTGATAGCTGTCTATTTTCTTGACGCGTTTGATAGCCGATATTATCGCACGCTATTTCTTTAAGAGTGTCTTTAATGATATAAGGAATACCTAAAGAATCACTTATGGCAGCGGCGAGAGTTGATTTACCAGCGGCTAAATCACCTGTAATGATAATTAATCTTTGCATAACAAAATAATAATAGCATTTTATAAGCAAAAAGAAAGGCGCTTATTAGCGCCATATCTTTATCTATGCTTAGCGTGGAAACTAACGCCCATCGCGTTAGGACCACAGTGGCTACCAGCAGTTGGATTCACCACTTCATATTCAATGTTAAGGTCTTGACCGAAGTGATCTTTAAGCATCGCACCAAATTCTTCAGCAATTTCTAAAGCATCGGTATGAGCGATAATCACTCTATGACCTTTAATGTCATCTTCTAAATCAATAACGTATTGTAAGAGTTTTTGTAATGTTTGTTTACGTCCACGACACTTATCTTTAGTAGCCATCTTACCATCTTCACCAATGTAGATGATTGGCTTTAAACCAATGATGTTACCAAAGAATGCCGCAAAGCCAGAAACACGACCACTTTTACCGAAGAACTTTAAGTCATCAGCGTAGAAATAGAAGGCTGTTTTATCAACTTCAGTAGAGGCCCATTTTTGGATGTCTTCAATAGAAGCACCATTTTTATACATCTCACCAATGCTTAAGCAGATGTTATAACTACCTAAGGTAATACCTTTGGTATCGATGAGAGTAAGTTTTCTTTCTGGATATTTTTCACTTAATTCTTCCATCGCTAAACGGAGAGAGTTAAATGTTGCAGACATCGCAGCGGAGAAATGGACATAAAGAATATCATTGCCCGCGGCAAATTCTGGTTCAAAGTAATTAATGTATTCCACTGGAGAAAGAGCACTTGTGGTTGGAATAGTACCCGCTCTTAATTTGTTATAGAAAGTTTTGTAATCAAATTCCTTAAAATCAACGTAAGGACGAATTTCTTGCCCATCAATTGTGTAAGGCATAGAAATAAGTTTGTAACCGTATCTAGCCGCTACTTCTGGCGTGATATCGGTATCAGTATCAGTGTATAAAGTGTACATATGTATAACCTCAACTCCATTATAACAATAATAATCAGTTGTGGTTATTTACAAATTGTTACAAGTGTAATAAAGAAAAAACCAGCTCATCTGTGGCTGGTTTTTGCTAGTTTTGATTAAAATTATAAGCCCTTATCTTCTAAGATTGGAGCAGCAGCGTTACAAGCAGCGGCAACAAATGATAAGATTGCGAAGACAATTGGTCCTGCACCTAAGACAAAGTATTTAATGCCAAGGCCATCACTGTTCATGCCTCTATATAAGACGCCTGTTAATAACATCATGACAGCACCAACAGCAATAACGCCTGCGGCAATAAATGATAATTTCTTTGTGAGATCTTTACCGATAAGTTCGTCAATGAATACAAAGGCTAAACCTGCGAGTCCTCCGAATAAGACGAATAAATAACCAATAAAGCCAAGAACTGTACCTTTAGTGTCAACATCATCGAAGAAGGCTTCGTTCCACATTAGGAATACATCATTTGGGTATTCACTATGAACAACTTGCTTCGTGATGAACATTGAGATAAAGGTGATTAACGCGATAAGAGCAGCAGCCATTCTGAGAAGTGAATGGAGTTTAAGATACTTATTTTCCATGCGATATCTCCCTTTTGTGTTATACAACAAAAATTATAAGAGCAATAAAGAATTTTACAACTTTATTTTTAATAATTCCTTTTTTACTAGTTATTGTGTCCAGCGATTTTTGCGCTTAAAGCATCAATATCATAAAATCCTTCAGGAATGTTAAAAACTGGTTGTCCTCTATCATCAATGGTGCACATTGGTTTATTGTTTTCCGTCAATGGAATATCAGGTGTAGCACCATCTTCAAAACCTTTGAATTCCTTGGTTTGGCTATTGTAGGAACCAAGGTGGAGATTAGAAGAGTGATAGATATATTGACTATTTGGTAAATAATGGATGCCAACTGCGCATTCACCACCACCAGAAGTTTCACCGATGATTTTGACGCCCATTTCTTGCGCATAACATGGGAAAGCATTGCCACAAGAGAATGAACAATCAGAAGTCAAAATATAGAAATTATATTTGTTACCATATGATTCGTTAGTGTTGTATGCTCTATCTCCATTAATGTCAGAAACGCTTTCATATTTATAAACAATACCATTAGCGCTATCGTAGAAATTAGCGATAGCCTTATTATCCTTACTAAGGAATGGTAATAGTTTCATCATGACACCAAGGGTGCCACCACCATTTAAAGAAACATCAATAATGACATTTTCGACTGATGAGTGACTGTTTATGTCACTAAAAACATCACGGAATAAACAGAAAGTATCATATCTGAAGGCTGTTCTTTTGACTTGGCCGTTACTATCAAAGACTTCGTCCTCTGTACCATATTTAAATGAATCAAAATAGAACATTACAGTCTTACCATCACTACTATATTTGGTATTACCTTCAACAGGTTCATATGAGGAATTAGTGCCTTGATATTTTTCTCTACGTAAAACTTGAAGACGCTTTTGCAAAGCGTTTCTAGCAAGAATACCTTTAGCGTATTGCGCTCTTGCGGTTTCACCCCATGCTTGGTTAACGCTAATAATCGCGGAGTGATTGTCATCGAACATATTGATAGCTTGAGAGAACGCTAATGCTCTTGTGCTAGGAGTAGCTGAATAGAAGTCATTATACAAATTGTTTTCTTGATAATATTTCTTCATGCTCTTGATGCCAAAGTGGTCTCTTAAGCCATAGAAGTTTTGCATCACAAATAAGAAGCAACTGGCGTTGTAATTGATTAAGTAATCAGGCATAGAAGCACCATTAACGGCGCGCACCATTTGATCATCGACAGTGCTATAGGAAATACCATCTCTAAACGCCAATTGCGCAAAGTCATCAGGATTAGTGGAAGCATATAAACTACGATAGTTATATGTAACATAAAGAGTAGTAGCTTCGCATAATGCTAGGTCTAAAAGACCTAAAGGCATATATAATTCTCCACCATCTCTAAAATAACCAAAGTCGCAATCCTCAAATGTATAAGTAGCGTAGTTATTCTTTCCTACTTGTTCAAAAGAGGCGTTCATTTTAGCGCCATAATTTAAGACATCATAAGCTGGTTGAATACCACCTTCGCCAGACTTTAAAGCGCTATTTAAATCACCAGCGACTAAAACTTCTTTTTCAATTGGTGAAAAAACAGCGTAAAAAAGTAAAGAGTTATCTAATTCTATTTTCCAGGATGTCGCAAAACCTTCAGTAGCCACTTCACTGACCACTTTTGGATTAAGGAATTTCTTATAGATTGCAGCGTATTGTTCCAAAGAAATATATGGCACATATTTTTCACCGTTTTTAAAACGTAAATCAATATTTCCAATACGAGCATCACTTAGCTGAGGATTCTCTTCACCGGCGATCATGTCTAAAACATATAAATCCACTGTTTTTTCATCAGATTCAAAGAACTGAAAGAAACTACATGAAGATAGTAGCAAGGCTGGTAATGTTGCTAATAAAGCTAGTTTTTTATTCATTTTAATATATCCTACAAATTATTGTTGAACTGATTCTTGTTGCTGTGGGTGATATTCATCCTTATAGATAAAGCCTTTGCGAGTGGCAATTTCATGACCAATATAGAACACGACGACAACAATTAGGGCACCCATGCATGTATCAGTTAAGAAGTGCGCACCCACTAACAATCTGGAGAACATCATTAATAATGTCCAAGCAAAACCGATGTAGAACATCATTGTTTCTTTACCCTTCAATTTCTTAAAGAAGATTGATAAGTATGGAAGAACCATCATCATGATTGCAGCGCTACCTGAATGACCACTTGGGAATGATTTGAATTCTTCTTTCGTAATGAGGTGACCATATAAGGTATGGCCTTCTTCAATGTACTCTTTATAGGCACCATAAGATTCCCACCAATTGTGGAAAGCAATTTCACCACTATTAACAACGAAACGATAACGTGGACGATGGAGCACTAATTTGATTAAGAAGCTTGTTGGTAGCAATGCTAATAAGAAGATGATTGCCATAACCATTAAAGACATCCATAGTTTATTTTCATCGCCTTTATTACACACAATAAAACCGAGAGCGGTAAAACCAGCAAAAACAAAGATATTTGCGAGAACGAAAGGCATCTCTAATGCTTCGTTATTAAAACCATTAACGGAAGGAACATCTTTAGAGCCAAGCCAAACAGATAAGCCATAGCCTAATGCCGCTAAGCCCCATGAAACGATTCTCCAAATAATGTGTAAGTCTTTTTTCTTAACAGAGGTGATTAAAAGACCACCTGCAGCAAATGATAATCCTGCATAACAAGGATATGTACCAAATGATGCCATGATGACACCAAACATATTACCTTGAGAATAAATAGCTTGGTTAATTTGTAAATCTAAAAATGAACCAACGATAAAACCGGCCAATAAGATACCGATCACAATGTAGAAATGTCTTTTTTTAATCATGAGAGTAATCTCCAATAGTAACTATACAGTTATTGTATCATCTTTTTACATTCTTATCATTTGTAATTTATAATGAAATATGGCACAATTCTAACGAAATATGATTTGCAAAAATAATTTAGGTGAACTATTAGATAATTCCTTCTCTTATGTCATTTGTAATGATACTGGTGACAAGTTAGAAGAACTTTTCTATCGCACTATCGAAGAAAATAAAGATATTTTTGTTGTCTTTAAGAATGAATTAGATATCATTAAAGGCATTTTAAAAGAAGATTTACAGTTCTTTATTGATAGTGATCCTGCTGCTTCTTCTTTAGATGAAATCAAGATGGCTTATCCTGGTTTTAAAGCCATCGCTACTTATCGTATCTCACACGTATTATATAAATTAGGCTATAAAGTACACGCTCGTTACTTCTCTGAATTAGCGCATTCTCAAACTGGTATTGATATCCATCCAGGCGCAGTCATTGATTATCCATTCTTTATTGACCATGGAACAGGCACTGTTATCGGTCAAACCTCCACTATTGGTAAAAGAGTGAAGATCTATCAATGTGTGACTCTTGGAGCGGTCTCTTTAAGCAACGCTGAAAAAATGAGAGGCGTTGTTAGACACCCTCAAGTTGGTGATAATGTCACAATCTATGCTGGCGCCTCTTTACTAGGACCGATTAAGATTGGTGATAATGTCACAATTGGTAGTAACGTCTTCCTTCTTGAAGATGTACCAAGTAACACTCGCGTGGTCATTGGTAAACCTGCATTAGTGTTCTCAAAGAAGTAAAGGCTCGAAACTAAAGAGTCTTTTTTCTTGCAAATAAAATTAGATTGTATACAATTTATTATGGAGGAAATAATTATGAATATTTACGATTTCTCAGCAAATGATTACTTAGGAAACAACGTTTCATTACAGCAATATCAAGGACAAGTTATCCTTGTGGTTAATACCGCAACAAGATGTGGCTTCACTCCACAATATGAAGGCTTAGAAGCTTTATACGAAAAATATAAAGATCAAGGTTTTGTCATTTTAGACTTCCCATGCAATCAATTCTTAGCCCAAGCTCCAGGAACTTCTGAAGAGATTCATCAAGTTTGTTCATTGAGATATAACACTCAATTCCCACAATTTGAAAAGATTAAAGTTAATGGCAAAGATGCCCATCCTTTATTCGTTTATTTAGAATCTCAAAATGAATCAAAGAAGGTTAAGAAAGTTAAATGGAATTTCACCAAATTCTTAATTGGTAGAGATGGCACTTTCTTAGGCAGATTTGAACCAACTGTTAAGCCAGAAGATATTGAAGAATCAATCGTTAATGCTTTAGGCAAATAAAATGAAAAACGAAGAGTTATTAAAACTTGATAATCAGATTTGTTTTCCGCTTTATGTAGCGAGTAAGGAAATCGTCCGCCGCTATATACCTTTATTAAGTGCTTTGGATTTAACTTATACCCAATACATAGCCTTATTAGCGTTATGGGAAAAAGATCATATTACTGTTAAAGAATTAGGGGAAAAACTATACCTTGATTCAGGAACTTTAACACCGCTCTTGAATAAGTTAGAAAAGAAGGGCTATATTATAAAGAATAAAAGCGATAAAGATGGCCGTGAATTAGTGGTCATTGTCACTGATAAAGGATACGAGCTTAAAAAGAAGGCTCTTGAAGTGCCACCTGAAATCGCTAAATGCGTATGTTTAGAGAAAGAAGAAGCAATAGTTTTTTATCAATTATTGCATAAGGTCCTCAACGGTTTTTATGGCAAATAATAGAAGTAACGTCATTGTTAGAACTAGCATTGTTGGTATTCTCACCAATCTTGGTTTAGTCACGCTTAAAGCATTTGTTGGCTTTATCGCTGGTAGTATCGCTATCATCATGGATGCGATTAATAACTTAAGTGATGCCTTATCTAGTGTCATCACCATTGTGGGCACTAAATTATCACAAAAGAAACCAGACGCTAAACACCCTTATGGACATGGTCGAGTTGAATACCTTACCAGTTTAATTATTAGTGTTATTATTCTCATCGCTGGTTCTGGTGCGATTTTTGAATCAATCGTCAGCATCATTGAAAAGAGAGAGCCAGTTTTTGATGTTCTTTCATTAGTGCTTATCGGTGTTGCGGTCTTAGTAAAAATCGTTCTTGGCTTATACTTTAGATTCGTTGGTAAGAAAGTAAATAGTGAAGCATTAAAAGGCTCAGGTATTGATGCCTTATTTGACGCCCTATTATCATTAGGTACACTCGTCGCAATTGTCGTATCTCTTGCATCACAAGGGAAGGTTAATATTGAAGGTTATATTGGTGTTGTCATCGGCCTATTCATGATTAAGTCTGGTATTGATGTTTTAAGACAGTCATTATCATCTATTATTGGTGAACGTACGAGCAAGGAAACTAGTGATGCGATTAAACATTTAGTGTGTGAAAATCCTGAAGTTAAAGGCGCCTATGATTTAATCGTTAATAACTATGGTCCAGATAGAGGCGTTGGTTCTATCCATATCGAAGTTGATGATAAGATGACTGCGAAAGACATTCACCCATTAACAAGAAAAATCGCTGGTGAAGTTTATGAGAAGTTTGGCATCATTATGACAATTGGTATTTATGCCTCTAATAACAGTGATCCACTTATCAATAAGATTAGAAACGATATCCAGCAAGTTGTTCTACAACACCCAACGATTAAACAAATTCATGGTTTCTATTGTGACCAAGAGATAAAAGCTATTTCATTTGATGTTATCGTGGACTTTAAAGATAAAGATGCTCCTAGACTCATCAAGGAAATACATGATACTTTGCAGAATAAGTATCCGGATTACACATTCTATATCGTTGAAGATAAAGACTTCACAGATTAGAAGAAAAGCCCTAAAGGGCTTTTTTAATATCTTCTAATGTTATTGGTCCTTGTCTAACAAGTCTGATTTCTTCACCTGTTAAATCAATGATTGTGGAAGGAAGTCCCCCGACTGATTGACCAGGAATGATAACCGCGACTTCATTGTTGAAGATGTCTTTAACTTCCTTATCATTCATTGCTGGTTTTTGATCCGCCCTATTAGCGGAAGGCACTAATAATGGTTTTTCTAAGTATTTGAGTAAATCTAATGCTTCCTTATTAGATGGGATTCTGACCCCTATCACGCCTGTGTTATGCGTCACATACCCAGGCACGCACTCTTTACACCTGAGCAAAAGTGTCACTGGCCCAGGCATGAACTTTTTAAGTGCATTTAATAAGGATTTTTCTATGAAGGCATACTTATTAATCTCTTCTAAATCATGGAGCATTAAGGTATATGGTTTGTCTTCTTTTCTTCTCTTGATTTTATTCAATAATTCATAAGCCTTTTCATCATCATAAAAGACACCTAAGCCAAACACTGTTTCCGTAGGAAAGGCAATTACTTGATGATTGTTTAATGCTTCTTTTGCTTGTTTATAATATTTTTCCATATTGATTAACTAATCTTAAGCCACTTCTGAATGTTTGTTATTTCCTCTAACAAACTAAACTTTTTGGCTGCCTCTATTGTAAACAATATGGATGGTTTTGTTAAATGTCTTTTTCTCTAGCGAAAAAATATATTTTTTATATTCTTCTTAGTGTGGTATATTTTTCTTGTTTGAAAGAGGGAACTTCAAAATGAAACATTTAATTATTTTTAATCCGGTCGCAGGTAAGGCAAATGATGGCGGCGCAGCCTTTGAACAGAAAATCAAAGAAAGCTTTGAAGGATTAGATTACGAAATATACAAGACCACAGGTCCACGTGCAGTCGTTGAATTCTTAAAGGGTTATTTAAAGAAGAACGCTAATGACACAGTGAGAGTTTATGCTTGTGGCGGAGATGGCACTGTTAATGAAGCAGTCAACGGTATGGTTGATTTTGATAACGCTGAACTCGCTATCTTACCAACTGGTACAGGTAATGACTTCGTTAAAATCTATGGTGTCACAAATGAAAACGTTGAAAAATATCGTGACTTCAAACCATTAATTAACGCTCAACCAATCGAAGTTGACTTAAGCAAAATCTCTGGTGCTTCTTTAAGAGAACCAATGTATTCCATCAACGTTATTAACTTTGGTTTTGACGCCATCGTCGGTGCTCGTGGTAACTACTATAAAGAACATGGTTTACCAAAAGACGCTAAAGAAGGTACAAACCCATATGACTATGCTTTAAAGCATGACGCGATGAAATGGGGTCGTTTCAACGATATCGAAGTTTTCGCTGATGGTGAAAAACTTAACGAAAAACAAATGTTATTAGCGACTTTAGCCCAAGGTCAATGGGTTGGTGGTCAATTCAAATGTGCTCCAAAGAGTGATAACACTGATGGTTTAATCGATGTCTGTGTTTTAAAGACTATGACATTCCTTGGTTTAGGCATGATTATCGGTACATATACCAAAGGTAAGCATTTAGATAGAAAGAGAAAGAAAATCGTTTATCGTCAAGCTAAAGAAATCAAAATGGTTTCTCCAAAAGACTTTGACGTTTGTGTAGATGGTGAAATGATTTGTGGTAAAGAATTCAAAGTTGAAGTCTGTCCAAAAGCCCTCAAATTAGTCCCACCTGCTAAAGCTGAATAATTAACATATGATTGTTTCTATATTTTGTGTAGCCGTTGGCGCTATTTTATCCATTGTCAGTGCATTCACATTTTGGCCTGTCCAAATGTGGTATGACTTCTACCGTCCAATCGTCTTATTTATCGCCGGTTATTTTGGTGGTTTAGCAATCGCCTGGATCTTCTTTGATTTAGCGGGTAGATTCACTGTTTCTTATAAGAAAAATTATACAAAGCCATCTAAATTTGCCCACTTCTTATTAACAAGTGGTATCGCTTATATCAATAACCACGCTAATATTCGTGTGAAGAAAATTGGCTTAGATAAAATCCCAAGCGAAAAGTTCTTACTCGTTAGTAACCATAAGAGTAAATTCGATCCAATGTTAACTGCTCAAGCCTTAGGTAAATACGATTTAGCCTTTGTCACTAAAGAAGACAACATGAAGATTCCATTAGCGGGTAGATTCATGTGGCGTAATGGTTATATGCCAGTCAATAGAGTGGATAAGATGCAATCTCTTGAACAGTTCAAGAAAGCCGCTGAATTAATTGGTTCAGGTGCTTCAAGTGTTGGTATTTATCCAGAAGGTAGTCGTCAAGAAGAACATGTCATCTTAGCGGACTTCCATAATGGCGCTTTCAATATTGCCACTAAAACTAAATGTCCAATCGTTATCTTGACTTGTAAAGGCACAAGCCAAATTCATAAGAGATTTCCACGTTCTAGCAAAGTGGAATTAAAGGTTGTCCAAGTCTTATATTACGAAGATTATTCCACAATGAATGCCACTGAATTATGTAATTATGTTCATGACATTATGTATAAGGAATTGAGTGAATGACATTCACTCTTTTCTTTTTGCGAGCCCGCTCGCACCACTGTATGAAAAAATAATAGCAAGCATAAAAACTTGCTATTTTTTTATAAAAGGGTTATACCTATCGGTATGAAAGATCAAAAGAAACGTCTTAATCCTTACCTACTAGTTATTCTTTCATTTGTCATCATCATCTTGATTGGCTCTGTTCTTTTAATGTTCCCATTTTCTAGAACAGCAAATAACTATGGTAATTATATCGATTGTTTATTCTTAGCGACATCCGCGACTTGTGTGACTGGTTTAAATTGTTTTAACCAAGGCATCGCTGGTGAATTAACTTTCGCAGGTCAATTAATATTACTATTACTTATCCAAGTTGGTGGTTTGGGTTTTATTACTTTATTCACCTTCGTTTTCACTTTATTTAACCATAAATTACAATTTAAAGACCGTTTATTTATCTCTTTAATGGTTAATAACGAAGATATGGCGCAGGTCACCACTTTCGTAAGAAAGATTATCTTAATTTCCTTCTCTTGCGAATTAATTGGTTTCTTATTAGGTCTACCAGTCTTTTTAACTTATTCTCATGATGTTGGAAGTGGCTTATGGAATTCTTTATTCACTTCTATTTCATCTTATAACAACGCTGGTTTTGATTTATTTGGTAGCTCTTCTCTTATTAGAGGTAACGGTGGTTTTATCGATACATTACCAGATTGGGCATATTACTATTTATGCTCATACATCATGCTTTTGATTATTTTAGGTGGCATCTCATTCCTTGTTGTGATGGATATCTTTGCTAAACGTAACTTATCACAATTACGTGTCTTCACAAAGATTTCATTATTAATGACCGGTATCTTAATTGTCACTGGTTTCTTAGTGTTCTGGATTGGTCAAGGATTCCAACGTCCGTTTGACGCTTTATTCCAATCAGTGACATGTAGAACTGCGGGCTTTGCCACTATTGATCAAGATAAGTTAAGCGTGGTTAATAAAGTCTTCTCTTGTTTCTTAATGTTCTTCGGTGGTAACCCACTCGGTACCGCAGGTGGTGTTAAGACCACTACTTTATATATTATTGTCCTTGCGATGATTTGCTATTTAACTGGTCGTAAAGTGACTTCATTCCATAGAAGATATTCTAACGAAGTTATCGTTAAGGCGATGTCGTTAGTTATTCTTGGTGTTTCCGTTATCTTCATTAGTTTCATTGGTATTTATGCCTTTGAATCTAAGATGGATGTCGCCGCATTAGGATTACAAAGTACAAAAGCCAGTGCCCTTATTTACGAAGTATTCTCCGCTTTCGGTACTGTTGGCGTTACTGCGGGTGTCACTCCTCACTTAAGTTATGGCAGTAAAATTATCATCATTTTATTGATGTTTATTGGTCGACTCGGCCCTATTACTTTCTTGCAATTATTGGGTAGCAAAATGCGCTTTGATGACCAAAGCAAATATCACTACGTTGAAGAAGACTTCTTAATTGGCTAATGAAGAATTATTCTTCATCGGCTTTCTTAAATCTATTAGTGCCTCTTAATGTTTCAATTAAAGCTTGTTTTTCTAATGGTCTGAAGAAGTAGAAGCCTTGTAATAAGACATCAACACCAACTTCTTTGATGAGTAAGAATTGGTCAATGTTTTCAACACCGACGATAGAAGCTTTCATATCGAAACGGTTGATTAATAAGAGTAATTGTTTCAAAGAGTTGAAACGTTGGTTATCACTATCGATATGGTTAACAAGGTTACGGGAAATCTTCACTTCATCGAAGCCAATTTCTTTTAAGATTTCAATTGAGATATATCGACCTGTATATTGGTCACACACTAAGACGATATTGAGATCTCTAAGCATTTTAGCGATGCTCTTGAATTCATCAATATGAGTGGAAACATCGTGTTCTGGAATTTCGAAAGCGATGAAACGTTTTGGAAGTTTTAAGTCTTCGATATATTTCTTAATATCTTTAGCGAAGTTCTTATCGGTAAAGAAGGAATAGTCAGTATTAAGACCAAATCTTCTAAAGCCTAAAGATGAGAAGAATAACGCACCATATTCTTTATATAAAGAAGCGGTGAAATCAAGAAGGGCATGAGAAATGATGCCGATTTGATTGTATTTCGCCGCGATATTAACGACTTCATCAGTACGCATCGCGATATTACGATAATCATCAGAAATACGTAAGAGAAGCTCAGCGCCATAGATTTGCTTATCAGTGGAACTAACCATTGGTTGTAAGTTGATATCGTATGTCTTTTCACCGAATGATTTCTTAATAATAGAAAGAATATATTCTTCTCTATTCGCACTTCTGGTGTAATCATTTTCATCAAAATAGATATAATCCTTGTTCACTTCATAATGGCCTCTTGTGGAGAAGACATCGGCTTGTTTAATTAAGCTTGTGGCGTTAGGGAAGGCACGAGGATAAGAAACTGGTAAGAAGGTAATATTTAAAACATAGTCAGCGGACTTATCAACATTCTTAGCGACAGCGTAGATCTTTTCACATTCATCTAAGATGTCAGTTTGGCCGTATTCGTAGAATAGCATCGCTAAGAATTGGTTTGTGTAGTAATAGATGTTTTCTAAACCATTATGTAACTTCTTTAAACGTTTAGAGAAGTCACGGAGAATAGATAAAGTACCTTCAGAACCATGTTCTTTAACAAGGTCTTCTAAGTTATCAATTCTTAAAAGTAATAAATAGCCTTTACCATTCATTGTGTAAACATCTTGTAAGTTCTCTACGAGAGTGTGGAAGGAATTAACAAGTAAGTCTTGGTTATAACGGTTTTGTGATTTATGAGAGTAAATATTCTTAATCGCTAAAACACGATAGACATTATGGTGATCAGATAACACTAAGGATGTTTCATAGTTATCTCTACCATTTTTCACTGTTTTCCTATTGCCTGTAAGAAGTGGGCAGTCCTTACAAGGCATATCTAGTCCATATAAAGCTTTATGACATTTTTCACCAAATTTAGCGTTAGGGAATAACGCTTTTAAGGTTTGACTACCATTTAAGAGAGTGAAGTCATCCGCACTAACACGATATGTAGAGAAATCAGCGAGTTTAAGAATTGCATCGATTTCATCAAATGAGCTTTCAATTTCACTATCACGTTTCGAGCTGATTAAATATGAGCCGATTCTTGTACAGAGCATTAACATGGATTCTTGCAAGTAAGAATCAAACTTTAATTCTTTATTTTTATTAAAGAAATAAATAACACCTTGGACAGCATCGTTGCTCTTAATGACATAATAGAAGCCACTTTCTAGTCCAATGCGGTCTAAATGACGTCCTAAGGCGTTATTCGCGTGGTTCCTTAATGAGAAGTAATAAGAACCATTATCGTCCTTTGTTTCGTCCATTATGCGTATTAAAGCCTGATTGACAGTGCCATCTTGAGATAATGGATTAATTTCATCATCATTTGCTTGATAAGCAATGATATAACGTTTATTAACAGAATCTAAGGCAATGATACCAGCATAGTTAATACCAAAGTATTGTGCGGTTGTCTTAATGGTGTTTTGAATAATCTTATTGTTCTCATTAGCGTTATTTGAGCCATGTTTCATGGTCGCTAATGGAGCGATAATCTTACTCATGCTATTGAGGTTTGTGGAATTTCTTAAAATAGCGTTACTCTTTAAGGAATGTAAACGGTTTGGCAAATAGAAGAAAATATCGTTACCTTGACGTTTCGCGTAACGTAAGTCTGGGAATAATTCATTAACGTCACTATATGGATAACAAACCACGGAGAAATGCGCGGTTAAAGGAGTAATACCTTCCGCGAGACGTTTAGAGATAGAAGCACTACGCATACATGTTTCTAATTGTTCTTTGATTTTGCTTAAAGAATCAATTCTTGGTAAATAGAGATAGATACTCTTACTATCTTCGCCGAGAACATATAATGGTTGCTCATAGTCATAGAAGTTATCTTGTAAGACTTTGAGAATATAATCGATATTCTTCTTAGTTAAGGTTTCATCTTCAAGAGCGTAATATGTTTCGATAATGATATTGCGATAGTTTTGAGATTTGAAAATGATGTTATCAAGTTCTCTTTTGAAAGATTCAAAAGTCACAAGATGTTTTTCTTTATCAATATAATCTAATTCAATATCATCAAAGTTATTTTCATTAGGAATAAGTGTCGCACCGATTAATTCTTTTCTTAAGATATCAACGTGTTCATTTAATTCCGCGATTTCTTTATATTGACTTTTATTTGGATATTCGCGGAATTCGTTTTCGTTTCTGGCAATGTTTTCAAAGTTAGAAATTGTCGTACCATATAAGCCTTTAATAAAGACATTTCTAAACTGTCTCATAACATAAAGGGAATAGGCAATATATAAGGCAATCATTGCCCCAGCGAAGATAATTGTCGCTAAGAATAATGCAGGGTCATCAGTTCTAGCGTAGAAGAACGCTAAAAGGGCCACAACAATCGCAAAGACAATAATAAAAGCGATTGGGAAGAACATGACAAAACGGAAGAAGATTTTAATGGAACGATTGTTACTCACTTGTCTAGCCATCTTACTTACCTCCTTCAGTGATGATTTCATTACGACCAATATCACCGATGCATGTGACTACAGCTTTACCGATATTGACGTATTCTTTCATCGCTTTTAAGTATGTATTAACATCACTATTCTTATCTAAATAACGTTCCACAACTTTGATGGAGACAAATGGCACTTTGGTGAGAGCACAACTAATGGCTACACCACCGGTATTTGTGTCAAACACCACATTAGTGTCAAATCCTAAAATATGTTCAAATTCTTCAATGTCATAGATTTGACTTGGTTTATGATAGTCCACACTTGTGGAAACAAAGTTTGCTTCTTTAACTGAGGAGAATGTTCTCTTTTCAAAAGCGCTTTCTAAATAGGAAACAACATCTTCAGAAGCATCGAAGACTTGTTCAAATCCTGGAACTTGGCCATATTTAACATTATCTTCGTTAACTTGGTCAACATCCCCAAGGATGACACGCTTAGAAATCACAATATCTAATGGTTTTAAATCTTTCCTATAAGCAATACAACGACCCACTACTAAAACAAGGATCACGAAATATTTCTCAATGAGATATAACGTTAAAGCACTGCTCAAGTAATTTGTTTTAACTTGATCCACTAGCATGACCTCTTGGTTAAAGATTGTGCCAATGGTCACTTTGAATTTGCCCATGATGAGTTCTTCTTTTTTGTTAGTGATGACACTTTCGAAATAGAGGATATCATCATGTTGACTACCAATAATCATGATCATGCGTTAGAGCCCTCCTTCTTTTCAAATGGGTTATTATCTAAGAATTTTTCGAAAGCTTTCTTTTCTAAGGCTTCAGAATAATAGAAACCTTGAATGGTATCACATTTGGCTTTCTTTAAGATTTCAACTTGTTCTTTGTTATCAACACCTTCAGCGACAACTTCCATGCCATTGATCTTACATAGACCAATTAAGAATCTCACGATTTCACGTGATTTAGTGTCGTTAACGATGCCATCAATAAATGACTTATCAATCTTAACAACGTCGAATGGAATCTTTCTTAAGTTACCGACGTTAGAGAAACCAATACCAAAGTCATCCATTAAAACTCGAATACCATTTTCTTTAAGTTTCTTAATAATGGAGATGGATAAGAATTGGTTAGCTTGAGAAGTCGCTTCAGTAATTTCAATTTCAATTAAGTTCGCTGGAACTTTGAATTCATCTAAAATACCCATAATGGTATCTAAGAAGTTCGCACTATAGAATTCATATAAGGAGAAGTTAACGGAGACTGGTAAAACTCTTCTACCTCTTCTAATTAATTCATTTAAGTCTTCACAAACTTGTCTTAAGACGTAGATATCAATATCGTGGATTAAACCAATGGATTCCGCTTTGTTAAGGAACTTAGTTGGGGTTAATAAACCATACTTTTTGGAATTCCATCTGATTAAAGCTTCTGAAGAAATAAATTGTCTTTTTGCTAAATCAAATTTTGGTTGATAGTAGACAACGAATTCTTTGTTTTCTAAGGCTTGTGTTAATTCTTCAATATCGTTAGAGGAAACAGATTTACGGAAAGAATCTTGATAGTAAGTAATTGTTTCAAAGTTCTTTTCGGAGTTGTCCCTAGCAAGTAAGGCGTTTTCAATTTGGTGTGTTAAAAGTTCACTATCATAGACACGAGTGACACCGAAGAATGGTTGCACCCAAATATGACGGCAGTTTTGTTCACCAAATTCATAAACATCTTTAGCGATGATTTCACAGATATTTTGAATCGCTTGTTCATTTTGTTTAGCACAGTAAATTAAGAAAGACCCGCGGGAGAAGGCATAGACAAAGTCTCTCTTCTTCGCTCCAATCTTAGGAGGTAATTCTTCTAAGAAATTAGCGATGTGGTTATTGATTAAATAGATTTCATGGTTTCTATTAACGTTTTGAGAAATAACAAGAGAAGAGAATGTAAAAGCAATAATGTGTTCCGCTTTTTTGCCAATTCTATTGAATCTTAAACGCATCTCAACACGTTTTTGGAAAGCGTACATGTTAAAGAAAGCACTTCTGACACCTAAATTATATTCGTTATCATCTTGTAATGTCTTAATCATTGATAAATTAGAAACATATAAGTAAACAATAGTAACGAAAATAACCACCATGCCAATGGTCATGAGGTTTAACATGTTGTTGAGTAAGATGTTATCACCAAAAACACCACCGATAAGGGCTAAACCGGTAACGATAGCGATGGCTACAAGAAGAACAGCCGATATGATAACTGCAGCTAATCTTGCTCTACTTGCTTTCATGGCTTTCTCCTTTCTTCTTACTAATCATTTCTTCTAAGAGTTGTTCTTTAAGCCTCTTTTTATCTGCTTCTGAGAGAGTAACGGGACCGTTATTGTTATTAGGTTGTCCTGCCGCTCCTTCTGTAGCAGGTTCAGGCTCTTTATAAGCCTTAAATATATCAATCACACTAGCTACAACAAGATAGAACGCTGGAATTAATAGGAGCACTAATAATCCAAGAGGTGAACCCACAAATGAGAACACACCACCTAAGAAGGCAGAATTGACTTTTACTCTTCCTAGGATTTCTTTTTCAGTGAACGCTTGATATTGATTAATAACGATATCAGGTTCTCCTTCTTTCCAACCTAAATTAGTGGATCTTGTATTAATACCGGCAGTAATAAATGTGTATTTACCTTTGCCTTTTTCTTGATTGTTATTAACATGAACTTCTTTAACTCTATGGGTCATAGGGACACCAGTAGGGTCAGTTCTTTTTGTTAATTCTGGATTATTCAATGGTGAAGTGTATTCGTTGTTAGTGTTATAGACATCAACGAAAGTGATATCCACTTCTTCACCTTTTTGGAAACGCTCATAAATCTTATCAGCGTCTTCGTTATAAGTAATTAAGGCAGTACCAATCATATACTTAGGTTCCATAGAATCCGTTTTAACGACGAATGTACCATAGCCGAATCTAAGTTGCTGATTATAATGGTCCTTTTTATGTACCATGCCATCAATTTGACCGGCTAGCACAAAAGCGAAAAGCGCAAGGAAAAAACCAGTAAGAGCCCATTCAATAATCTTTCTGGCCTTACTTTTTGGCTTTTTAATATGTTTTTCCTTAACTTGTTCGCTCATAAATTACTTCTTAAATTTTTTACGACTATTTTTACCTTTGATCACTTTTTGTTGTGGTCTATTTTCCTTTTTCTCCTCTTTATAGGAGTGTCTTTGATTGTTTTGCTTAGACGCTTGTTTTGGAGCTTCTTGAACCTTTGGTTCAGCCTTTGGCGCTTCTTGCTTAGGCTCTTCTTTATTAGCAGCTTCTTTAGCCCTTGCTTCTGCGCGAGCTTTTGCTCTTAAAGATTTAGCCTTTTCTTTTTGATAGATGATAGCGACTGTGCCATCGCTTCTCTTAAAGAATTTCTTAATCTTTCTACCCTCTGGTTGAGTCTCTTCTCTAGCAGGCG
>CAMVBL010000018.1 GCA_947165725.1 uncultured Caryophanales bacterium | reverse complement strand
TTGTTTCGAAGCTAGTTAGTTTAGATGTCGTTTTTTGATTTTTACATAATTTGATAGTCGTTGTTGTCGTGGAATGAATTTTTTGCAAGCTTTTACTTATCTAATTTTTGTTGTGTTCTTTTAGATAATTCTTAACTTTACTTTCAGAATTGTAATCAAGCTTGGTATTTTTATGGAGTTTACCTTTTACTCGATGCCTATCTTTACGAACATATTTCCTAACATAAGATTTACTTGGGCCTTTTGGGGTAATACACACGATATCGATATATTTGTTATCCCCTGATGGATTGTGAGTCATTTCTAAGTTTTCCCACTTCTCTTTATCTTTTCCACTTAAGGAGATAGATGGGTGTCTTGTCTTCTTATTGAAATATATTTTAAAAGCCATTTGCTTTTTCCTTTCTATTTAATTGAATTGTTTGTATGTAATTGTTCCTTCTAAATCTGTTCTTCTTATTGGAATGTGATATTTGTTTAAAGTGTTCACAACGCTCTTAGAAGGATGGCCAAATTTATTGTTTTTACCACACGACACAATAGCGATTTCTGGACTTGTATATTGAATGAATCTCTCAGAAGAAGCTGTATCTGAACCATGATGACCAAGTTTTAAGATATCGCATGGAATCTTATCATAGTCATTCATGATTTTATTTTCTATCCATTTAGGGGCGTCCCCCATAATAAGGAAATCCTTATTAAGGATATTAAAAGATAACACTAAGGAACGATCGTTTTCTTCGTTGCTTGTCGTACCGTAGATGTTGTAATTATTAAAAGTTAAGCCGTTCACACTTATAGGGAAACTGGAATAATAATCATAAACATTAGCGACCTTATATTCTTTTTGCAAGTTTTCTAAGGCTCCATAATGGTCATAGTCATAATGGGTGATAAATACGGCGTCGATTTTATAAATTCTCTTCTTTCTTAAATAAGGAATAAGTGTTCCGTTAGCGATGTCATTATAAGTTAGCCCTCCTGTATCGATTAATATGGTCTTTTGATGATGTCTAATAAGCGTACAATCACCTTGACCGACGTTAACAAAGCTAACTTCACTTGTTAACCTATTTTCTATTGGCATCGCATATATCGCTGTTAAAGCCACCATTCCAATAGATAGCCATCTTTGAATTGGTCTAACACCAATTGTTAAATAATATAAGTAAATGACATAGATGGCGTAATAGATAATCAATAGTCCAATATTAAATTCAGGCATTAATAAGCCGAATGATAACGGCTTAATTATTCCTGTATATCCTTTGAGTAAAAAGATGAGTCCTTTATCCACTGCATATATCGGTATTCTAAAGAAACATAGCAATGAAACTATACCAATAAGCAAGAATAAAGGCGTACTAATTATCTGAAGGGGAAAAGATAACACTACCACTTTGTGGTAATACATGATTTCAAATGGTAAAAAGAATAAATATATCGTAAGAGACCGCCATAAATATGACTTAATCTTCTCACTCGGATAGATATGTCTAATTAAATAAGAAATAATGGGTATGCTAAAGCCTAAAATAAAGCTATCTTGAAGCGCTAAGAAGTGATTAAATAATAGACAAATAAGTCCACCAAAAGACACTACTTCTAGATAAGTGAATTTCTTTTTAAGCGGATGCTTATTTATCCACTTTAATAAAAGAAGGAAGACTACTCTAAAGACACTGAATTTGGGTATAGTAAAAACAAGATAGATGGCTAAAAGAGAAATGGTTATTATCTCCGCGTGTTTATCCTTCAAAAATAGTTTTAATAAATAGTTAAGGCCTAAGGCAAATAAACTAATATAAAGGCCACTCGCAGATAAAAATCTCGCCAAGTGTAAATTAGTTAATGATTCACTAGTGGCGCTTTCTCCTCCATCAGAAAATAGGATTGCCCCCACGATACTTCTTTCTTCGCCATTAAAATGACTTAAAGCTTTTTCTCTAGATTCATTAATCCTAATAAAGTTATGCCATTTGACTTCAATGTGTTTAGGATTAAGCGAACTAAAAACGCCTTTCTTATTAAGATAGCTTTTAAAATCAAAGCCTGATTCTAAAACAGTGAAATCTAGTTCTTCTTTTTTACCGCTTATCGTTAGATAGTCACCCAAATCATATGAGTGACCTTTCGAATAAACGTAAAGTCTTTCTCCTCCACTGTTAAAAAGGAAATAATTCTCTTTGACGGTATAAACAATTCCAGAATAAGATTTCTTGCTATATGTTGGTTTTATGAATGAATAACCTAATCCAAGAACTATTCCTCCAAGGCATAATAAGGCCATTGGACGCTTAAAGCGTTTATAAACAAAGAAGAGAAAGACTAAAGCTATTCCTATAAATAGGAAGATTGAATAAGTGAGTACATTTCCTAAATAAAAAGATAAGAAAAATAAGAAAATGATCACTGATGTAAAATGACGTAATTACGAATCTTGTGATAAGTCGCGTTACCTATTCCGTATACTTTAAGTAAATCTTCTAAAGTATTGAATGTACCGTTTTCACTACGATATGAAACAATCGAACTCGCAATGGATGTAGTTATGCCGTTTACGGACATTAAAGTTTCAGCGTCATCTTGATTGATGTTGACTTTGGATATTTCACTTTTAGAGCAAATATCTGTTTCATCAAACTTACTAGCGATGTAATAAGTTGTGCCCGCTTTTAATGTGGCATTAGTAAAATAGGCTAAATCGTCTGCGTTAGCGGTTGTTCCACCTGCGGCTTCTAGTAAGTCATTCATAGTGATTCCGTCGCTTAGAACGTATGTTCCGGCCTTATAGACTTCGCCTTCAATCGTGTACTTACTACCTTGTGGGGTGCTGACTTCGGTGATGTTATTGCTGTTTCCAGGATTGACGGGATTCAAGTCTGGATCAATGACTAAGAAGCCCACAATAACGATAAAAGCGACAATGACAACACCTATGAGTACTTTCATCATATAAAAAACCTCCTCTATAGATTAAATAGGGAGGTTTTTTCAAAATCGTCCAAAAAAATTGTTATTTTATTTCAATTTTTAAGATTTCGATCTTATAAGTCTTGATTGCTTTGACTTCAATGATGTCGCCAACGGTCTTACCGACTAAGGCTTCACCTAATGGACAGGAGTTAGAAATCTTGCCATTGACTGGGTCAGATTCGACTGTACCAACAATCATGTATGAAGCTTCTTTGTTGTTTTCAAGGAAGCGGATTGTAACTGTGGAACCTAAGCCAACTTTCTTTGTATTCGCTTTGCCTTCTTCAATGATTTCAGCATTAGCGATAATGTTTTCGATTTCTTTAATACGACCTTCGACTTCTGCTTGTTTTGCTCTAGCAGCGTCGTAGTCAGCGTTTTCAGATAAGTCACCTTGAGCACGAGCTTCGGCTAATTGAACCTTGATTTCTTCACGTGCTACGTCGACTAAATATTTTAATTCGTCTTGTAATTTTTTATAACCAGCTTTGGTAAGTTTTTGTTTGTCTGCCATAACTTTCCCTCTTTTCTGCAAGCGATATTATATCAATATCGCATTAATATTACCAATATTTTATATTATTTGTTATCTTGCTTGAGTTCTTGAATCTTTGGATCGTCTTGCCAAGCGTTGAAAACTTCTTCTACTTCATCGTATTCTTCGTCATCTTCAATTGGCTCTAATTCGCCACTTTCAAGGTATCGCATAACGACGACTTCTTCGTCTTTATCTTCGGTATCATAGAAGAAGACATAGGAAGTGCCTCTTTCTTCGTTATCATAAGTAAAAAGGATTTGCATTAAGTGTTCTTTACCTTCGTTATCGGTAACGACCATTTGCTTTTCGTTTTTGATTTCCATAATTAGTTTCCTTTCATTCTTAAATATGTATCGAGGATGACACAAGCGGCAATCTTATCAACATTGTCTTTTCTTTGTTGATGATTCATCCCTCTATCGGAGATGAAATTATTTGCCGTCACGCTTGATAATCTTTCATCCATTGTTTCAATGTTTAATGATGGTTTTTCTTTCTTTAAATCTTCAACAAAACGTAAAACGTTTTGACTCATTTCACTTTGTTCGCCAGATAAGTGAAGAGGCATACCAATCACGATGTCATTAATCATCATCTTTTCACTTAATTCGATAACGTGTTTTCTGGCGACGATATATTGGTTTCTATCAAAGCGGAATGTCTCTAAACCGTGCACAAAACCAAGAGCGTCATTATAGGCCACTCCAAGGGTTTTTGTTCCTAAGTCTAAAGAAAGATACTTTTTAACCATGTTAATATATTAAAACCTTTATAGGATTATCGTTAGTTTTTTTACTTAATGATAAGCTTTTTAGCTTCTTCAATCTTAGCGATATCTCTACCCGCACCTGAGGCTAAGTCTGGACGACCACCACCAGAGCCACCGAGTAAGGAAGCAATGTCTTTCACTAGCTTACCAGCAAGATAACCTTTATCGTTAGCGGCTTTACCAGCAGCGACCACAACAGGATAACCACCGTTTTCTTCACCGACTAAAGCGATGAGGTAATTGTCTTTATTAGCCTTGAGGCTATCAACAATCTTTAATAAGGAATCACGCTTTTGATCTTTTAAGTATTTGAATAAGACTAATAAGCCGTCTTGTTCCTTAAATTCATTAGCGAGGTTACCACTTGTGGCGTTAGCTAATTTTTGTTTTAAGGTATCAGCTTCTTTACGATAAGCATCCTTTTCATTTTGTAAGGCTTTGAGTTTATTAGGAACATCATTGATGGAACCAATGCCTAATAAATCACGGGCTTGATTGAGGATGTTTTCTCTCTTCTTAAGAAGTTCATAAGCACCAAAAGATGTTCTTGCTTGAATTCTTCTAATACCAGCGGCGACGCTTTCTTCATATTCAATGACGAAGACACCGATATCGCTTGTATTAGTGACGTGTGTGCCACCACAGAATTCTTTACTAACTTCACCAAAGGTGACCACTCTTACTGTATCACCATATTTATCATCAAATAACGCTTTAGCGCCCATCTTTTTAGCTTCTTCAATTGGAAGGACGAATGTTTCTTCTTTGATGGCTTGAGCGATATATTGATTAACTTTTCTTTCGACTTCCGCGATTTGTTCTGGAGACATCTTTTGGAAGTGATTGAAGTCAAAGTGAGAATATTCATCGTTCACGTAGGAACCGTGTTGAGCGATATGATCACCTAAGACTTCGGTTAAAGCCTGTTGTAATAAGTGAACTGATGAATGGTTACGAGCAATTAAGGCTCTTCTAAATTCATCAATCTTAGCGACGACTTCGTCACCCACTTTAACTTCCCCAAACATCACTTTCACAGAGTGTAAGTGTTGTTTATTAGGTGCTTTGATGACATTAGTGACTTTCATTGAGACATTGTCATTTTCAATGACACCAGTATCAGCGACTTGACCACCGCTTTCAGCGTAGAAGTTAGTGACATCAAGGATGATTTCACCTTCATCATCTAAGGAGTCAACTTTGTTACCATCTTTGAAACAAGCAACAACTTTAGCTTTAACTGGTTCACTACCATAGTTAAATTTAGAGGCCACTGTACATTTCATTAAATCGATGGCTTGTTTATTCATGGATTGTTGGTCACCACGCGCGGTTCTCGCTCTTTCTCTTTGCTCTTTCATGAGCTTTTCGAATTCTTCGAGATCCACTTTGATACCTTGTTCTCCACAAATTTCTAAAGTGAGTTCTTTTGGGAAACCAAATGTATCATAGAGTTTGAAGACATCCGCACCTGTGACCGCTTTATTATCATTAATTAATTTCATTAATAAAGCTTCACCATTTGTTAAAGTCTTGATGAATTTTTCTTCTTCCGCTTTAACAATCTTAGCGACGAATTCTTTCTTACCTTGTAAATATGGATAATAGTCTTCCATATTATTAGCGACGACATCTACGAGTTGATAAATGAATGGTTTTTCCATGCCTAAGAGTTTGCCATAGCGTACCGCTCTTCTAAGAAGTCTACGTAAAACGTAGCCTCTACCTTCATTAGAGAAAGATTCACCATCCGCTAAAGCGAAGGTAATTGTTCTAATGTGGTCAGCGATAACTCTAAAGGATCTTGGATTATCGTTATATTTCTTGCCACAGATTTGTTCAGTTTTTTCAATCATTGGCCAGAATAAATCTGTTTCATAGCAGGTATCTGTACCTTGGATAACAGTCACAAATCTTTCTAAACCCGCACCGGTATCAATGTTTTTACTTGGTAATTCTTTATATTCGCTTCTCTTTTTACCTGGTTCACTATTGAATTGGGAGAAGACAATATTCCAAATTTCCACGAATCTGAAGTTTGGTAAATCTTCGATTAAAAGTTTTAAACCAATACCTTCAGGGTCAAACTTTTCACCTCTATCGAAATGAATTTCAGTATCAGGACCACATGGACCTTCACCAATTTCCCAGAAGTTATCTTCTTTAGTAATTAGATGGTCTTCAGGAACACCAGCATCCATCCAGCATTTCTTTGTTTCTAAATCATCTGGGTGATAGGTGACATATAATCTTTCCTTTGGAAAATTGAACCATTTTTCACTTGTTAACATTTCCCATGCCCATGGGATGACTTCTTTTCTGAAGTAGTCACCGATGGAGAAATTACCTAACATTTCGAAGAATGTTAAGTGAGTGGCATCACCAACGTTTTCAATATCGTTAGTTCTGATACATTTTTGCGCGTTTGTGATTCTTCTGCTTGGTGGGATTTCACTACCATCAAAGTATTTCTTTAAAGCAGCGACACCAGCGTTGATCCATAGTAATGTTGGGTCGTTCTTTGGAATTAAAGAAGAACCTGGTTCAACATGGTGACCTTTGCTTTCAAAGAAGTCTAACCACATTCTACGAATGTCTTTACTTTTCATGTACTTCATAGAATTACCTCCAAATAAATAAAAAGTACCTCTTTAAGGAACGGATTTCTCCGCGGTACCATCCTTATTCTTCCATGATTATGGGAGCACTTATTTAAGAATAAATCGTTATTCTAACGTCGGCATTACCCGAAACTTCGGAAGTGGCTTTATAGTATTTTCCTTATGCCCTTTTCACCAACCGGCACTCGCTAAAAGGTCAATAGCTATATGAGCTTCCTGCTTTGCGACAATAATATATCATTAAAAAATGATAAAAACTATAAATATTTGATAAGTTTATTCACTTATGATTTTAAAACCATAGAAATGACCTTGATAATAGATAACAGGATAATAATCATAATCGTAATCTAGATAGTCGTACTCGCTGACTTTGATTTTTCCTGCTGTATTTATTGGCTCACATTTTGCAAACAATGCACCATGGTCGTAAAGACCACCATCATAATAGTAATAAGCACCATTCTCATCAAAATCTAATACAACAGTTTGTTCATCATATTCAGTAGATTCAAGATATGTTTCATTCTTTAAATCAAAGCGCATAAGCGTTGACTTTCCATGACGGCATATGCAGTCATCCGCATATTTTGGGCAGTCAGGATTATCAACTATTTCTCTTACTACAAAAAGCAAAATATCGCCTTTGATATAAACATAGTCGCACATTTTGTAGTGCTCGTAATTTAATGGTGTCTTGAAAGACTTATTGCCATAGGTAATGCGGAAATCGTCATTGACTTTGATGCCTTCAATTTTTCCATAATCTTGATGATAACAATAAAAATATTTATCAAACGATTCGAAAATCCCTCTACTAACTATTCTCAAATCCTTATAAGCGTAGTCAGGGCCACGATGATGGAAGTAGATCATCGTCTCACCATCTCTAACGATGTCGTTGTCATGGATTTCTTCTGCTACAAGCGTTCTTTCGTAAGTGGTCAAAGAATACTTTTCAATACCTCTTCTATAATTGCCTTCACCTTCAACTCGATATGAGTCAAAAAGGCAATACATATATCCGTCATATATCTCAATTGCTTCAACACAATGTTCAGGCTCAATCGTTTTAATTTCATTAAATTGATGATCCATCAGCGTAACTTTGCATTCTAAACTAGTTGCAGATTTAGTTGAAGAAGTATACACATATTGATCGTTAGCTCCAATATCTTCCACCCACCGATTATTATCACAATTTGGCAAAGAAACGACTGAAATATTACCATCTGCATCCATTTTTCGTAAGCTCGATAGACTTGATCCGTACGTGTAGTAGATGGAACCATCAGAATCAGTAAATATTGTATTGTACATAGAGAATATCTCAGCTGGCTTATGATATGTCACAACGCGTCCTGAACTAGTAAAGCCAGAAAAAAGTGAACCCAATACAAATAATCCCACTATACCAATAATAGGTGAAACCACCATCGAGACGATTGCTATTGTCATCCATACTTTTGTAGCTTTTGTCATATTGTCTCCTACTTAATAACTTTATCAATTAGACCACCACCAAGGCAGATATCCCCATCATAAATTACAGCAGCTTGGCCTGGAGTGACCGCTTTGATTGGCTCGACAAATTCTAAAGTTATTTGTTCATCATTTATTTCTTTAATGATGATTGGATTATCAGCTTGTCTATATCTAAACTTAGCGTTTAATCTTCGATTAGCTTCTGGTTTCTTACTAATCCAGTTTAAGTTAGTGACTGTGCAGCCCTTTGAATATAAATAACTGCTTTCATCACCACTAGCGACATATAAAACGTTCTTTTTGACATCTTTATCGACAACAAACCAGCCTTTGGCTTCTTCTCCGTGAATGCCACCGATACCTAAGCCTTTTCTTTGACCGATTGTGTAATACATCGCACCTTCATGTTCACCGACTTTGCGGTTATTTTCGATATCAATGATATCTCCACGTTGAGCGGGGATGTAGTTCTTTAAAAAGTCTTTGAAGTTTCTTTCACCAATAAAGCAAACACCAGTGCTATCTTTTTTATCCATCACTGATTCTAAATCGAGTTCGTGAGCGATTCTTCTGACTTCTGGTTTATCAATATCCCCTAATGGGAATAAGCAAAATGATAATTGTTCTTGGCTAATTTGACTTAAGAAATATGTTTGATCTTTGTTTTTATCAAAACTCTTAAGTAAGTATGCTACACCATCTTTATCAATACGCTTTGCGTAATGACCCATCGCTATTGCGTCATAGCCATGCTCTTTAGCGTATTTTAGAAATGGTCCAAACTTAATATATTTATTGCAGAAAATATCTGGGTTAGGAGTTCTACCACATTCATATTCTTTAATTAAATAAGTAAAAACGTTATCCCAGTACTCTTTGATATAATCAATTCTTAATAATTTGATACCGAGTTTATCAGCGACTTTTTGCGCATCATCATAGTCTTTTTCTTGTGGACATTGGTCGTTATTAATTGTGGGATTACCTAAATAGTCACCATTAGCGAGGGCATCCCAGTTACGCATAAAGCAACCAGTCACTTCATGGCCCGCTTTCAAAAGAAGATAAGCGGAGACCGCACTATCAACACCACCAGAAAGACCTAATAACACTTTCATATTATTTAAATAATTCCTCGCTATCTAACACCACAGTAAATGGTCCATCATTTACACTACTTACTTTCATATCAGCACCAAAAACACCTGTGGCAATTGGACCAAACTTATTTTCAAGTTGCTGATTGAAATAAGCATATAATTCTCTAGCTTGATCAGGTTTCATTGCATTCACAAAGGACGGTCTTCTTCCACCTGATGTATCCGCATATAAAGTGAATTGACTGACAGACATAATCTGTCCTTTAACGTCATAAATTGATAAGTTTGTTAAGCCTCTTTCATCGGCGAAAACACGTAAGGAAAGAATCTTATCAATCATCTTATCAACGAGTTTTTGATCATCACTATGAGTAAAACCAACGAGTAAACAAAAGCCACGGTCAATTTGGGAATAGACCTTATTATCGATTGTGACTGATGCGTTTAATACGGTGGTTAAAACAACTCTCATATTATTGAATAACTTCTAAGACAACCTTTGGTTTTTCAACGAATTCTTTGCTAATCTTGAAAGCATCAAAAACGTTCTTAGCGACACGGTTAATTAAGGTAACATTTTTGTTAGAATGTAACCAGCATAAGACTTCGCCTTCTTTAACGTAATCGCCAACTTTCTTATTGAGCATAATACCAGCGGACATATCAATGACATCGTCTAATGTTTCTCTACCACCACCTAAGGTCATGGAAGATAAGCCGATTACTAAAGCATCGATAGACTTAACATAGCCTTCTTCTTTAGCGTAGATAGGAATGATATTTTTAGCGACTTCAAACTTCTCTGGATGGAGAATATATTCAACGTCACCACCTTGAGCTTCCACCATTTCTAAGAACTTATTGAAAGCGGAGCCATCTTTAATGCATTCTTCAAGCATTTTACGGCCGTGATTATAGTCTTTACAAATGTGTGCTTGTTCGAGCATGATAGAACCACCGATATAGCAAAGTTCCATTAAATCTTCTGGACCTTTACCATGTAATGCTGCGATAGCTTCTTTAACCTCTAAAGCGTTACCAACCGCTAAACCTAAAGGTTCATCCATGTTACTTAAAACAGCACGTGTATCACGCTTTAAGCCCTTGCCAATCTTAACCATTAATTTTGCTAAGATTCTGGCTTGGTTAATATCTTTCATAAAGGCACCGTTACCCAAGGTAACATCTAAAAGAATAGCATCTGTACCAGCGGCTAATTTTTTAGACATAACAGAAGCGGCAATTAATGGAATGGATTCAACTGTACCTGTGACGTCTCTAAGAGCGTACATCTTCTTATCTGCAGGAACTAAGGATTGAGTTTGACCCGCAATAGCGATACCAATCTTATTGACTTGATTAATAAAACGATCACCATTGATTTGGATTGTTAATCCTGGGATGGATTCTAATTTATCTAAAGTACCACCGGTATGGCCTAAACCACGACCACTTAATTTAGCGAAAGTCGCGCCACAAGCGGCCACCATTGGTCCAAGGACCAAAGAGGTCTTATCACCAACACCACCAGTACTATGTTTATCAACTTTAACACCTCTGAGATTAGATAAATCTAATGTCTCGCCGGAGTGTTCCATTAAATCAGTTAAGTTAATGACTTCTTCTTCAGTCATTCCTTTGAAAAGAATCGCCATATTCATCGCACTGACTTGGTAATCAGGGATGACACCATTGACATAACCGTCAATCCAGAAAGCAATCTCTTCACGAGTTAAAGCATGACCTTCACGCTTCTTAATGATTAAATCTACCATTCTCATAAGCAATACCTCACTTTTTAATATAACATATAATGTTATTTTTGTAGAGTATTATATTAAACAATAAATAGGAAAATACCGCAAGTTTTTTTCGATTTTTATTGACCTTTTTTTACATATAAATATAATAGGCGTTAGGTGTGATAAAAACAGTGATATAATCACACTTTTATAAGAATATTGTAAGGAGGAAAAACACCATGAGAATTAAAACATTATTATTAATCCCATTTTTACTTTCTAGTTGTGCCACTAACAATGAGGGGTCTAATGTGATAGATAATCCATTTGTTGCTTCTAAAAATGCCGGTTCTATTGTTTATGATGATGTAGCTTCCACTACAGAAGATCCATATAAACAAGTTGAACCACAATCAGAAGAAGGCTTAATTTACTATGACCGTAGTTACATTGGTGTTAACGTTGGTCCTATTCCAACAGTTGGTACAGTCATTGTTCCTGATCAAGAACACTGTCCTTTCACTCCTCAGTTTAGAAAAGATATGAGCGAAATGGTAGATTCATCTGCTCATGGTAAAAACCCTGGTAGAGCATTTGGTTATACAGCCTTTGATGACTTTGCTAAAGAATTCGAAGATACCTTTATGACCGATTACTATCTTGGTTATCAAAGTCTAGAAGAGAAACAGCTTAATAAAGAAATCAAACATGCCACCACAAAGGAATATTTGAGCAAATTCTTTAAACACACAAATCACAAAAATGCTGATGATGAGAGTAAAAGTTACTATGTCTTTGCAGAAGTATTAGGTAATTTCTGCCACAATGCACGTCATCCAAAAAACCCAAGAGATTACTACACAGATGAATACTTAACAGATTTAAAGGCGGCCTTAGATAAGGACAACAATGAATCATATTTCGAACTTTTCGATAAATATGGTACTGAATACATTACTGCTCTTACTTTTGCGCCATCTCAAATGATGTTTATGGGCTTTTCAAGCAAAAGTGCTAACGCCATTATTAACTGCAATGTCTATGACAAAGAAAAAATCAATGAAGTTGTTGATAAATTATTAGATGATGAACCAATCTTAAACCTTGATGATTATTGGGTTATGGGTGATGAACGTTCTTATTCATCAAATGATTTTGATAATATCGGCGCTAGATTAATCACTTATAGAACCAAGACATTCTATGAATATCTACCTGAAGGTTACAGTACTTTTACATGCAATATTGAGGAAGCTTACAAAGAATATAAACTCAACAAATTTGAAGAATATAAGAAATCAATCGAAAACCTTGATGATGGTGAAAAAAGCGCTGCTATTAGAGATAGCCATAGATTTGTTGGCCACGACGAAGTTCCTAATAGTACATCAAAACATTCTGTAACAATCAAAAAGAATAAAGAATACTTAGATGGTTTCCGTATCAGTGCTTGTGAAACAATGTATAATCCTCAAGGGTTAAACGGTAAAGGTTACAAAAAAGTGTATTTCCGTCCAAATATCAAATTCAATGAAGCACATAATGATATAAAAGTCACACTTCAAATGATGTTTGGTGGCAAGAAAATCAAAGTGTTCGAAGATAAAGATCTCTTAAAAGGTGAAGGCACTCTTACTTCTCCATGGTATCAATTAAACACAAAAGATTTAGTAGGCATGAACGATGAAGCGGTAATCTCTCTTACATCCAAAAATAGCGGTTGCGAGATTACCAAATGCGATTTTGAAATCGTTTACGTTAAATAGTTAATTGTTTGATAACAAACAAATTTGCTAATAGAAAGTCTATCGTTTAATATAATAGCGATGGACTTTTTTAATCATTTAAAAACATATCTGAATCAAGAAGAAATTGATAAGCTTGCTAAGTCATTAGAAGAAGAAAGTAAGCACGCTCTACTTTTAAACGAAGAAAAGATGAGCGTGGACACTCTTCTTAGTATTTATCCAAATCTAGTAAGACATCCAATTATCCCTAATGCCTTTTTATATAATAAAGATGAACTTGAATTAGGCAAAAGTATTTATCATGAACTTGGCTGTTTCTATTTACAAGAACCAAGCGCAATGCTACCTGCTTATTTACTTAATCCAAATGAAAACGATGTGGTTTTAGATTTATGCGCCGCACCAGGCGGTAAGAGTATGCAAGCCTCTCTTCTCATGCATAATAAAGGACTCATTATTTCTAATGACCTCGCTAAAAATAGAGCGTTCGCGATTAGTGAAAATGCTGAAAGAATGGGTAGAGGCAATCTTCTTATTATTAACAATGATTTTTCTAGTATTTATCAACACTATTTAAATACTTTCGATAAGATTATTTTAGATGCTCCTTGCTCAGGCAGTGGCATGTTTAGAAAGATGGATGAAATGCAAGAAGATTGGTCTTACGCTAAAGTGGAAAAATACGCTGAAATCCAAAAGTCACTCATTCTTATCGCCTATGCAATGCTTAAAGAAGGTGGCGAGATGGTTTATTCCACTTGCTCTTTCTCTTATGAAGAAGATGAAGAAGTTATTGATTATTTATTAAATAACACTGACGCAGAAATAAAACCTATCGAAGATAATCCTTTATATTATGTTAGTAAGGATAAACCATATGGCGTTCACTTATTACCAAGTCTATTTCCAGGTGAAGGCCACTACATCTGTTTAATTAAAAAACCAGGCATCTTAAAACCTAGTGTTTCTAAAGAAAATAAGAATAAGTTGCCTTATGATATACCAACGAATGGTTATAGCCACTTTCAAAAATACGGGGACTATCTCTATTTGATGAGTAAAGAATTTAACGTTAAATATCTTAATGTCATCCGTTATGGCGTTAAGGTTGGTCAAATTGATAAAGGTGATATCAGATTTGATTACCACTACTCACATTTTGTGGAGTCGTTTAAAAGCGCCTTCGAAATGGACGAAAACGAAACAGCAAGGTATTTCCTTGGTGAAGGCGTCAATAAAAACACTAGCAAGGGCTATTGTCTTTTAAAATACAAAGGTATCAACGTCGATATCGCTAAAAGCGATGGTCGCATTATTAAGAACCGTTTACCGAAAGGTTTAAGAAAGAAATTAATATTCTAGAGAATGGCGTTGAATTTATACGCTTTTTCTTTATTCTCACTCATAATCTTGTGATCAAGAGGCCTTAAGTGATAAGTAATTTCTTTTTGCACCATATTGCGCGTGATTTCCGCTAGATCGGATGTATTAAGTCCAGCGTATTCTTCTGGAGTGATTGGTTTTAGAAATGATACAGAAACAGGATATCTTTTAAACTGTGGATGCATCTTTAAGACACGGAAGGTGCCATATGTGGCGGCTGGTAAGATTGTAACCTTAGCTTTTTGGGCTGGTCTAAATGTTCCATGATGGAACGGGGCCACTGGTAACATTTGGTCACGAATTCTTGTGCCTTCTGGAAATATCATCCAGTTTCTTTCTTTTTTCTTTAAATCAGCTTCAACTTCTAACATCACTTTAAGTGATTGCCTTAAATCATCTCTATTCATGCTCTTCACATCTAAAGATTTTAAAGCACCTTTTAAAAGTGGCACTTTTTCAAGTTCCATCTTGCCCACGAATGTGGTTGGTTTTTCAATCGCAATTAAAAATGGCACTGGATCAAAAGCGGACATGTGATTAGAAACTAGGAAGAAATTTCCTTCAGTTGGGATATTTTCTAAACCAAAAATATTCAAATCAACATGTAAAGCATCAGCAATTTGCTTAGAAAGCTTTCTAAATTTAGCGTTTCTAATGGCAAATGGCACTTTGTCTAAGTGTTTATTCCATCTACTGAAAGTAAAAAGACACGCGCCTAATAGGCGAGGACCAACTCTTAAAACGGCTCTTGAATAATGGAACATAGTTTACTTTGTTTTTAAGTTAGAACTGAAATGGCGGATTTGTTCCGCAAGGACATAAAGTCCTAATGTTGGATGAGACTCTAATCTACCAAATATTACCACAAAATGTCCATTTGGGATACGTAGTAATGGATTAGAGCTTGATCTATCCCAGTACATAACTGGGATTTTGCTGAAGAATGAATTTTCTTCAAAAGGTTCACGTGACTCGATATCGATGTAACGGAACATAGGATGGTCTGCTATAGCGTCGCTAGCTTGACCCAACAACGTAATGGTGGAAATCATATTCCTCTCTCCTTGGCTAGTTATTTCTTAAGAAATAACATCTTTACTGAACACCCAGGAAGAAGACTATTTTTTACATTTGTCGCCCTATTATCATCCACACCGTTAAATTCAGTGTAGTAATTATCTAACTCCACTGGAATCTTTTCGGCCTTTGGATTAATAAGAATGACAAATTCCTTTTCATTATCAATGATGTTCTTATTCTTTGCACTCAATAGATAAACACCATTGTCCCAGTGAGAGATTTCGAAAACACTCTTAATCTCTTCTGGTTTGAAAAGATGTGTGTAAGCAAGTTTCTTCCGCAGGATATTGAAAAGACGGAAACGATTGACCATGTCAAAACGTTCATCAATGAGACGATAGTTAAGGTTATTGACGCCTATCGTCTTGTAGGTGTTGTCTAGTCCATCTTTGCTCTGACCAATCTCTTGACCAGCGTGCACTAAAGGAACACCGAACGAAAGAAGTAAAATGTGATTAGCAAGATCCACTCTATCTAAGAGCACTTTTTCTTCTTCAAACGCGTTAGAAACGAGCAATTTATCAAAAAGCGTACTATTATCATGACATTCAAGATAATTGATGCTTTGATTAGCGGTATTAAACATTGGTTTGTAGGATAAAGGTAATACAGAGGCATGGAAGGCATAATCTAAGCCGTAGACATAATCAGTGTTACCACATATATAGCCTTTTTCATGAAGATTAAATGATGAAGATGGGCCTTTAACAATGTCGCGGTACGAATCGTTAAAGAAACCGAATTCTTTAAGTAATGCGGCATTATTTTTACTGGCCTTTTCTTCACTAGGTAATTCTTCACCCATATCCCAGCCTTCACCATATAAGATAGCGTCATCTTTAATCTTTCTAGCTTCCTTATAACAGGCTTTCACTGTATTAATATCAAGTAAGCCCATCAGATCAAATCTTAAGCCATCAATATCGAAGTATTTGAAAAGATATTTCACACTATCGACGATGATTTTACTAGCCATCTTTCTTTCGCTAGCAAAGTCATTGCCACATCCTGAGGCATTAGAAAGATAATGATTTCTTCTACGTCTAAAATAATAATGTGGAACAGTCTTTTCAAAGTCACTGTTTTCATATTCATAAATGTGGTTATAAACCACATCCATAATAATTCTTAAGTCATTTTCATGGTATTTATTAACCATACTCTTAAATTCTAAAATACGAGAAGCAGGCACTTCTGGATGAAGAGCGTAACTTCCTTCAAGAGCAAAAAATGATAATGTATCATAGCCCCAGTTATACCAGTCAGTAGTCTTGATATCATCCTTGGAATCAAAGTCTAAAACTGGTTGGATTTGTACATGGGTAAAACCAAGATATTTAATGTAATCTAAACCAGCGGGATTACCCCCTACTGTTTGGCGGTTAGTTTCCGCAAAACCGGCGAATTTACCTTTATTAACAGTGTTATTGTAATTGCCTTCATTTAGGTCACGAATATGGGTTTCATAAATAACGGCATCAACATAATTATTGATTGTGGTTACTGGCTTCACATTCTTGATTTTAAGTAAAGCTTCGGTATCGATAACCACAGAATACTCACTATTTAAACTGACTTCCTTACCATATAAGTCTTTAGCTTCGGTGACCACACCAGAGTTATTAATGATATAGCGGTATTTGTAGTTTAATAAATCTTCATTTATTTTGAGGCGGTAGATACCTTTATCTTCTCTCACCATTTCGTGGATGATAACTTCATCTTTTGGGGAGATCAATTTGACTTTAACTTCACTCGCTAAAGGGGCCCACATCACAAATTCAGTGGCTTCTTTAGTGTAGTTACTACCTAAGTCTTCTTTTTCATAAAAAAAGCGCTCATCGAAGTCTTTAAAATATATCGCATCATTAACATCAATGTTTGTACACTGTAAATCACCAACTAATAAACGATAGTTTTTACCTAATTCGTAATCTTTATCGAGATTGATATCAAAGATATAGATGTTATTTATGGAAGTAAAATGAGCGGTTTCTTTTTTGATTAGTTGCTCTTCTTTATATAAAGAAACTTTGAGTTTTTCAGGACGAGGGATGTCGGTAAATAAAACGACATTAATCCTTCTCCAGGAGAATAACTTAGCCTTTAAATAACTAACCATTAGTCATCACTCCTGAAATAAGTTTGTTCGTCACTAGTGGCGACACTTTCTTCATTAGAGGAGCCAAATTTATCTTGTACTAATACTCTGCAGCCTTTATTACCTTCGGTTTCGTTACCAACGACCCCTTCGCTTTGCAAGCGGAGGAAGAATCTACCAGCACGGTTAAAACCAACACCACATTCACGTTGAATACGTGAAATAGACATGAATTCTTGGCTCATAACCCATTCTTTAATGGATTGGTAGCGTTCTTCTTCAGTATTACCATGTTCCTTAAATTCTGGGGTTTGCATATATTCATTGGCCGCTTGAGTGGCCTCTTCTTCTAAGTTAAGGAATTTCTCATCATAGTGAGTTTCATAGTGTTCTTTTAAATAACCAACGACACGAGAGATTTCGGTACGATGGATAAAGCAGCCTTGTAAACGCACAACACCCACACGGCTGACAAGAGGAGATTGGACAAGCATATCGCCTTTACCGATAAGCTTTTCGGCACCACCTTCACCAATAATGGTGATAGAGTCAACACTACTTGCAGTCATTAAAGCAACGTGCGTTGGTAAGTTAGCTTTAATAACACCAGTAACAACGTTAGTGGATGGACGTTGAGTGGAAATTAATAAGTGAATACCACAGGCTCTAGCTTTTTGCGCAAGAGAAACAACTGGCATTGAGATTTCTTTACATTGGTCAACGATATCAGCGTATTCATCTAATACGACAACAATATATGGAAGCCTTTCTAAACCGAGTCCTGGAGCATCTTCATTAAATTCTTTAATGTTGGTGGATCCATTATCAGAGAATAAGGCATATCTTTCTTCCATTTCTTTACATAATCTATCGATTAATGTTTTAGCGTCATTTGGATCAGTGATGATTGGGCAAAGCAAGTGAGGCATATCTTTATAACGAGACATTTCAACTTTCTTTGGATCCACTAAAACGAGTTTTAAATCATCAGGTGAATTACGCATGATTAAAGTGACAATGATGGAGTTAACAAAGATGGATTTACCACTACCAGTGGTACCAGCAATTAAGATGTGTGGGAATTCATCAAAGTCAGCAAATATTGTTTCACCTTTAATATTTTTACCAAAAGCTACGGCTAATGGATGTTTCTTAACATCAGGTAAGTCACTATAGACATCTTTAAATGAAACTGTTGTAACAGAAGCATTAGGAATTTCTAAACCAGATGAGGATTGACCTTCAACAATAGATTCAAATCTCGCGCTGACACCACCTAAACGGATTTGGATATCTTGCACTAAATTATTCACGCTACGAGCGGAGACGTTACGATCATAGGCGATGTTAAAACGTGTAACGCTTGGACCGATAGTAAAGTCTTCAACGTGAGCACCAACACCAAAGTTTTGAATGGTTTGATCGATAACTTCTTTTCTTTCGCTAGCAACACGTTCATTTAAAGCTTGTTGTTCACTAGTTTCATATGTATTAAGTACTTCAGTACTTGGTTGAATCCATTTCACTCTTTCTCTTGGTTTTGGTTGTTCAATTGGTTTAACTTCAGGCATTGGTTGAACCGCTGGAGCAGGAGCGACTGCAGGTTGAGCCACTTGTGGAGCTTCAAAAACAGGTTTAGCTTGCACTAATTCTTCATTAACTTCAGGAACAGCATTAAAGTCGAGTTGCATTTGTTCACTCTTAGTAGGTTCTTGTTGCTCGACTGGTTGAGTTTCAGGAATGATTTCTTCTTGTTGGATGTTATGTTGACCATTGTCAATTCTGAAACGCGCAGGAGCAAATGTACCATTTTCATTGATACCAAAGTTATTAGCGCCACTATCTTGTTGGATAAATGTTGGAGATGAAATCGCTGCACTTCTTCTAGGAGTACCAGTAATTTCACTTTCATATGTATCTGGATCAATTTGACTTGCTTCTTTAATGACATCAATATTTCTGACCTTTTGAGGGGCCTTTTTATTCATAGAGATATCAGAAATTGTTTCTTCTTGTTCTTCTTTAACCACTGC
>CAMVBL010000017.1 GCA_947165725.1 uncultured Caryophanales bacterium | reverse complement strand
TAAAAAAGATCTATGGGTTAGATAGATCTTAATTTGTGTTTTGTTGTTGTGATTAATTGTTGTGTAATGTATCTAAAGTTAATTATTGAGAATAATTGAAATTAGATTATTACAGGTGATGTAACCGCCCAGCCCCAATGTTTAAAAAATAGACAAAAATCTTTGCAAAAATCTCAAGCTCAACCACCAAAGCTCAAAATAGCAAGCCATACACAAGCCGTGTCGCACGAAACCGCCCTACCTAAGCAAAATACTAATACTATGTATTAAAGCTAATAAAAAGCCGCCCAGGCAGGCAGCTCTATTTCTCATTAACTTCTCACTCTTTAGGAGCTTTATCTTCCAAATTGTACTCTCTTCTCAAAATGAATTTGTTTTTACCATCTGGAAGCTCTTGAATAGCTAATTTAATAGTTAGTTTTTATGTTTTTTCCTCCTTGAGCCTACAAAACATAAGGCAAAACTAGTGATTGCAAAAACACTAAATATAGCACTAATTCCAATAAATCCGATTTTCCAAATTGGAGTAACTAAAACAATTTTTGCATTTCCAGCATTCATTGCATGAGTTTGGGAAACTGAATAAATAACATCTTTTGCAGCTTGACGAACCGCATTAATCATTGCGTTATCATTTTTATTTTTTTCTAAATTCTTGTAGCCAGCTGCTCCAAGCCAAGTATCTTGACCACACAAAACGCCAAGACGAACATCCATCCATTTTGCATTATTTGAAGAATCTGTAACAGAACAGCCTGTAAAGCCCCATTCTTGTTTCAAAAGATTGTTCATGAGACCATAATGAGATCCTGTCCAGACAACTCCTAATCTTGAGAAAGAAGTCATAACACAGCGGCATCCATTTTTAAGTGGAGTTTCAAATCCCTTGAGATAAATTTCTCTTGCGGATTGCTCATTGAAAAATACTGATAAACCATAACGTCCATATTCTTGGTCATTTAAAGCGAAGTGTTTAATATAAGCGTTTCCACCTTTATTTTGAATTCCACGAACATATTCCCAAGCAAAAATGCCAGAAATAAATCCATCTTCAGAGAAATATTCAGGATTTCTACCAGAATATGGTGTTCTATGAATATTTGCTCCAGGAGCATAAAGTCCGGTTTGAATAGTTGAATTTGCTGAACGGAAAATATCCTCTCCAATCATTTGTCCAACTCTATAAACTAAATCTTTATTGAAAGTTGAAGAAATAATACCTTCTGAAGGGAAATTAGTTCCTTTAAATCCATCTTTAATTGGTTTTGATAATCCTGAAGGTCCATCAGTTTGAGATGTTCCCATCAAATTGATTGATTCCACTGCGGCAGTTTGATAAAAACCGTTATAAATTATGTTTGTGCAAGTATCAAAATCAAGAGTCGATACCAATTCATCCCATCTTGGATCATCATAAGGAATATCAACAAAATCAATAATTGAGTAGGATTTATCGCTATTTTTTGGAGCTTCTTTATTTCCATATTTTTCAATATATTGATTTACAAGTTCATTTCTTTCCGATTCTAAATTTGTTAATCCATCACTCCACATTTTAGAAGTTATTTTCAATTTAACATTTTCTTTTGGATATGTTCCAACCCAATCGTTTCTACTTAAATATGTGATTTTTTGATCACTAGTGCCTTCATATTTATTAATATCAGCATTGTCAAATTGGTTTGTAATTGCCACACCACTTTTTGCTGATTTTGAGTATGTTTCTTTATCAAATTTTGTATTTTGCCATTTATAAGTGAGCTTGGCGTCTCCACTTTGACTCATCTTATTCGAATCAACTGAGAATTTATTGTCTATTTTTTTAGCTTCTAAAATGTTATTTACTCCATCATGGGCATTCTTTCCAACTGTAAAATAATAATCTCCATCTTCAAGAATGTATGTTTTTGCATTGTTTGCATCATAGGAAGTTAAATCTTCTTTATTTACTGTTATTTTATAATTTGTAGTAGCTCCTGCTCTAATTTCTTTTTTATCAAATCCGCAAATTTCTACTGCAGCTTTTTCAACTAAATAAGTTTTATCGTATTGTGTGTATGGTGATTGATAATAAATTTGAACTGTATGTTTTGCATCAATTTTACCAGTGTTTTTGACATCCACACTTATATCAAAACTATTTTCATTTTCGTTTACTTTAAAATTAGAATATTCAAAATCAGTGTAGCTTAATCCAAATCCAAATGGATATGCAACACATTTGTTATATTCAAAATTCCCTGCATTTCCGCTAGATAATACAAAATCTTCATATCTAGTTTCATAATAACGATAACCTACATAGATACCTTCTTGATAAGCAATATATTTTTCATTACATTTTGCAATTCCTGATGTATTGTCGTTATTTCTTGCCCAACCAGTGTCATATTCATCTTTATTTGTGTATGAAAATGTTCCAAAATTTACCATTGCTGGTGCGCTATGGTTGTCATATAAATATGTGTCTGTGAGTCGACCAGAAGGTACTACTTCTCCTGATAAAATATCAGCAACTGCATTAATTCCTGTTTCTCCAGGTAAACCAATATGCAAAACTGCATCGACATCATAATTATTTAAAAAATCTAATTGAAGAGTGTTTGCACAATTCAATAAAATAACGATTTTTTTGAAAGTTCCATTTTGTTTTAAACGATTTACATTATCTAAAAGTTCAACTTCTTCTTTATTTAATTTTAAGTAGTCACCATCAGTCATGTAATCTTTAAGTTCATCAATTCCATAAGGAACATCAACACCTTCTCCACCATATCTAGAAAGCATAACTAAGGCACAATCACCATAATTAGCAAAAGAATCAACTACTTTTGTGGTGTATTTTGACCATGGCATTTCATTGATTTTGTAATCAGTAATTGTGGCATCACTAATGCTTGTTACTTCTCTGCGGTAATTAGAAGTTTTGTATAGTTTCCAAAGTTCGCTATTAACGCAACCAGTTTCAAAAGATTCTTCTAATGCTGAGAATAAAGATACGTTTTCACTGACTTTTGCAGATCCACTTGATACATAAACTGGATTTGCAGCAGAAATACTAAATAAAGAAAATTTTGTATTTTTGCTTAAAGGGAGAGTGTTATTTTTGTTCATCAATAAAACTGCACCTTCCCCTTCAACTTCTTCACAAGTTTTTAAGGATTCTTTCTTAAATTCTTCTGTGCTATTAAATTCTGTCCAATAATAAATCTTAGCATTTTCATCTGGCACAACTTTTTGCGTTTCAATATTAAAATACGCATTAAAAGTTGTGTCATATTTATATGCAATTGAAGTGCCAATACTACATGCTATAGCAAAGACAGCGGATACAATTCCTAAAATTAAAAATAACTTCTTTTTCATAATAAAACCTCCAATCAATTTTATCTCAAATATAATTAATTAGAGGCATGAAATAGAATAATTTAATAAAATTACAACGTATTCTTGCTATTTTTGTGATTTTATATTTGCCATGAGTTGAATAAATTGCAAATAAAATGGGTTAAAAGCAAAGGGAATCAAATCTTGGTTCTATGAAATCTAGAGTGGGATGAAGAACTTACTGCTCCACTCGAGATTTCATAGTTTTAGAACTTTCAAATAAGAAAAGACCTCTATAATCAAAGATGGAAAGTTGGAATCATAAATGGACTAGCTAGAAACCAATCTGGTAGACGTTTTTCTAACGCAATTGCTGAGAACAATAATTCTCACATTCAAAGGGTAATAAACGTAGCTTATGGTTACAGAAACTTTGAAAGATTTAGAAGAAGAATAATGTTAATTTTAGCTTATAAGAATCAAAGGTGATATCCCTTGTAGGAATACCACCCTAGATTTCATTGAGACCAAATCTTTTAGCCCGGAAATAATCAGCAAACTAAAGGGAAAGTTTGCTAAATTATGCTTTTTTTCTTTTTTAGAATTGGAATAATTAAGAATGCCAACATTGCTAATGTTCCAACTCCAAATACACCAATAAGTGAATAAATAACAATCATATACCAAGGGGTGACAAGTTGAATTGTTGCATTACCGATATTCATTGCACGTGAATGAGCAATTGAATATGCGATATGTTTCGTAGCTTGTTGACAACAATGGACAATTGCAGGATTATCGCCATGATTTGCTAATAAGCTTGTGCCGTTTCCATCCCATAAATCTTGTC
Source organism: uncultured Caryophanales bacterium (assembly GCA_947165725.1). The sequence continues at coordinate 15,476 of CAMVBL010000017.1, read as the reverse complement.
CAGCGAGAACGCCCATTGCGTTATGCATGTATGTTGCGCTAACACTACAGTCAGTAATTGCAGCACCTTTCATGTCCCATTCATCTCTTAAAATTCCTGCTCAGGCAGGCAGCTCTATTTCTCGTTAATTTCTCACTCTTTAGGAGCTTTATCTTCCAAATTGTATTCTCTTCTCAAAATGAATTTGTTTTTACCATCTGGAAGCTCTTGAATAGCTAATTTAATAGTTAGTTTTTTGTTCTTTAATGTAACAATGTACTTATCTACATCATCTTCAATACCAACATTAAACTTACCATATTGATTTCAAAATGTTTTCATCTGTTCAAATGAATCGTCCAAGTCAGCTATGTATTCAATCTTATTATCATTAAAGTAATCAACATCTTTTAACATAACAACACCTCTACTTTAGCTCTTGGAAAGCCCACTCTTTAGTTTCAAATTGATGATCTTTAGATAGTCTTTTAACATGATACCCAAAGTTCTTATCAATTGTTTTAAATCCAAACCAAATAATTTCAAATGCACTTTCAATTTTAACTACATATTCATCATCAATAATTTGTTTACTTACTATGTAAGAATCTAAACCTTCAATGTCTCACTCAGTAGCAAATGCATCAGCTAAGCTTGGATCGTCCAACCCCTCTGGACTAAAAGCTTCTTTACTAAATGTTTTAATTTTTCCCATATTTTTTGTCTCCTTAAACATCTATATAATTTAGCTTAATTTTCCTTACTTACTTTCTCAAAAAACTCATCAACTCTAGCTTTAATCACTTCAATGTGCACTCGTCACAGCACACGCCCTCATGCTTTAATGGTTCTGGATTGTTGCCATAACCTTTCAACCTTTTACCACAGATACAACAGATATGTTCTTCTTCCATACGGTCGCCCTCCTATAGTTTTATTATGTCGTTAATCCGAGCTAATGGGAGCGCTCCACAAACACTAAAAAAGGACCGCCCTATCTGAGCGATCCTATTTGCTTATAATTTTTGCAACAATTTTTGTCCAATTTTATTACATTGGATTTGTATCGTTACAACAGATGTCTTGGTGCGAGGCCGATTATCGCGGTTGGTACGATTCTGCCTATTCTTATTATGTCGTGGTCGGAGGCGTTTGCGAGCGGCGAATTTAAGCTTTTTTGGGCGTGTTGAAATCGTGGCACGTGGAGGCTGTTTTGCGGTGCGGCGGCGGTTTGCTTGAGCTGGTCGATTCGGTGCGATGTGGAGCTTGTTTGGAGCTGTTATGCGAGCGTGGCTACAGTCAGCTTGATAGTAGCGGCGTGGGCGAGGCAGTGAGTGGCTATATATTGCTTAGGGCGGGAGCATTGAGTGAAGCTATATATTATATATATAAATAGGTGTGAGGTAGGAAGTTATGCAGAAGCAGAGTAATTGCTGTAGTTAGTTGCTGTAGTAGGTAAGTATGAGTAGTAAGTCTATATATAGGAAGAGATAGAGAATAGTTATTAATTACTAATATTTTTTATATGGGGCGGGGAGAGAAAGTATTAAAAAAGATCTATGGGTTAGATAGATCTTAATTTGTGTTTTGTTGTTGTGATTAATGTGTTGTGTAATAAGTCTAAAGTGTTGATTTATAGAATAAAGTATTTTGTACTAAATAGAATAAATGAGTTTAGATTATTACATGAAGTGTCGTTGTCTAAGCTGATCCATTCAGTTTTGTCTGAAGTCGCCCATCCATATTATGTCGTGTTTGGAGGCTGTCGCGAGTGGGGAAAACGAACTATTTTTGCTGTTGGGACGGGAGCTTTGCAGAAGGCGTGTTTTGAGCTGCAGCCTGGTATTTGCTTAGGTGTTGCGACAAAGCTTCTGTATGGGCTTGTTTGATAGCTTAAAATGAGTCTGGTCGCAGGGTTTAAGCAAGGGCGGCAGGCTAGGCGGTTGAAGAAGGCTATATATTTATATATAAGGTTGAAGTAAGTATTATTTGTCTATATATGAGAGTGAGTATGTTGGTTAGTTTGTCTATATAAGGAAGAAGGAATAAGTGAATATATATAACTAATATTTTTTTATAAGGGCGGGGAGAGAAAGAGAGTAATAAAAAAGATCTACGGGTGAGGTAGATCTATTTTGTTGTTTGTTGTTAGTAATTATCTGTGTTTGTTGAATAGTAATGTTTAGACTATTTTGAATGATTTGATTTAGATAATTACAAATTGATTTACGTTTTTTAAATAATGATTATAAATAATAGCTTAATAATTAAATCTTTCCCGCAACAATTCTCACCTAATAAAACGCCCCAAAATAAACAACTTTAAATATTAATATTTACGTTTCTTACATAATGATTATAAATAACAACTAACTAACAATAATCTTTCTCACAGTAATTCTATATCATTCTTTTATTTTTTATCTTCAAAAGCCTTTAATATATCTTCCAAAATCAAAAGTACTTTTACATTAACTTTTCTCTTTTTTCCCATTCTAATAACTGCCCACTCTTTATAAAACATATCAAAGTAAGCTTTTATAGTTCCGCTAACCATAATATCAAAAGCTTTTTGTGAGCCATAACCTTTCCCATAAAAACAATCATAAACTAACCACACAAGTTGCTTTTCTTTAAACAAAATTGTATGTAAGACCATCAAATAAATAACTGACTCTACATAAAAGATTTCGTTTCCATAAAGCTTTCCACCTTCAACTTTCAAAAGAGCAGATTTTAATTTGTCCATCTCATCATAAACATCTTCCTTTTTTAGTTGATAAGTCGTCATATTAATCCAAGCATTTCTTCCAACAATACCTTTACTGTTGTCATCAAAGTAGGCTCTCATATGAAAGAATTTAATCGCTTCTCTTCTGTTGTCATTATATTCAATATTTGGATCCAATTCTTCACTTATTAATTTATAAATATCAATAGCTTCTGATATCCATTTACCACTATTCAAAGACAAAGTTAAACGAGGAACCGAACTCCTAACATCGTGTTCCACATCAAAACCATATTGTTTAATAATTTCGTTCCTTTCATCTTCTTCTTTGTTACAAAATGAATTTGTTGCTCTTATCCCAATGCCAATTACAACATTACTTTTATCTTCTCTTTTTGTTTTCTTGCCCCATGTGAAAGATGGCCAAAATCTAATAAGAAACTCAGGGTAATTTTTATAGAAATTTTTATTAATTTCTTTAACTTTTTTATATGTATCTACGAAAAAAGGATAGTTCTGGTATAAACACAGTCTGAGATATCTTTCAAATTTAGTTTTAGACATCCCTAAAGGCTTTATATAAAACGTATTGGAGTTGAAACGAACATCTTTAGGATTTGGAAGATCATTAAAACTATTAAAGTATTTAACTTCATTTTGTGTTGGTTCTAAGTCAACATCATCATCTGGTGAATAAAACTCAATATTGTTTTTTCTACAATATTCAAGTAGTTTTCTTTCATTATCTACATAATACTTAAACGTTCTACTTTTGTTTTCATCTTTATAAAAAGCATTAAACCTAAAATATGAATCAAACACTTCGATTAATCCAATTGTTTCCATTAATTTAATAGCATTGCTAATGTTTGCTCTGCTACCCCATATCCATTCATTCTCTGCGGAAGTGGTTGGAATATTAATTGCAGTACAACCATCTTTATAACGCCTCTTTTGAGTGAATTTAATAAAAGTTAAAATTTTGCTTAATTGTTTTTTTAATAATGCATCATAACCTTTAGCAGCACTTGTTGGAATATTAAAAGCAGGAAGAACATAATCATTAATTCTTAAGGGTTTTTTGTGTTTCACAACTTTCTTTTTGTTGTTCTGTTCTTTTTCTTCTAATTCTGAAAAGTAAATTGTAGTAGGGTCGAGATATACGTTTCTATCTGGAAATTCGCCAGAACAAATAAAACCGGTATAATTTCTTGGTTTTTTGTCAGCTTCTTCAGCAGCAGCACGAAATTCTGCAAAAGTTACTCCTTCTCTTTTAGGAGTGAATTTATCAATGAGTTTTGACCAATTGCAACTTGTTAAAACAAAAGGAAGAATGAGAATAGGAAAAGTAAATATCTTTTTCATATAAAGGACCTCTACTTCTGTTCTTATTATAAAGTGGAGAAAATACCTAATTGTATAAACCCAAATATTTCATGTAATAAAATTGAAAAAAGCCGCCCAATATGGACGACTTATTTTCGTTTTATCAATGCTTATTGAAAATTAAGTGTATTTAAGATTGTGGTTGTTCCATCACTTGCAGAAACGATACACGCTCTATATTCGCTTTTTGAATTCCAATCAACAAGCATGAATTCAACAGTGATTTCACGGTCATCACTGAAAGCATCAAACGCTGAATATTGAGTACCACTACCAGCGTAGAGCGAGAATTCTTTATCATGAGCGGCATTACTCAAATAATAGTTTGTGGAATATTGAGAACCTGATTTTCTTAAATGACATTTAGCAACATAGACATTGCATGTTAAATCTTCTGTTGCTTGTTTATTCTTTTCACTAGTAACGATTTCATCGAATGTCTTATTAGTGATAAATGTTGATTTATCATATGGATGGTTGCCAAATAAGTTAACAACACATGTCGCATTATCAATACAGGATTGGCCAACGTTACTAGATCCTGATTTGACGATATGTTTTCTACTACCTTCCATTACTACTTCATTACCAATGGCAATTCCTTCCATCTCTTCTTTAGTGGTTCTAACTGCGATAACTCCAGTTCCATCATTGATATAGAATCCAGTTTGATTCACTAATGAGGACATAACGATTCCTTTAACACAAACAGAAGTATCGTCTTCTTCGTTAATCACATCAGCGATAGATTCTGTTTCAGGAAGTACTGAATCAATAACTTTAAAGGAAATGACTTTATTAACAGTAACTCCGTTATATGTTGCTGTCATAGTGACATTAACTTGAGCAACACCGTTAGCGATATGCATAACTAATTTGTCGTTTTCTTCATTAAAAGTAACTAACTCACTATTAGAGGTATAAGCAACTGTAACATCACTAAATGGAATATATTCATTACTAATAGAAGTAAGTAACTCTAATGATGGATCAGAACTATATTCCGCTAAGAATTGTTTAGAAGCGTAATAATCTAACGCAAATTGTGCTTTTTGTTCATCGGTCATTGAGAAGGTTGTATTTTCTTCTACTTTGATTGGCATTAAACGATAGAAGATACCAGAGTTTGTTGATTTTGCGTTATGAACAGCGACATAGACTGTGCAAATCTTTCCATCATATGCATCTAAGTAATTGAAATCGCTTCCATTACATAATGTGTATACGTATGAGCCTGTTTCATTATCTAAATCATTAATGTAATAGTTAACAAATCCTGAACCAGGAACTTTATTAACAATCGCGGTAACTTTATGGATTAAAGTTGTAATGTTATTTGTTAATGGAGTATCCATGATGTTCTTCATGGTTGTTTCTTGTATCCAACTCTTTAAGAAATCTTTATTCTTTCCTAAAGAACTTACAAAGATTGCCTTATCTAATTGGATAGAACCTTGATAGCCAAATGTTTGAGCAAAGCCAAGTTCGCTTTCAAGGATGTATTCGGTTTTAGTACCAGCGACTTTAATTTCTTCACCAACTTCCACTCTTCCAGCAATCTCTGGACTATAGACATAAATTGAAGAAGTATCATCAACGAGATAAACACCACTAGGAACTTTGCCGTTAGAGTAGGTAATTGTGGCAACAACTCCTTGAACAAGGACTTTACTATTATTTGCTGCCCCTCTAGCGTTATTAATATTCATTGACTCATAATCATGAACATCAACATCATCTTGATGAGACACCATTTTCATTAACCAAGATTGTCCCATCTCTGGATTACCATTATATGTTTTCACAAATCCATATAAGAATACTTCATCATTCGTGTAGGGCTTAGTTGTTAGATCGCTATATTTTGTTGTGCCATCACTTGAATAAACGCCATAGACATATAAATCTTTAACGCCATCAGTGATATACATTTCGCCATATGTAGGATTGCTAATGCTTTTTACTGTTCCTGTTACATATTGCTTTTCACTAGTGCCTTCTGTTTCCACTTGATTAGCTAAAGCAACCGCTTCACTAACTGTTAAATAAGTTGGTTCAACAGGTGTTGGTTCAACAGGTTTTGCTGGCTCTTCTTTATGGCCACACGAAGAGAGGATTAACCCGCTAAGCATTAATCCTAAGAATATCAGTTTTCTTCTTTTCATAAGAAACCCCCTATATTAATTAAGCCTTTTATTATAGAAAAAAAAGATATTAAATCAAAGAAAAATGCATATTTTTTACTAAATAATAAGAGAAAATTGAAATTCTTATTAGTCAGTGTGGCATTTTTGTGATACTCACTATGCAATAATACTCGCAGAGAAGAGAGCAGATCTATGAAAACGAACTACTAAGATAATTTAAGTAATAGAGTGAGTGAATAATAGTTAGTTGCTATATATGTATGGGTGGGAAAGTATTGGTGGGAAAGTAATAAAAAAGATCTAGGGTTAGTAGATCTTATTTTTTGTTTTTGTGTGTAAGTTATTTGTGTTAATTATTGAATAGAGTTTTGTGTCTAAGTATAAATAATTAAGTTTAGATAATTACATTAAATTATGTGATTGTCCAAACCCAGTTTTCCTGATTCGTCTAAATTTTGCTTTCCCCGAAAAGAGCCTCCACCAGTTGTCCAATTTTGCCACGACTACTTCGACGACGACACGACAAGCTGCCCGACAAAGCTTCGACACGCAGGCCTCCAATTGCTTCACACGCAGTCGTACGAAACGTGCACACCTTGACGACGCCAGACAGACCGCCCAGACAGCACAAAAAAAGCCGCCGCTATGGACGACTTAATTTACATTGATTTAGCCCTAGACTTAGGACTTCTTCATATGCTTCGACTAATGCTTTGTGAGGAAAGTCATTTTTAGCCAACTGAGGCAAATCGCGACTGTCCTACTACAAAGACCGTAATTAGTCAGCAACGTATGGGAGAAGAGCCATGAATCTAGCGTTTTTGATAGCTTTGGCTAATTCTCTTTGGTGCTTGGCGCATGTGCCTGTAGCTCTTCTGGTGGAAATCTTACCGTTTGGGGTAATCATTGTCTTTAAGAGTTCAACGTCTTTGTAGTCAATGAATTTAGATTTGTTCTTACAGAAGATACATACTTTTTTATGTGGTCTAACTTTTCTAAATGCCATAATTTTCCCTTTCTTTTAATTAAAATGGAAGATCGTCATCTGGCAAGTCATTTAAGTCAAGATTATTGCCGCTGGATTGAGCTGGAACATCATCGAATTTTGGTTCTTCCGCTGGTGCGTCTTTCTTAGGATCTAAGAATGTCACACTATCAACGATGACCTCAATTACTTTACCTTTTGTTCCGTCTTTGCGTTCAAAGTTTCTTTGATTGAGACTGCCGTCAACTGCGATCCTACTACCTTTTCTGGTGTTTTTAACTAAGCTTTCAGCTTGTTCTCTGAAGACACGACAATCAATGAAGATTGTACCCCTTGTGCCATCAGATTCTCTCATGCGGTTATCCACAGCAAGAGTGAATGTAGCAAAGCTAACATCAGAATTGGTTTTTCTTAATTCTGGGTCCTTAACTAAGCGACCCATTAAGAGTACACGATTAACCATGTAATTGTCCTCCTTATTGTTGATCAACTGTAACTAGATGACGTAACACGGCTGGATTGATTTTGACTTTACGATTGAATTGATAAAGTGCAGCCTCATCAGCTTCCACTTTGAGGATGACATAGAAACCTTTGGTTTGATCCTTGATTTCGTACGCTAATTCGCGTAAACCCATCTTGGTATCTGTGCTATTAACCTTGGCGCCGTTCTTTTCGAGGAGCTTTTGGATATTGCCCATTTCAGCTTCACGAGCGGCTTCATCTAAGTCGGCCTTCAAAATGTACATAATTTCATAATTGCGCATTTTATATACCTCCCTCTGGTCTAATGGCTACCATATTTACATTGGTAGCAGAGATTAATGCTACATTGTAGCGTGTCAATTATACTAGCCAAAAATCAATTTGTAAAGCGCGTATACGCATTAGTGAGTAAAAGGGACCTTAAGCAGAAAAGCTAGACCTTGGCATGAGCCATCAAAAAAGCCCCCTCAATAATTAAATAGGAGGCATTTTTGATTTTTGTCCAAAATTTTTATTATTTTGTGAAAATTTATTATCGATCTCTCATTGTTGGGAAGAGAATGACTTCACGGATTTGGGCTTGGTTAGTTAATAACATGACTAATCTATCAATACCCATGCCCACGCCACCTGTTGGAGGCATGCCATATTCTAAGGCTTCAACGAAGTCCTTATCCATTTCACTGGCTTCTTCGTCACCTAACTTTTTGGCTTCTAATTGGGCAAGGAATCTTTCTTCTTGATCTAATGGATCATTAAGTTCGGTATAAGCATTAGCGAGTTCTTTACCATTAACAAATAATTCAAATCTTTGTACGAATCTTGGATCTTTTTCTTTCTTAGTTAATGGAGAAACTTCGATTGGATATTCATAAACAAAGGTAGGTTGAATTAAATCATCTTGGCAGAACTCTTCAAAGAATTCGTTCATAACGTAACCAACAGTGTTTTTGAACTTGTCTAAATGTAAGTCACGTTCGTCAGCGAGTTTCTTAGCTTCTTCATAGGTTTTGACTTCTTTAAAATCAATGCCGCATTTTTCTTTAATCAAGTCATTCATAGAGATCCATTTGAATGGGTCTTTGAAATTAATTTCATGGTCACCGTATTTGACGATAGCAGAACCTGTCACTTCTTTAGCGGCATTTCTAATCAACTTTTCGGTTAAATCACCAATACCTCTTAAGTCACTATAGGCTTGATAGATTTCAATTGTGGTGAATTCTGGGTTATGGGAAGCATCCATACCTTCATTACGGAATAATCTACCAATTTCATACACTCTTTCCATACCACCAACGAGTAAACGTTTGAGGTTAAGTTCAGTAGCGATTCTTAAGTAGAAATCTTTATCTAATGTATTGTGATGTGTAATGAATGGACGAGCGGAAGCACCACCTAAGATTGGGGAAAGAATCGATGTTTCAACTTCAGTGAAACCTTTGCTATCAAGGAAGCGTTGGATACTACGAATGATTTGAGGTCTCATGAAAGCAACTTTTCTTGCTTCTTCGTTCATGATTAAGTCTAAGTATCTTCTTCTAGAACGTTCTTCAACGTCAGTTAAACCATGGAACTTTTCTGGTAATGGATGTAAGCACTTTGTTAAGTGAATGAACTTTTGTGCTTTAATTGTTAATTCACCAGTTCTTGTTAAGTTCATGATACCTTTAACGCCGGCGATATCACCGATATCCGCCATCTTGAAAAGGTCATAGTTCTTTTTGCCTAAACCATCAAGTGATAAATAAACTTGGATATTACCAGTTTTATCTTGGATATTCATAAAGGAGGCTTTACCCATTTTACGAATAGCTTTGATACGGCCTGCAACAGAAACTTTTAAAGCCATTTTAGCAAGGGCTTTTTCGCTCTTCTTATTACATAAGGCACGAATCTCTTTAATCGAATGGGAAACTTTATAAGCTTGACCAAATGGATCGATACCTAATTCTTGGTATCTTTTAATCTTTTCTAAACGGATTAGTTCTTGGTCATTTAATTCATTAATGTTCATATTTTCAACTTTCCTTTCAAATATCCACGCTCAAATATTATATACGAGAATTTGTCTAATCAAAGACAAACGTTAAAATTTAATATTTTCTTTCTTGAATTCATCAAGAATCCTCACTAACGAATTATAGTCCGTTAATGATGTTGCAAGTATTGTTCTAAGTGTTCTTGAATTAGCAAATCCTGAGAAGAATTTAGGAGCGATGCCACGATATATTCTCATCGCAGTTAATTCGCCTTTTTCTTCACACATTGATTTAGCGAGTTCTAAACAGTAATTGCACTGCTCTTCAAATGATGGATTTGGTAATCTTTCCCCTGTTTCAAAATAGGTTTTTATTTGCTTAATGAGGAATGGATTTCCCATACCACCACGCGCCACCATCACAGCGTCCGCTCCAGTGATTTCAAGAGCGTTAATCGCATCATCTAGAGTATAGATATTGCCAGATACAATAAGTGGTACTTTCATCTTGCTTCTTAAGTCTTTTAAGAGGTCAAAATGTGGTTCCCCCATATAGAGTTCTTTTCTTGTTCTAGCGTGTATTGCAATGGCATCAACACCACTATTTTCAAGCTCTTTTATGACGTCTAAGAAGTTAACCTCATTATAGCCTAATCTAATCTTCGCGGTGACTGGTTTATCAGTAACACTCTTAATAGCCTTAATGATCTCACCACATAAGGTAGGATTTAGCATTAAAGCAGAGCCCGCACCAGTCTTAGTAACCTTAGGAACAGGGCAACCCATGTTCACATCAAAAAAGTCGATATTGGGGTTTAACTTAAGCGATACGGCTGCAGCTTTTGCCAGGTTTTCAGGCTTAGCGCCGAATAATTGGACACCAGTGAGAGTTCCATCTTTTTCATAGGTCACATAAGACTCTGTTTCTTTGTTTTGGTAGATTAGTCCCATATCAGAAACCATCTCAGAAACACAGACATCCACACCAAAAGTATTGAGGTATTTTCGATAACCTGCACTTGTTATTCCTGCCATTGGGGCAAGAACGACTTTTCCTTCGATGTTAAATTGACCTAATTTCCACATAGTAAAAGGAAGGTTTTGCCCTTCCTAAAGTTAATTATTTGTTTTCACCTTCAGCAGCTTCAGCCTTTGGTTCTTCAGCTTCTACTTTAGTTTGTTCTTCTGCTGGCTTTTCGTCTTCTTTAAGATGACGATGTTCCATCAAGTATTCGATTTCTTCTGCAGTGATTTGTTCACGTTCCACTAAGGTCTTAGCGAGGAGTTCGACGTCTTCTCTATTTTCCTTAATGACACGGAGAGCTTCAGCGTGAGCGAAGTCGATAATCTTACGGATTTCAGCGTCGATCTTTGTTGCTGTTTCAGCAGAGAAGTTCTTTTGTGTATTTGTATAGTCTCTTCCTAAGAAGACACTACCAGTATCTCTTTCATATTGGATAGGACCTAAATCAGACATACCATATTCGCACACCATCGCACGTGCTCTAGCGGTAGCGTTTTTAATATCAGCATAGGCACCTGTATCAATATCGTCGCAGAAGATTTCTTCAGCGGAACGACCACCCATATCAAGAACGATATCAGCAATCAATTCACCTTTGGTTAAATTGTATTTATCTTTTTCTGGAGTAGCTAAGACCCAACCACCATAATTGCCACGTGGGATGATGGTGATCTTTTGGACTTTACCAGCATGAGGATATTTTAAGCCAACGATGGCGTGACCACTTTCGTGGTAAGCTGTTCTCCACTTTTCTTCTTCTGTTAAAGAACGAGATTTCTTAGCTGGACCCGCAAAGCGACGGTCAATAGCTTCATCAATATCCGCAATAGTAATTTCTTCTTTATTGTTACGAACTGCTAAGATCGCGGCTTCATTCATGATATTTTCAATATCAGCACCGGAGAAGCCAACAGTTCTCTTTGAAAGATTTTCAAAGTTGACTTCAGAAGAAACTTTCTTATTTCTTGAGTGGACTTTGAAGATTGCTTCTCTACCTTTAACATCAGGTAAGGAAACTGTAATCTTTCTATCAAAACGACCTGCTCTTAAAAGAGCTGGATCGAGAACGTCGTCTCTATTTGTGGCAGCGATAACGATAATACCAGAGTTATCATTAAAGCCATCCATTTCAACGAGTAATTGGTTAAGTGTTTGTTCACGTTCATCGTTGCCACCACCTAAGCCAGCACCCCTTTGTCTGCCAACAGCATCGATTTCATCGATAAAGACTAAGCATGGAGCGTTTTCTTTAGCGATTCTGAACATGTCTCTAACACGTCCCGCACCGACACCAACGAACATTTCGACAAAATCGGAGCCAGAGATGGAGAAGAATGGAACACCAGCTTCACCAGCAACGGCTTTGGCCAATAATGTTTTACCACATCCTGGAGGGCCCACTAAGAGGACACCCTTTGGTAATTTAGCGCCATACTTTGTATATTTCTTTGGTTCTTTTAAGTAATACACTAATTCTTCCATTTCGACTTTTTCTTCATCAGCACCGGCAACATCATCAAATTTGATTTTGCTTGTGTTGACTCTTCTAGCACGAGAACGGTTGAAATCCATCGCTTGTCTGTTTGAGGAATTGACAGAAGAGGACATTCTTGAGAACAAGAATAATAAAAGTAATGTGGAACCCGCTAGGATAATAATTGTTGGGCCCCAACGGTCAAACCATGTTGATTCATAAGGATCTTTAACAGTGATAACAAACTTTGGTGCAACACCTGGTTTATATTCATTGTTCTTAGCGGCATCAACAATCATTTGAGTAATTGACTTTTGAATAGTTTCTTTAGTACCATCACCATCAATATCAACGTACCAATCTAATGTTGTGTTATACATTTCTTCTGGGATACCTGTGGTAAATGTTGTTTTAACAACTTTACCATTGGAATCAGTTTCAGAATAATGACCATTGATTGTAATCTTTGTTTCACCTTGGACTAATTGAACATCAGTGATTTTGCCTTTGGCTAAGTAATCCACAAACAAATCTGGTTGGATTTGCTTGACTGTGCTCATATTAGAGAAAATGAAATATGCGATTAAACCTAATATTGCAGCGACGAATAATATCGAAAAAATAAAGCTCCGAGAAATTCGACCTTGAGGTCTATTGTTTTCTTCATCCATATTTTTTACCTCCTCAATATTTACGCGATTGACTTATTATACCAATATTTCTTTTATTTAATAAAGAAAAATGCTATTAATGGTTTTCACTTCACGTAAAAATTGCAGTTATCTTCTTTTTTAAAGTCTTTTTGATATCTAGGAACGTAGATGATTGTTCCGTTCTTATTAATGATGACTGGCCATCTTTTTCTTAATGGAGTAGGAACTTTCCAGTCAATAAATAATCTTCTTAATTGTTTCTCATATCCCTTGATGAGATAAGTGTCATTTGGTTGAGCGTTTCTAACTGTGATTGGATAGTCATTTTTACTCACGTTACGGTTGCTTGTGTCACCAGTAAAATCTAAATAAAAATATTCAGTATCAAGTGCACATGGCTCTTCAATTTTATAAGAGAAATCCACCTCTTCATTTTGACCCACAAATTGGAAAGAATCGTAGCTTTTCACTAAGGTCAAATCATCAACATTAACGGAAATGTTAGCTTTATCAGAAAGGAAGATTTTTCTAATTTCTAAACCTTGATTTCGGCTCATGGTAAAGTTAGGTTTTAGTTCTCTTCCTTTATTAACAAGAGCGTATAAGAACTCTTCATCAGTTAACCTATTATATTCATCACATTTATTAGTGGTTATTCTAGAAATCTTTTCATTAATGGCTTCAAGTTTTTTGTTTTCTTCATCAATTTCTTTTAAGATTTTTTGACGATCATTTTTATCCATTTTCTCAACTACTTCATGTCTGATTTTGTTACGTAAAAAGACGTCTTCTAAATTAGTTTTATCAATCGAATATTCGACCTTATTTAAGTCGCAAAACATTAATAATTCTTGCTTGGAATAGCTAAGCAAAGGACGGATGATTTTTACGTCAAAAATGATAGGATTTTCTTTAATTCCGAAAAATTGAACCAAGTTTTGCCGCCTTTTTTGCATTAAGTAGGTTTCAATGAGGTCATCTTGATTGTGCGCGATTAACACTGCATCAAAACCATGTTGATTCACTAAATCTTTAAAGAATGAGTAACGGATTATTCTGCATTTTTCTTCTAAGTTATTCTTACCTAAATATTCATCAACATCTTTAACGAATAATTGGACGTTTCTTTTAGCGCAATACGCCTCTAATTGTTGTTGTTCTAAATTGCTTTCTTCACGTAGATGATAGTTAACATGAGCGACCGCAAAATTATAACCTTCTTCTTTAAGCATGTAGAAAAGGGCCATTGAGTCTGGACCGTGCGAACACGCTAATAAATATTTTTGATTTTTATTAAGATTAAGCATCGCTATTTACCTTAGTTGTGAGGATTTCTTTATATGTTGGAAATTCCTTTTTAAATCTTTCAATGAAGTTAATTTCTACGATTAAAACACGGTTACCTAAATGTAATTCTAAATGGTCTCCTTCACGGACTTCGCTTGATGGTTTTGCAACACGATCATTAATCAAAATTCGACCACGTTCAGCGAGCTCTTTTGCGACCGTTCTTCTTTTAATTAAACCTGATAATTTTAGTACGACATCTAAACGCATATTAATTAATTTCCTTCACTACGAAATGATTCTGAATTTCCAATAAACTCTTAAGGATATTTTCTAGGTCATAAACCCAGTTCTTACCTTTATTAAGGACGATTCTAAAGACATTATTAGCATAACTGATTTTAACAAACGCTAAAAACGGAATTAATGCTTCAAATAAAATATTTCCAATACCTTTGATATTAATATATTCATCACCTAAGTTTATTTCCACAAACTTTGCTTTATCTTGTAGTTTTAAAACATGAGCTTCTTTGGTTAATAGATCAATACTACGTTTGGCAAATAATGATTCGACTTCTTCAGGAAGTCTACCATAGACATCTCTTGTTTTAGTTTTAATTGTTTCTAATTCAAATAAAGTTGGCGCGTGTAAGATTTCTTGATAAAGTTCAATCTTGTCGCCTTCTTTAGCGTAGCTATTTGGAATATAGGCATCGATATCTAAAGTTGGATTGATTTCAACATCTTCTTCTTCGACTTTACCTTCCATCTTCTCTTTAACCGCATCATTTAATAACTTGATATACATATCAAGACCAATAGAATCAATAAAACCCGCTTGTTCTGGACCTAAGATGTCACCAGCGCCTCTAATCATTAAGTCACGTTGAGCAATCTTATAACCACTACCGAGTTCAGTAAAGTCTTGGAGAGCTTTTAATCTCTTTTGGGCTTTTTCATTTAGGACTTTATATTCACTGTACATTAAATAAGCATAAGCAATTCTAGAGGAACGACCCACTCTACCTTTGATTTGATATAACTGTGATAAACCATAGTTTTCACTATCTTCAACGATAATCATATTAGCGTTAGGCACATCGATACCATTTTCAATAATGGATGTGGACACTAAAACATCAATTTCGCCTTCATAGAAGCGCATCATCACATCTTCAATATCTTCTCTATCCATCTTGCCATGGGCGACACCGATATGCACATTAGGTAAGAGTTTTTGTAATGTTGAGACTCTGTTATATAAAGTGGCAATGTTGTTATGTAAGAAGAAGACTTGTCCATTTCTTCCTAATTCTCTTTCAATTAATTCTTTAACAACA
>CAMVBL010000016.1 GCA_947165725.1 uncultured Caryophanales bacterium | reverse complement strand
ACTTCTTTAAATTGAAGATATCGATACGATAAATCTCATCGTTCTTTTCATAGATAAGTAGGTCACCATCTTGCTTAGGTAATAAGTTCTTTGGAAGTTCATCAAAAATGACACTTAGATAAGCGTTAATTTTATCAAAATGATTAATTAATCCATATTTAGCAATCATAACTTCTCCAAGATAAGGCGATATATAGGTTGACCTAGTTCACGGAAACTAGCTTCATATTCAGTAATCTCATCAAAAGGATCTTTACCGTCATATGAATAATTAGCCTCCACGAGTTTAAATGTTGAGTTTTCAAGTATCTCTAAAGAATATGTAAATAGGTCATAATTATCGGTTTTAAAGATGAGTTTTGCCCCTCTTTTTAGGATACGATAATACTGTCCTAAGAACGAGTCAGAAGTTAACCTTCTTTTCGCGTGTCTTTTCTTTGGCCATGGGTCAGAAAAATTAAGGAAAATTCCTTCCACTGATTCCGCTTCTATTGATGGTAAGACTTGACCAGCATCAGCGTAAACGAGCTTTGCATTAGTGATTTCACCTTCCACGAGTTTTTTCGCGGTAAAGCCAGCGCATGTGACATTACGTTCCATACCGATAAAGAACGTATCAGGATGGTTTTTAGCCATATTGACTAAGAATTGACCTTTGCCAGAACCAATTTCTAAATAATAATTTTTATAATTATTAATGTTATCAAAAGGACACATCACTTCCGTGTGTTCTTCAATATATGGTTTAGCCCAAGGTTTATATTTTGTTCTCATTACTTAATAAGCTTTCCTAAATCAACGATAGCATGAGCGTAGATTCCCATAGATTCCACAAGATATTCTCTTTTGGTATTTTCATTAACCCCATGCATCTTCGGATCATGACCTGGATATTCCATACCAAAGGCCACGACATTATCCGCTTCTTTAGCGTATGTACCACCACCAGAAGCGATGATTTGTGTTTCATAGTCTCCAGTTTCTTCTTGATAGACATTTAATAAGGTTGTAATAAGTGGACTATCCTTTGGATAGAAGAGAATTGGAGAAATACCTTCCACTTCAATTTCAAATGGTTTAGAAGCTTCTTTAATGTTATTAATCATATCTTCCGCTTTCACGGTTTCAACGTGACGGTAGTTAACAGTGACTTCTAATTCTTCATTTTCATAAGAGATTAAGCCAACATTAAGGGAGTTAGTACCCATATTTTCACTATTAGCAGCGGCATTAACACCTGCCCCTCTTGGGTCATTTAATAATTCATATAACTTAATAAAGTCAGCGTTCTTATAATATTCGCCTAAATATTTAATAGCGGCCAAGGCAGCGTTTTTGCCCATCCATGGGATCGAACCATGTGCGGCCACACCATTGAATGTTAATAACATTTCGTCTCCCTTAGCGAGATAGGAATAATCTACTTCTTTATTATTTAAATAAGAGATAAAGTTAAGATCTTCTTTAAGAAGTACTTCACATTTTTCAATAACAGCGTTACTCGCTACACCACCCTTAATATATTTAACTTCAGGGAATTTAATATTCTTTTTAACTTTGAAACCGATAATACCTTTTTCCGCGTAAGTAAGTGGATAAGCACTATCAGGAGAAAAACCATATGTTGGTTGTTTCTTTGTTAAAGTATGGAAATAATGTTCCATACAAGCACTACCACGTTCTTCATTACCGCCTACTAAGAATCTCACTTGATAATTACCAAGTAAGTTATTATCTCTTAAGGCTTTTAAGCCATAGTAACAAGATAGTAATGGGCCTTTATCATCAGCGACACCACGCGCATATAAGAAGCCATCTTTTTCTAAGATAGTAAATGGATCTTGCGGCCAACCTGTTCCCACTGGAACAATATCAGCGTGGGCCATCATGGTAATGTTTTTATCTAATTCATTAGTTAAGATTTCAACAACGTAGTTACCATAGTTATTTACAATAAAGCCATCCTTTCTAGCTAGTTCAGCGATAAACTGTAAGGCTTTAGAAACGCCTTTACCAAATGGATTATCTTCATCCACTGTTGATTCGTCATAAGTGGAATCAATAGCGATGAACTTTTTTAAATTTTCCATCATTTCCGCTTCATAGGAAGCAGTAAGCTTTTTGTAAAATTCTTTTTCCATGTAACTACTCCTTCTTAATATTTTTATTAACGATGATATTGAGTCCATCTAGATTGAGATTTTTATCATAGATGAAACTATCACCAAGAATTTCCTTAACATAAACTGCACCACCACCTGTAAGAATATGCTTACATGGGTAGCCGATTTCTTTTTCGATACGATTAATTAAACCTAAAATCATATCAGCGTGACCATATGTGATACCAGCGTTCATAGAACTTAATGTGTTCTTCGCTAAAATTGATTTAGGGGCGATTAAACTAACTTCTGGTAATAGGGCCGCTTTATTGGAAAGAGATTCAGCACTTAAGGTCAGACCAGGCATAATAAGGCAAGATACAAATGTTCCTGACTTATCTAATAAAAGAATCTTACTAGCGGTACCTAAATCAGCGATAATACATGGATAGCCAAACTTCTCTTTCGCGCCCACTAAATCGGCGATTAAGTCATTACCGATTTCACTAGGATTATCAACTTTAATAGATAAACCTGTTTTAGTACCTGGACCAATTAAGATTGGTTCTTTATTTATTAAGCTTTTTAAAGCATTTAAGATTGATAAATTGATTTGCGGTACAACAGAAGAATAGATGATGTTTTCAACATCATTTAAATTGATTTCTAATTCATTAATCTTGTTTTTAAATAGGTGATAGAATTCATCTTCTGTTAATTTAACATCAGTGTTAAAAGACATTCTTTCTTTAAGAACGTTATCTTTATAAACACCAATCCCAATTGTGGAATTACCAACATCAAAGCAAATGTTCATATCTTCTCCTAGATAGCCACTATGTTAACGATACGGTTTTTAACAACGATGATCTTTTTGATTTCTTTACCTTCGATGTTGCGTTTCACGCCTTCAAGGGCTAAAGCAGCGGCTTTCACCACTTCATCATCTTCATCTTTAGCGATTTCTAGTTCGCCTCTCACTTTACCATTAACGGAAACACCCATCTTAATGGTGTTAAGCGCTAATTTGGATTCATCGTACTTTGGCCATTCCGCGAAAGCGATTGTTTCGTTATGACCAAGTAACTCCCACATTTCTTCACCGAGGTGAGGGCAAATACAAGAGATGAGTTT
Source organism: uncultured Caryophanales bacterium (assembly GCA_947165725.1). Next base: position 17,077 of record CAMVBL010000016.1, on the reverse strand, counting down.
GACAAATCCTTCAGCGTATTTCTTACTAAGTTTATTTACGCGATAGACTTCATTAATGAAAATCATCATTTGGCTAATCGCTGTATTAAATGATAGATTAGCGAAGTCTTCGCTCACTTTCTTTACTGTTTGGTTATAGACTAAATCAAGTTCTGGAGTGTCTTCTTCACTAACAATATTATTTTCAATAATAATACGATACACTCTTTCTAAGAATTTATGAGCGCCTTCTACCCCTTGATTAGACCAAGGTTTACTTGCTTCAAGAGGGCCCATGAACATTTCATATAAGCGGAGAGTATCCGCGCCGTACTGCGCAACGATATCACTTGGGTTAACAACAAATTCTGGATAACGTTTACCCATCTTAATGTTATTACTACCTAAGATCATGCCTTGGTGGACGAGTTTTTGGAAAGGTTCATCAAAGCTGATATAGCCTTTATCATATAAATATTTAGTCCAAATACGAGAATAGATTAAGTGACCCACTGCGTGTTCTGGACCACCGATATATAAGTCAACAGGTAACCAGTGATCTGCTAATTTCTTATCGCAGAATGTTTTATCATTATGTGGATCAACATATCTTAAGAAATACCAAGAGGAACCCGCACTACCTGGCATTGTGGATGTTTCACGCTTACCGTGTAAGCCGTTATGGTTATATTCTTTCCATTCTTTAGCGTTCTCAAGTGGTGCTTGACCATTATGACCTTTATAGTCATCTAGTTCTGGTAAAACGAGTGGTAATTCATCATCATCTAAAGCGTGGACTGTACCATCATCTAAATGGACGACAGGAACTGGTTCACCCCAATATCTTTGTCTAGCAAAGACCCATTCTCTAAATTTATAGTTAACTTTTTGTTCACCGATGCCTTTTTCTTTTAAGAAATTAATCATCTTATTAATAGCGTCTTCCTTATTTAAACCGTTAAGGAAACCACTATTGATGTGTAAGCCATCTTCTTCATAAGCTTCTTTAGAGATATCTCCACCTTCTAAGACTTGGATGATATCTAGACCATACTTTTTAGCAAAAGCATAGTCTCTACTATCGTGAGCAGGGACCGCCATAATAGCGCCTGTTCCATAACTTGCTAAAACATAATCAGAAATATAAATTGGAACTTTCTTGTTGTTTGCAGGGTTAATGGCATAAGCACCAGTAAAGCAACCAGTCTTATCTTTAGAAGTTGATGTTCTTTCAATTTCACTCTTCTTACTAGCCTCTTCAATATAAGCAAGAACATCACCTTCTTGTTCTTTGCTCATAATCTTTTTGATTAAAGCGTGTTCAGGAGATAAGACACAGTATGTGCAACCAAATAATGTATCCGCGCGTGTAGTAAAGACAATAAATGATTCGTTACTATCAGCGACTTGGAATTTAATTTCTGCGCCTATTGATTTACCAATCCAGTTTCTTTGAATTTCTTTAGTAGATTCTGGCCAATCAATTCTATTTAAACCTTCTAATAAGCGTTCCGCAAATTTTGGTTGATCAATAACCCATTGTTTAAGGTTCTTTCTAATGACAGGATAGCCACCACGTTCACTCTTACCATCAATAACTTCATCGTTACTTAAAACAGTACCGAGTTCTTCACACCAGTTAACTGGCATATCAATGTATTTAGCGTAGCCATCTAAGAATAGGCCTTTAAATATCCACTGTGTCCATTTATAGAAAGATGGATCAGAAGTAGCGATGACTCTATCCCAGTCATAATCAAAACCGAGTTCTTTTAGTTGTTTAGTGAAGTAAGCAATATTCTTTTGGGTAAAGCCTTCTGGGTGATTACCTGTTTGAATCGCGTATTGTTCAGCGGGTAAACCAAAAGAGTCGTAACCCATTGGGTGAAGGACATTATAGCCTTGCATCCTTTTCATACGACAAACGATATCAGTGGCGGTATAGCCTTCTGGGTGACCAGCGTGTAAACCCACACCACTTGGATAAGGGAACATATCTAGCGCATAGAATTTAGGTTTACTAAAATCATAGACGTCAGTCTTAAATGTTTTATTATCTTCCCAATACTTTTGCCACTTGGCTTCGATTTCACGATGATTGAATCCCATAATACATACTCCTTTAAGAGAGTTACTTAGTAAGTAACATCTTATAAAGTTTAATGTATTCTAAGGTACTCTTCAACCATGAATTATCAGTATTCATTGCATTTTTCATCAATTGATGAAGTAATTTCTTATTGTTATAGACATCATATGCATAATGAGATGTTCTAGTCATCTCATAAGCACTATAGGCATCAAAGCCAAAGCCGTTACTAGTTTCAGCGTTATTGCCGTCATAGCAAATAACACTGTCTTTTAAGCCACCTGTTCTACGAACAATTGGTAAAGAACCATATCTTTGAGCAATCATTTGACCTAAGCCACATGGTTCAAATAGAGATGGCATGATAAAGAAGTCACTTGCAGCGTAGACTTTATGCGCGAGGTTATCGCTATAACCGATAAATAGACCAATACGGTCTGGGTATCTATTTTTTAATTCTTCCCATTTTTGTTCGTATTGACGTTCACCACTACCGAGCATAAAGATATTAGCCCCTCTAGCGATTAATTCTTCTACCGCGGGGAAGATGATATCAAAACCTTTTTGCCAAGTAATACGTGTGACTAAAGCATATAAAGGGGCTTTAGGATTTTTAATACCATATTGATAGCATAAAGCTTCCTTATTAGCTTTCTTACCGCTGACTAAGTTCTTCGCGGTATATTCTTGCGCGATTTGTTTATCAGTTTCAGGATTAAATTCTAAATAGTCGATACCATTTAAGATACCAGAGAAGTCCCATTCTCTATAACGGAGAACACTATCTAGACCCATACCACCTTCAGGAGTTAATAATTCAAGATGATGGGTTGGGGAAACAGTTGTGATTTTATTTGAATAAACAATACCCGCTTTTAAGGTACTTACTTGATCTTTGAAACGGACTGAACCGTTATCAAAATATTCATCAGTTAAGTTATAGAAATCACCTAATGTGAATTTAGGCATTAAGCCTTGGAAGGCTGGGTTATGGATGGTGAAAACAAATTTGGTTTTAGCGAACTTTTCTCGACACTCTTCATCCACACGTAAGATACATGGAAGCATACCGGCTTGCCAGTCATGGACATGAATGATGTCTGGACGAAAGCGTTTACTTAATAAGAACTGCTTAACCGCGATGGTAAAGAACGCAAAGCGTTCACCATCATCAAAGTCGCCATAAATATGGCCTCTTTCAAAATATTGTTGGTTTTCAATGAAGTAATAAGTGATGCCTTCATTCACTAATGAATAGACATCAACGTTTTGTTTACGCCAAGACATATGTGTCTTATAAGAAGCAGCTTTCTTTAAAGCTTTATCTGATATTTGACGACGAATTGAATCATAGAAAGGTAAAAATACGGAAACTTCTTCCCCCATCTTTACTAATTCTTTAGAAAGAGAATAAACGACATCAGCAAGACCACCCGTCTTACAGAAAGGACGGGCCTCACTGGCAACCATTACTATTTTCATGTTAGATATTAGCTCCAAAACTTATATACATGTAGTGATCATCATCACCAGCGACATCTCTAACTTCTTTAATCTGGACTTTCTTATCCGCAACAACATATTGGAGATGACTACCTTTACCCACTTTAGTGCCACTGAAGAGAATGCAGTCTTTAACAACCGCTCCTTCTTCCACGACGACATCACGGGAAAGGATGGAATTAATGACAGTACCTTTAATTGTTGAACCGTTAGAAATAAATGAATTACTAACATTAGCCTTTTCACCATATAAAGCTGGAGGGGTATTGTGTGTAGTTGTATAAATTGGCCAATCTTCTTTGAAGAGTTGTTTTCTGACTTCATAAGATAAGAGTTCCATGGAGTATTTAACAAAGCAGTCAAAGTCTAAGATTGGAGCGACATAACCATCAAAAGAGAAGGCATTGACTTCATATAAGCCATTAGTCGCACAGTAATTGACTAAATCACGAATATTAAATAAGGTAGAGATTTCTCTTGTCTTATTAACAAGTTGACAGAATGTTCTGTAATTGAAGATAAAGATTTCTAAAGAGATCATCGCCTCTTTTGCGGTGCCCATGTTAATGGAGAAGTTCTTTACTAATTTGTTTTCTGTTTTGATGACATCACAGTTTAAGAATTCCTCTTTAGCGTTCTTCACTCTCTTATAAATAAGAGAAATTTCACGACCTGATTCGATATGTTTTTCAATATAGTCTCTAAAGTCGATTGACATTAAGAAGAAGGCTGGGGCGACCACTACGTAGTCTGCATCGATATCTTCAAAGTGTAATCTATTAGATAATAAGTTATTAACATCGGTATTAAATTTTCTACTTGGAACGTTTTCGTTATAGAAAATTCTTTGGTTACCAAGTTTGGTATTGTTGACCCAAATAGAACCATCTCTAACATGAGACACCACAGAGTGGAGATGACGGTCCACTAAGATACCAACATTATCAATACCAGAGTTAGAGAAATTTGATAATGTGAAGTCCATTAAGCCATATCTTCCTAAGAAGGAGACTGTACCAATTGGACGTTTTTCAGTGAGCTTGCCTAATGAAGGAGCATCATGTAAATTACAAAAACCATAGACTTTTGCCATATTAGTGAGACACCTTTCCGCCGACTAAGGCAATTTCTTTACTATTAGCGTTAACCACTACGCCACTTTCAATTGTGGTATTTGGGGCCACGATTGCGTTATAGACTTTAGCGCCACGTTTAATCACAGAACCTTCCATGACTACGCAGCGATCAACAACTGCATCTTCTTCAATTAAGACTTCATTAGAAATAACTGAGGAAGTAACATTGCCTAAGACAATCGCGCCTTGGTTACAAATCGAAGATTTAATTGAGGCTTCTCTACCTAAATAATGCGGTAAAGAATATGTATCTTCAGTATAGATTCTGGTGCTTCTATCACCATGGAAATGTAAATCACTTCGATCAAGAGCGACGTCCATATTAGCTTCGTGTAAGGAATCTAATGTACCAACGTCTCTCCAATAGCCTTTAAATCTATAGGCTTGGAGTTTTAAGCCATCATTTAACATCGCTGGGATGATATCACCACCGAAGTCATGGTTTGTATCTAATGCTTTATCGGCAATTAAGTACTTTCTTAATACTTTCCAAGTAAAGACATAAACACCCATAGAGGCTAAATTGCTCTTTGGTTTCTTTGGCTTTTCTTGGAATTCGGTAATACGGTCAGTTTTATCAACCGCCATAATGCCAAATCGACTTGCTTCTTTTGGATCGACTTCAATAACGGAGATTGTGGCATCAGCACCACTATCTACGTGGAGGTCAATCATTTCGTTATAAGTCGTTTTATAAATGTGGTCGCCTGAAAGGATCAGGACATAATCTGGGGATAGACCATCAAGGAATTCAATGTTTTGCGTGATAGCGTCAGCGGTACCTTTGTACCAGTTAGCGCCTTCATCAGTTTGACGCGGGGCAATGGATGTGAGGAGAGCATGGACACCATTGAAACCCCATTTTTCACCATTACCGATATAACTATCGAGAACGGTTGGTTCGTATTGGGTTAAAACACCAATTGTATTGATTCCACTGTTAGCACAGTTACTAAGAGGGAAATCAATAATTCTGTATTTAGCCGCAAAAGAGACAGCAGGTTTTGCCATTTTTTTAGTCAAAAGACCTAATCTTGTCCCTTTGCCGCCTGCAAGAATCATTGCTACGACATTATGTGACATAATATGCTCCTTTTTGTTCAATAAAATTATAGCACTGCGCACGCGTAGTTTAAAAACATTTTTAATAGTTTATTGTAACTTGTTATAATAAGCCCAGTATGAAAGTCCCAGTAGACCGTCGTAGAACTATATTAATCTTTATAATAATGGACCTATTATTCGCGATAGGCTTATTTCTATCTTGTATTAGTTTGTTTCTCTTCCAAAAATGGGGAGTCATTCAAATACTCATTATTATCCTTTACGTTCTAACTAGTATTGGGATGTTAGTCCTCTCCTTAGTGCGTAATTTCTACGTTATTGAAAACAAGTATCTAGTGCAAGTGAGAGCGTTTAAAGAAGCGTATTATCACTACAACGATGTAGTGTATATCGATAAAGAGCAATCAGAAAAGAAAAGAACCTTAGTGTTCTACACAAATAAGGGGCATGTTAGATATCTACCATTTGATAGAAACGGAGAAATCTATCAAGCGATGCTTAAAAAGTGCAATAATTTGTTAAGCAAAGAAGAATTTAAGAAACGTTATCCAAACGTCAAAATGTAGATGAAATAGAGGTTAATTATTGTTAGCCTCTTTTTTATTACTGATTTATTAACTGAAAATTTTGATTTTCAATGATACGTTAAAAAACAAATTTATTGTTGCTATGATTTTTATCTTATGATAATATTAATCGGCAACAAATCAGGAGGACGATGATATGTCAAGAGTTTGTCCAGTATTAGGAAAAGGTCCATTAAGCGGTAACAACCGTTCCCACTCTTTAAGAGCTACACGTCGTAGATGGAACACCAATCTTCAAGTTCGTACCGTCGTTGTTGATGGCAAAGAAATGCGTATTCGTATGTCTACAAGAGCATATCGTAGCCTCAATAAACAATATAAGGATCGCTAATCTTTTACTTAAAAGACAAGATATAAAAATCGACTCAGAAACGAGTCGTTTTTTATTATTCTTAAGCAATGAAACTTAATAATACTAAAGGTAATGGAGATAGCATATAAGTGAAGATAGCCCACCACTCATTAAAAGCGATTGGAATGAATTTAGGTCTCGCCATTACTTCATTACCATCTTTATCAACACTTTTATCTAAATAAATCTTATATGTAGCGCGTGGATTAAATAAGAAGATGACCATAGTGACCGCTAATAAAGCACCCACCACCATGGCAATGACACTTAACGCTTTAGCGGTATCCACTTCATTAACTCTAAATGCTTCATAGCCTAATAAGGCATTAAGGGCAGGCATTGCAAATGAAAGAGTCATTGCTAAAGTAGAAACAATAATATGTGTTCTTAAGAATTGTAATGGCATAAATAATAAGCAACCAATTAAGGCAGCAGTAATAATAGAAAGTGCCACTAAAACGTAGATGGTAATGCTATTAGAATTAATATTACTCATCTTATAAATATAAAAGACAATAACGCCTAGCATTGATAAAACTAAAGCGATATTGCCATATATGTTTCTTTTAAAAGAATTTGGATAATTGAATTCATATGGAAACATTCTTTTAAAGGAATATTTCACATCGTGTTTTTTATAGTAAAAAGCGGATGAAAGAAAATATCCTCCCACAAAGAGGGATAAGCTAGCTAAGAATATCGCAAAGGAAATAAAGCCCATATTAATGTAATAAGCTATCGTACCTTTCTTTAAAGTTATCAGCACCGAATAAGTAGTTACCAGCGACTAAGACATCAGCGCCGATATTTAAGCAATCCTTACCAGTGATATCGTTAATACCACCATCGACAGAAATTAAAGCGTGACTTCTTGTTTCAACGATTTCATCAATAAGAGCGCTAATTCTATCTAATGTTTCTGGGATGAATTTTTGACCACCCGCACCAGGTTCAACGCTCATGACGAGCACAAGATCAAGCTTTTCTAAGAATGGATAGACCTTTTCAATTGGGGTTCCTGGTTTAACAGAAAGACCAGCTTTCATTTTATATTTATGGATTTCATCGATGACTGCATCGACTTCATCATCATCTTTACATGCTTCATAATGGAAGGTTAAATAGTCAGCGCCTGTTTTAGCGAACTTTTTAATGAAACTCATTGGGTCTTCCACCATGAGGTGAACATCCTTAACAAAGTCGATTTCTTTAAACAATTTTTCAAAGAAGATATTACCGAAAGAAATATTTGGAACAAAGTGACCGTCCATGACATCTAAATGGATCCATGTGCATCCAGCATCCTTAATCTTTTTTAATTCATTTTCTAAGTGTAAATAATCACACACTAGAATGGATGGGGAAACGATCATATTTTTCATTTTGAATACCTCTCTTTTTTAAAAATTGCTTCTTCTGATAACTTTTTATAACATTCATAGGCGAGATTAGAAATCTCACCGTTATGAACCTTCTCTTTTACTAAACACCTATTTTCGCTTAAATGCAAGCAATCCGCAAAATAACATTTATTATATAAATTGGTAAAGCCAGGATAGAAGGCTGCTAGGTCCTCTTTATAGAGATTTAACTCTAATGAAGAGAATCCTGGAGTATCGGCAATATAGCCACCTTGATATGGTAAAAGGATGACTTCTTTTGTTTGGTGTTTGCCTCTTCCTAAGGCCATAGAATATTCACCAATGGCTCTTTCATAATTGCTATCAATAGCGTTTATTAAAGATGATTTACCAACACCAGTTTGACCCATAATACAGCTCACTTCATCTTTAAATAAAGCCTTCACTTCTTCGAGTCCTTCTTTAGTTTTATTGCTGATAAAATAGGTTTCAATATTGATACTTTTAAATGTTTCTTTAATCTCATTTATGAGCTTTTCATCGTGCTCTTTATCAATCTTAGTAATGACTAATTTTGCCTTGATGTTATGCATATTAGCGTAGGTTAGATATTTAAACGCTAGAAGATAGGAAAAATCAGGTTCTTTAAGAGAGAACACTAAGATGATTTGAGAAATATTAGCGATTAATGGTCTTTTTAAAGATGATGAACGAGGATAGATGTTTTCTATCACTAATTCATTTGGATCAAATTCGATATTATCTCCCACAACTGGCTTAATTCCTTGGTTACGGAAAATACCACGTGGCTTACATTTATAGATGATCCCTTCCGCTTCAATAGCGTAGAGACCACATGTAATAGCGACAATTAATCCCTTCATTATTTAAACCCAAAAATCCTCGAGATGAGCGGTTTCTTTTCTTTTAAGAGTTCTGGATGTTTACTTATTTCTAATAAGTCATCATAGAATTCATCCGCTCCTTTATAACGGTCGCCTAAGCGTTTTCTTGTCGCGTTAGCGATAATCTTTTCAATTTCTTTAGGGCAGTTTGGTACATATTTTTTCACAGGAGGGAATTTCTCCTTAACGTGTGCAACTGCGACATTAACTGGGGTATCTTTATCAAACGGAACATGACCAGTTAATAATTCATAGAAGGTGACCCCAGCGGCATAGATATCTGATTGAATAGAGGCTGGCTTGCCCTGAGATATTTCAGGGGCTAAGTAATGGACAGAGCCCACGATTTCACTAGTTTTTGTAAAACTATCGTCCACGCCACCCGCTTGGGCAATACCAAAGTCACCTAATTTAATCGTGCCATCAGGCATGACATAGATGTTTTGTGGTTTGATATCACGGTGAATGATGTTATGTTGATGGGCATAAAAAAGAGCAGATGTTAGTTGTAACATATAACTAACCGCTTCAGCGATTGGGATAGATGTTCTAAAATCGAGCATATCTTTCATGCTTTGCCCGCGCACATACTCGTTAGCGATGTATGGACGACCTTCAATTGTGCCATGGTTAAAAACCTTCACGATGTTAGGGTGATTTAAACTTGAGGCAATTGTGGCCTCGTTTTGGAAACGACGAAGATTAATAGGATTCTTCATCACGTCTTCCCTAATCATCTTAATGGCAACTTTACGTTTATTAATAATGTCAGTGGCTTCATAGACTTCCGCCATACCACCATGACCAATTCTTGCTTCGATACGATAGCGCCCGTCAACGAGGGCGCCAATTTTAATTGTACTCATTATTCTTGTGCCTCCCAAATGACCACGGCGATATTGTCACTACCACCATTTTTATTGCCTATAGCAATAAGTTCGTCGACTTTCTGTTCGACTGTGTCTTCGCCTTTTAAAACTGAGGCGATGTCATTAGTAGGCACATTGTTATATAAACCATCACTACATAAAAGCACTGTTTCACCCATGTATGGGAAACTTTTAACATCCACACTTGCGCTTGGATAGACACCAAGAGCATTCATGAGTACGTGTCTTTTTGGATGGGTTAAAGCTTCTTCTTGATTGATTTGTCCGGTTCTCAATAAGTAGCCAACATATGTTTGGTCTTCCGACATTTGGGTGAATTCACGTCTGTTTCTTAAGAAATAACAACGAGAGTCACCAACATGGCCTAAGATAGCAGTATCTTTGATGATGAGTAATAAGGTAATTGTGGTACCCATACCATGATAAGACTTGTTACTTTGTGATTGTTCATAGATGGACTTATTCGCTTCGCGGATAACTTGACCAACCCAGAGTTTTGCAAAGTAACGGTTTAGGAAGCCTTTGCGGCTTTTAAATGATGTCGTAATTGTATTAATCGCTAAGGATGAAGCTAAATCACCTTTATTTTGACCACCCATACCATCACAAACAACGAGTAAAACATTACCCGAAGCATTGATCATAGCAGCGGCTTGATCTTCATTACTTAAGCGGATTTTTCCAATGTCAGTTTTATATGAGAAGCGACCAGATAGATAACGACTATTCATCTCTGTTCTCCTCCTCTACTTTGGCTTTTAATTGACCGCATGCAGCGTCAATATCACTACCAAATTCTTTTCTAATTGTGGCGGTAACTCCACCTTTCATTAAATAATCTAAGAAAGCGTGGACACGGTTACCACTGGAACGATGGAATTCTGGGAATTTATTTGTCTCATTATATGGGATGAGATTAACGTATCCCATTGTTCCTTTAATTAATTTAATTAACTGTTGAGCGTGCTCTTTAGTGTCATTAATACCTTCTAAAAGAAGATATTCATAAGTCACTCTACGCTTTGTTTCTTTTTCATAATAACGCACCGCTTCCATAACTTTATCCAAAGGATAAGCACGGTTTATTTTCATAAGTCTACTTCTTAGCTCATCATTAGGTGCATGTAAGGAGATGGCTAAATTAGTTTGAAGATGTTCGTCAGCGTACTTGTAGATATTTTCTACGATACCACATGTTGAGATGGTGATATGTCTAGCGCCTATGGCTAAACCTTTTGGATGATTCAAGATTCTGATGAAATCTAAAACGTTATCGTAGTTATCAAATGGTTCACCTGTTCCCATGACTACGACATGGGTCACATGTTGACCTTTGTTTTCTTCTTTGAGAAGTTTGTTGATAAGTAAGACTTGTCCCATCATTTCTTCTGGGGCTAAGTTTCTCTGTTTACCTAAGATACCACTAGAGCAGAAAGAGCAACCCATATTACAACCCACCTGGCTAGATACGCATACCGCGCAGCCATATGAGTAGCGCATTAAAACACATTCGACTTTATAGCCATCTTTAAGTTCGACGAGTAATTTGATTGTTCCATCTTTACTAACTTGTTTAGTGTAAACAGTTGGTAAGTCTAAGCAGTATTTTTCTTTTAATACTTCACGGAATGATTTAGAAATGTCACTCATCTCATCAAAGCTTTCGGCTTTCTTTTCATAAATCCATGAGTAAAGTTGCGTGGCGCGGTAAGGTTTTTGCCCTTCCTCCTCCATCAGCTTGATGAGTTTATTCATTTCTAATCCGTAAAGATTAATCATTCTTTTTGGCCTTTTTTAATGCTGCAAAATAATAGGAACCACCATATTTCTTATAAGGGAAATATAGTTTATCTCTCACTAATGTGAAGTTTTCATTATTAGCGAGGAATTCATTGATAATGTTGATGCTTTCTTTCTTTGAAAGAGTGTCCACTAAGTAGAGGAGATAACCATCTTCTTCCACTTGTTCAGCGGCTTCTTTTAAAGCAAGTTTTTGATTAGCGATTAATTCATCGAGTTTGTTGAAATCAAATCTTAAGAAATAATCTGGTAAGAGTTGTAAGAGATTGAATCTAGAACTATCAGGCATAACGACGAATGTATGCACAGGCTTAGATAAGCATGTGATGATTGCAGATGCTTGCGCTTCATAGACATTAACACCTCTCACTTGGTTCTTATTTAAGAAATTTCTAGCGTTAGAAGCGGTCGCTAAATTACCAGTGATGAATTCCACACCACTGATGTTTTCTTTTCTAGAAAGAAGGTCAATGAGTAAGTCATTTGGATATTCGGTATAGATGGCTAAGCCTCTTAAAAGATCCACATCACCTTCATCTAACATTTCTTTGAACGCTAAAGCGTATGGAGTGGCAAGGGCTTTTTCACTAACTTCATGGTTTTTAAATTTACCTTCGCCTTTAAATAAAGCCATGCCATTAACGCCTTCAATTCTTTCGAATTCAGGGTATTTATTGAAGAAATCTTCATCTTCAATCTTCTTGTTATCAATTCTTAAAACAACTGGAGCAGGTTTGCTATTAGCCTTTAAGGCTTTAGAAACCGCAATATGACCGAACTGTTTGCTCCACATCTTAATGATGTCCACAGGTGTGTTATAGCGGTAGCTAAGGAATTCAAAAGAACCAACTTCAATATTTTCTGGAACAAGTTTCTTCTCAGCGAGATATGGCTCAATGAAGTCTTGAACTTTGACATCTTCTTCTTTGAGATATTGTTGTGCCTCTTTATTGCAGTCCTCTTGATCAAGTTTCTTAATGAATAAGGCATTGCTAAAAGCAATCATTAAGGCAATCACACCCACACTATCTAAGTTTGGATATTGTTTACTTATCACATTTGATAAGACCAGATAATGGCGAAGTACACATCCGACCATCGCGGATATATTCGCTTTATCCTCCCTAGAAACTTCGTTCTTTTTGAAAGCTTGCTTCAAGGCAAGAGAAAACGGTGTGTTTTCGTTAATGATTCTGTTTAGGATGTCCCTAGCTAAAACTTGTGGAGTCATATTGACTTCTCCTATTGACGTTTAGTCCTTGTTGAAATCACGGAAGATATCACCAGTGAAGATTTCATCCTCACCATCTCCTTCTTCCATATCTTCATAATCCTCATTAGCAATGTCGACTAAATTATCGCTTGCGATAAAGCGTGGATAATTGTCATTAAATTTGCTGTAGCGATCATCTTGCGAATAATAATAGAATTCAAGAATCTTATTAATCGCGACATCGCCGATACTTTCTAAAATTAAATGCGCTGCTTCCTCTTGTAAGACAGCGACTTTCTTTGGCGCGTGGACATGAATGATGATATTCCAGGAAGTTTGTTCCACTCCGTTATGGAAGACCATAGTTTCTGGAGCCACGAATAAAATTTCGTCTTCGCTTAACTCATAAAGTTTGGCTAAATTTGGAGTCATTTCACGAGATAAACGACCGACTACAAATTGATCTAAACCGTAAATGGTAATAGTAATCATATTAAATACCTCATGAATTAGTATAATACAGACATTACATTTTTAGAATTAAAAATTGTAAGGATCGATATTAATCAATAATTCGTAGGCACTGTTATAGGCAAATAATTCCTGCATCTTAGCAAGAATATCGTGAGCTTTTTGTGGGTTTTTAAATTTGATTAAAATGGCTCTAACATGTAGACCCGTATCAAATGGAATATATGGAGTGGATGGTCCTAAGATTTGTCCATCGTCTAAAAATTCATCGTTTAAGAAATCAACAATTCTAATCGTATTTTCGATAACTGTTTCTTCGTTTTTACCGCGTATTGTCACACTCGCAAGATAAGCATATGGAGGATAAAATTGTAGTTTACGCATTTCCATCTCTTTACGATAGAAAAGTTCATAGTCTTGTCTCGCCGCGAATGTAATTGCGTAATGGCTTGGTAAATATGTTTGAATGATGGCCATACCTGGCTTTTCTTTTCTTCCTGAACGCCCTATTGCTTGGGTAATAAGTTGGAAGGCTCTTTCATTACTACGGTATGATGGCATGGATAAACCAATATCCGCTAAAACGATACCAACTAGTGTTACATCTGGGAAATCATGGCCTTTAGCAATCATTTGTGTACCGATTAAGACATCCGCTTCTTTCTTTCTAAAAGCTTCTATTACTTCAGGGATTTTACTCTTATTCTTCGCAGAATCACTATCTAGTCTTAATGTCCTAGCGCTTGGGAAAAGACGTTCCACTTCTTCTTGGATCTTCTCTGTTCCAAAGCCTGTTTTCATTAGGTATTTAGAGCCACATTCTGGACATGTTTCAGGTAATGGTTCGACATAGTCACAGTGATGGCATTTAAGCATATTATCTTTCTTATGGTAGGTTAGTGCGATTCCGCATGTTGGGCACTTAAAGACATGCCCACAGTTACGACATGTAACGTGTGTAGAAAAGCCTCTTCTATTAATAAGTAAAATAGCTTGTTCAGACTTTGCTAAGGTCTTATGAAGTTCATCTCTTAAGGCATGAGAGAAGATATATGAATCTCGATCAATATTATGATAATCGAGCATATTAACTATTTTAGTGGTTGGTAATTTTTGATTATTAATACGCTTTGTTAAATAAAGCATATGATAAACGCCTTTTTGCCCTCTTGCTCTACTTTCTAAAGAAGGAGTCGCACTAGCGAGTAACACTTTAGCGTGGTTATATTTTCCACGCATAATAGCCACTTCTCTAGCGTGATAGAAAGGTAAATTATCTTGTTTATATGATTCAGTATGTTCCTCATCTAATATAATTAGACCAATGTTTTTTAAAGGAGCGAATATTGCGCTTCTAACACCAACGACAATCTTACAGTCCCCTTTAGCAATCTTACGATATTCATCATATTTTTCCGCTGGGGTAAGTTCACTATGTAAGATAGCGACGTTATTAGAAAATCTATGAAGAAAATATTCCACCATCATTGGGGTCAACGATATTTCAGGAACAAGCATTAAAACAGACTTACCCGCTTTAAGAACTTGCTCAGATAAATTGAGATATACTTCGGTTTTACCAGAACCAGTCACACCCTCTAATAGATAGACACTGTCATTTGAATTATAGAACTCATCAATGACTTTATTTTGGTCTTCACTAAGTTTAGGAGGAGTTTGATATTGATAGTCAGGAACTTTTAACCTGCGTTTTTCTTCTTTAACAATTTGAATTCTATTCTTTTCTAAAAGCTTATCAATGATACTAGCCTGCTTAATATCGCGTTTTAAAACACGACCTTCAAGTTTGATAAATCTTAATAGTTCAATTTGTTTATTTGTTAGGTCTATTTCACTATCATCAATGACTTCTAAATATTGGTCATAGGCAATCTTAGGCGCTTTTAAAGATGACTTCCTTGGAGATAAAGAAGGAGGTAACATCGATTGAAGAACACTGATTTTAGGTACTAGATAATAAGAAGATACTTCATCTAATAAAGAAAGTAGTTCTTCGTTTAATAATGGAACATCATCAATGACATCTTTAATCTCACTAATGGAGAAGCCTTTTTCTTCTTCATATTGTTCTAAAGACAGATTGGTTTCTGTGACATTTATTACATAACCAATCAAATCACGGTGATTGAATTCTAATAGAACTCTAATACCTTTAACTAACTTTTTGCTACCTTTATAGCAGTAAGAAAAAGGACGGTTTAACGAACTCTTGGCATATTCAATAAGAACTTCAACTATTTGCATGTTCTACCGTCTCTTTAATCTTTATCAAATTCCTTAAGGATTTTTATGATTTCATCACCAGCGCGATTAATACGATCGTTCATCACAACGAAATCATAATTCTTAGCTTTTGCCATTTCCGCTTCCGCTTTAGCAAGGCGCTTTTGGATGACTTCTTCAGTCTCAGATTTTCTCTTTCTAATACGTGCTTCAAGTTGTTTCATTGATGGCGGTTTCAAATAGAAGGAAACGACTCTATCATCTTTAACCTTCGAAAGCACTTGTTCCGCACCATTGATTTCAATCTCAAGCAAAACATTTTTACCCTGATTACGGAGGTCTTCAACAATGCTTCTTGGAGTGCCATAACGGTTACCAACGAACTCCGCCCATTCAAGGAAATTATCGTTATCAATATTTCTTTGGAATTCTTCTTTACTAACAAAGTAATATTCCACACCATTGGTCTCTGTGGCCCTTGGTTCTCTGGTGGTCATTGACACGGAAAATACCATCGGGAATAATTCACGATTCATAATGTATTTTCTGACAGTGCCTTTGCCAACACCTGATGGACCACTAAGAATAATTAATAACCCTTTTTTCATGTGCTTACCATTTTAATGGTTATTAATAAGATATTCAACATTTCTTTAGCTTTTTTGGCTATGAAAATAATACATTCCGCTTATAGAACGCAAGACATTCTTTCTAATCGCTACTTTCGTTAAAAATATAATAGTTACGAAGCAAATCAGTTCCGAATAACAAGTAACTAATGTCACTGTATTTTATGCTGATTTCTTTTTTTAATTCACCGTAATTATTAATTCTTCTTCCTGTAAAGTATTCATCATGTACGCTAGTAATTTTTAAATCTTCAACATAAGTGCCCCACATAAACTTTGACACTCGAACATAATGGTTGTTACTGAAGCATTCATTTATAAGGTCATATGGTTTTTCAAAAACAGTTTTGCAAGAATCAAGATTGTTTTTTAATACCTTGTTGAAAAAGGTCAAATACTTCGTGTTATAAAGAATTTTATTAACTTTTTTTAACGCAATAAGAGCATACCCTTGAAATGTGCCATCAGTCGAAACATTGTGAATATAAAGGTATTCTTTAGTTGAGTGTAATATTTTTCCTACAATAAAAGAGTCTTCATATTCATATATTTCAGCAATTTCTCCATTTTTAATTTTCATAATCATCCTCTCCATTTATAAGTCTTATTTTAAATTAATATTAAAGGAGTAGTCTCTGTAATTATGAGTCAAAAACTTTTTGTATTTATCAAAGCAATAGCTCGCAAAGCTAAATGACATATTGGGTCTCCTTGGTTATAGAATATATGAATAATTGTTCTTTTTAAAGAAATAACAAAAATTCAATGTTTGTAAGGCACTTATTTGATAAACTAACAATATCTGTTTAACAAATAATGTAATCTAGCCATGTACTTGGTTAGATTTTCTTTT
>CAMVBL010000015.1 GCA_947165725.1 uncultured Caryophanales bacterium | reverse complement strand
AAGCTTTATTAAATGGCTATAACGTTAAAGAAGCCGATGCCTTTGTAGTGCCTACTTTCTTATTCTCACCAACAAATAAGAACAACGCTAAGGAGCGTTTAATTAATTATTTTGATCAAGAATTCGGTGAAAAAATCTATAACCTTTATAAAGACAGAATTGAAGAGAACGCTTTTGAAGCCTTTAATGAAATTATTTCTGTTTATTGGTTTATACAGCCACATCATTCTTGGTCTAATGCTGCGCTCAATAGGGGAATAGATGTTTATAGATATCAATTCACTAAAGAAAATGGCTTCCATGGTACATATCATTCAGGTGAAATGCCTTATTGCTATGGCAATTTAAAAAGACAAAATAAATCATTCGCTTATGATGAAAGCGATTATCAATTAGAAAAGACGATGGTTAGTTATTGGTCTAACTTCGCTAAAACCGGTAATCCGAATGGTGAAGGCTTACCAACTTGGGACAAATATGTTTCTAATGGTAACGTTATGGAACTTGGTAGTCACGTTGGACCATTAGAAGATAAATATCTACCGTTATATGATTTACTTGATGGCTTTATTGATAAGAAAATAGCCAGCATGTAATTATTCTTCTATCTCAGTAGCAGGTTTCATTAGTTTCTTACGATAAATATATCCAAATACGCCACCAGAGGCTAATAAGAACGCACCGATATAAAATAATGGGATGGTGATTTGATATGCCTTGCATGGTTTAAATGATAGGGCAATATCATAAGTACCTTGTTTTAAGGTAAAGGCAATTAAGCCATCAACGTTTTGGACTTTACTGATGGCTTTACCATCTTGCTTAACTTCATAAGTATCATAGTAGAACTGTGGGAACTGCACTAAAGCGGTTTCACTAGTAATATTGACATGGAATTTATTGTTAGGAGTATTGTACTCATAAATATCAACATCACCTGTACCTTCTAAGACAGCTGGTTTGATATAACTTTCTAAATCATAGATGAAATCTCTTTGAGATAATACGCGACTTCTGACAGCGCTATATAAAGAATTGGTGTACGACACAGTATATCCGTCTTCATAGAATACCTGTGGCATCATTTCATTTTGCGCGCCAGAATACTTAATATCTTTAGCGAATTGTTCACCGTCTTGAGTGATAATCGCGGTTGGATTATGTTCAAATATTACTCTCTTTTCAAGAGTGCCCATTGTCATAGTCATTAAGCCACAGGCAATCACAGAAGTAATAGTGAGGGCAATCTTATTTGTTTTAAGACGTGAGAAGATAAGAGACGCTAACATTGCGATAAGGAATGAAAGCATGCTATACATTCTCCAAGGGAATTGGCCTTTATACATAATTGGAGGCACTAGTTTCCATGCCCATGGGACAAAAATAAGCGCGAGGGTAATGATTGAGGCCACAATTAAGAAGTATAAATCGACACTCTTATATAAAGGAACATATTGTTCAGTAGAATCAGGTAACTTATTAACTAAGAATGAAATAAAGAAATAAAGAATTAAGGAAATAAGGATGGCTAAATAGATTTCCACTCTCACTTGGAAAATAAGTGGGAAAGCAAACGCTGCGATACAAGCAGCAGCGTGCTTATAGTATTTACTATATTTTAAATTAGTTAGTAACTTATCTATCAAGATAGCCACAGCCATTGATATCACATAAACAATAGTGCTGAATATCAAAGTCGAAATAGTGTCTTTGGCCCAAACTGGATTACCTTGATTGCTGTTAATATAGATGTAGTTAATAAAACCACTGAATTGGAACGATCTGCTTGTGTCATTTGAAATAAATTCGTAGGTAGTCCATTGTCTTTCCGCATCTGAAATATTATAGATATCTGAAGATTCGTAGTGGTGGCTATTTAAGACATAGAATAAAACACAGAAGATAATGATTATAATCGCTGAACCTAATGAAATAAGAGCGCGTTTATCACGTATCTTAGCAATCACACCTTTGATATTAAATAAGACATATAAAACACCAAAGATTACGGTGATTAAAGCGGTAAATGGGTGAGATAAGACAATAAGAATTGCGCCACTAGCGAATACGACATATGGTTCGACACGGTATTCCTTATCGTGAATAAAGCTATATACACCATAGAAAACCATTGGAATAAGCGCCATAGCAATACTTTCAGCATAGGCACATCTCGCTAAAGCACAGAATATACGATAAGGAAGTAATAAGAAGATGATAGAACAGATAACCGCGATAGCAGGACGACCGTTTGACATCTTAAGGGCTAATTTATACATGTAAATGCCACCTAAAATAGCGCTCGCAAATATCATGAATTTTAAGCCATCACTAGGAGTGGCACCCATCCATCTAAATAAATATGTAAAAATAGCCGCACCATAATGAGTAACTGGGCCATAATATGCATAATTATAAATGGCAAAGCCGCCGATGAATAAATGATTCGTGGAATAACCAAAATAACCATGGTCAAAGCCGTATATTAAATCGTTAACCATGCCTAAATGGAAACCAATATCGTCCCCACCAGCAACACCATTACAAAGATAAACAAAGCACGAAAGAATAGATGCAATAACAATAACTGTATATGGGAAGTACTTTTTAAAGATATTAACGAACTTGTCTTTCTTCATGCTTACATATCTTATCACTTGCTTTATTCTAATAAAAGCACCAGATAACCTCTGCTAATAAGACGATTAAATATCAATAATCTGTTACAAAAGTATCAGCGTGTTACCAACTTCTTTATTTTTGCTTTTGAGATATGCTATCCTTCTAACCAGATAAATATGAAAAGAGTCATTGGCTTATCTGCTTTATTAATCATCTATGCAACTGCATTTGTCGCTGGTATTTTCTTATTTATGCTCTTTGAAAGTTTAGGCGTAAATGAATATATCGCTATTCTTTTAGCGGATGTTATCGCCACAGTCATAGTGTGGGCCAGTGGTGTGATTTTAAGAACTGCTTCCGCTTATGACCCATATTGGTCACTTCAAACCTTAGCGATTTATCTTTGCTTATTATTTAAATATCAAAACTGGCATGTAGGCACTATTCTCTTATTAGTGGTCATATCCTTATACTCATTAAGATTAACAATGAACTTTATCTTAGGTTTCCATTCATTAAAGTATGTTGATTGGCGTTATAAGATGCTCAAAGAGAAAACCGGTAAGTTCTACCAAGTAGTTAATTTATTAGGCATATGTATGTTCCCAACACTCGTGGTCTACGCTGCAACTTTACCAGTTATTGCCTATGCTTCAATCACGACATTCTCCATGTTAGATGTGATTGGCATGTCAGTTATTATCTTAGGCGTTTTACTTGAATTAATTGCCGATATCCAAATGAAGAAATTTGTAAAAACTAGAATAGACCGTTCCCAAGTCTTAGATAAAGGTTTATGGAAATATTCAAGGCATCCTAATTATTTAGGGGAAATCGCTATTTGGTTCGGCATTGCTCTTACATTAATTATTTCCCATTTCAATTATTGGTATTTCATCGCTGGAGCGGTTATTAACTTATTAATGTTCCTATTTATTTCTATCCCAATGGAAGAAAGACACTTCAAAGGTTATAAACCAGATTACGAACAATATAAAAAAGATACACATATGTTACTAATTCTTCCAAAGAAGAAGTAAATAAAAAGAGTGGCTCGTTGGTGGATACCATCACGTTACCACTCTTTTAAATTATAAGAATTGATTACTCAGCAACTGGCTGTCTGCCGGCTCTTTGTCTGATGACATTGAGTTCTTCTAAAGCAGCAGCATCCTTTTCATCTTGTTTTGCTTTACGTGCTTTAGCTTTTTCTTCCATGGCGATCTTTTGATCAGCGCTCATGGCATCAAGCTTGGCTTGTTTCTTAGCTTCAGCAGCAGCTTTCTTATCAGCAGCTTTTTGATCAACTTCAGCCTTCTTAGCGAGGAACTTAGCGTTTTCTTCTTCGAAGTTAAGGCCTTTCTTTTCACAGTCAGTTCTTAATTGAGAAACTCTAGCTTCTTCGACTAAACGAGCATTTTCTTCTTCTTCTTGTTTGGCTCTGACATCTGGTTCAACCCATTGACCACCAGCGGCTAAAACTTCAGCCTTTTGGTCAGCAACGATAGCCTTATTGTCAGCGTTGGTGAATTTTTCAACATTCATGAATAAGAACATTAAAGCAATGATGAGGTAGCAGATACCTTCAACGCCGTAAGCGAGGAATGTATGTAAGACTCTTAAAGCT
The DNA here is from genome assembly GCA_947165725.1 of uncultured Caryophanales bacterium. The sequence continues at coordinate 16,546 of CAMVBL010000015.1, read as the reverse complement.
TCTTTGTTTGCAGGATCAACGATGTTATTTAAGCCGATGATGATACCGTTACAAATACCACTCATAGCGACCATGATGGAACCATAGACTGCCATGGTGAAGCCGTCTGTACGAATACCATGAACTGCTTCTTGGTGATCTAAAACGTTAGCCATTAAAGCGATAGAGATGTACATAGCAGGAGCTGTACCGAGGGCTTTAACACAGAAGGAAGCGATAGAGACTGCATTGACAGCGCCTTCATTTGTTGGGAATGCAAGACATGAGAATGCAGCGGAAGCACCTAAAGCAGCGAGAACGCCACCAGCACTAATGGCTTTTGATTTTGTTAATTTCGCGGCTAATGGCCAGACAATAACCATACCTAATGCTGTTGGGACAGCACCGATAGTGTTAATAAATGAGGACATTGAGACACCGTTTGTATATGCTTGTGAATAGAAGGACATATCGTTGTTCTTCATCATGCCACCAAATTGATATAAGAACCAGAAGGCCATGATCATCCACCAATATTTGTCTTTCATACAAATACGGATTTGTTGACCCATTGTAACTTTCTTTGGTTGGCCTTTTTCTTCACCGTTTGCTAAAGCGGCTTCAGCATTCTTAATATTTTCTTCAGTAATACGTTCACGTGTGAAGAAGTATTCAAGTAAGCAACCAATGATTAAGGCAACGATCATGACAATCATTAAGATAACCCATTTTTGGTTAGCTTCTGCACGTGTGATTGTTTGAGCATATTCACCTGGGAGTAAACCTTTAACTTGGTTGAAGTCGTTTGTGAAAACGGAAGTAACACTGTTTGGTTGACCTGGAAGTAATGTTTTTGTTCCAGCTTCAACAGCTTTCATATCTGCTTCACTTAATAAGTTATGAGCATATGCATAGGAGTTATCGTATGTGTAGACAGGTAATAAACCTAACCAGTCAACGATAAGACCACCGAACATACCAGAGACACCAGCAGCACCTAATTGTGCAGCCATGATAGCGGTACCTAACAAGCCACGTTTGCCACCATCACGAGTGGATAAGTTGACTAATGCACTGTGTGATGTGTAATACATTGGCCATGCAAATGCATAGAATAAGTTGTAACCAACGGCAGCGAAGATAGATGCTAAGACACCACCTTCCATGGAAACTTGACCAGAAATCAAGCCTTGTAAAATGGTTTCTTCTTTAGCAGCGGTTGGAACAGGAATAATGAATAATAAGACTAATGCCACTGCGATAATTGGCATACCAATTAAGATAAGTGGTCTTGCTTTACCTGCAAGAGATGGTTTTCTTTCCATCAATCTACCGACGAGCAAGTTACCGACGATAATAATGATAGAAGAAGCTAAAGGAATAACTGTTTCAAGCCATGGAGCCCAAGAGCCCATACCGATAACGTTATGCCAGTATTGGACAAGCCAGATGTTAACGACGCCGTTACAGAACAAAGCTAAAATAGGTCCTAATAAGTAACCTAATCCTGCTTCTGGAAATAACGAGACAGTCTGGCTTTTGATTTTTGAACGCATTAAACGCGATTCAAAAAAGCTTTTCTTTGTTTTTTCAGCCATAATGACCTCCTAATGATATGTATCGTTCAAATACTCTTTAATCATAAATGATTGATACCTATTATTCAAAGAGTTTTTAAGCCACTTTTTTCTTTCTTTTTGAATTAGTCGCAACTATTTAATGAAAATAACAGCAAAATATTATATATTTTTTGTGTATCTTTATGCGTAACGACGAATTTAATAAGATAGAAATAACAAACGAAAAGCAAACTATAGGTTTTGAATTTGGTAAAACTCAAAAGTTAGAAGCTACTTCGCAAAAAGAAAATAAAGCACCTGAAGGTGAATTAAACGAGAAATATGTTGGCAAGACCATCCGCAAGCAAACGGAGGTCAATGTTAAGTATGATAATAAAGCCACAGCGCCTGTTCATGAATCCACAACCGTGACGAGCACAACGACCGCAACCAGCGTTGCGAGTGCGACCACAGCGGTAGCGACAGCAGCGACAGTTGTTGCAGTAGTGGTAGTTTCCACAGCCGCAGGTATTTCTGTTGCTTTTCATGATTATGATTATCACTTTAACTACTTTGTAGTAACAGACAATTCTTTGGAGTATGAGTTGTTTATTGTCGACCATAAAAACGAAAGACCAGATGGTGAAGAATATGAAAGCTATGATGATCTTCCACCAGAAGAAACAACTAATGAAAGGGAATATACTTATCCTTTTGTTTTGCGCGTTTATAACGAGACTTACAATTATTCAATTCCAACGCGTCTTTCTTATAACTGGGGCGAGTTTACTGATTTAAAGGCAGATCAGCAATATCACATTTCTCTTTCCGAAAATCGTTTAGGTGGCGAAGTGCTATTTGATGATGTCTTTAGTACACGAAAAGAAGAGACACGGGTATCAGAAATCAAAGGAATTACATGGGATAAGAAGTGTAATTTCTTAACATATGTCACAACTGTCCAGCTCGACTATCAAGATGACTTTGAACTTTATTCAGATTTCAAGTTTATGCTTTCTTCCGAGATGGTGACCGCTGATGGTCCTCTTACCTTAACATACGATTTAGCGAAAACCACTGAACCACAAGATATTCAATTAGATTCAAATTCTAGTTTCAATCTCTCCCTCGTGTATGATTATTCCTTTACATATGTAGAGAATGGCGAAACAAAGACTATTGAAACAGGACAATTACAATTTGAAGACAATAGTGGCGCCGAATCTAAATTCAATCAATTTATCTTTGATAAAACCGCTAACTTTATCAATAGAACGTTTGATGTCCAATTAGACTTTGTTGATGACTTCAATGTCTATGATAATTTTGTCTTATCTTTCTATATGACCTATGAAGAAGAAGGCAAAACAATTATTGATGAAAGAAGTGAGGATATTTCACTTCAAAAGACCACTGATGTCCAAACCATAGATCTTGATGGTATTGAAATAATGCTGTCTAGCGATTATTACTATAAACTCACATGTAATTATTATAATGAACTAACAGTGTTAGATGAGGGTTATGTCACATTCACTGATACCAGTGGTGCAATCACTGAATTCCGTGAACTTATCTTTGATAAGAAAGCTAACTTTGATACTAGAACATTCGAAGTGCAATTAGATTACCAAAATGATTTAGGCTATTTATACGGCTTTCAATTCACTTTGACTGATTTAACCACAAGCGAAGAAAGAACATATTATCTACAAGAAACAACAGATGTTCAAACTATCACCGTTGATGAGGTTCAAGAATATATCGACGATGATCCAGTTTATTACATCGATATCGTTAATCATAGACTCTCTTATTCCTTTAAATATATGAATCAGGATCAAGAAGTTGTCGTTGTGTCGGGTGAAGAATTCAAGTTCAAGAATTCCTTAACTAGTACCTTCCAAGGCATTGATACATCATATGATTTCGTTTCCGAATTAGTGGACGGTCCTTTCCATCTTCCAATGAGATTCTTATATGATGACGCGGCACATGTCTATCAAAGCTTCAGTGTTATAGTTTTTGCTGATGAACAAGAAGTTGGCTACTTTATGTTTGAAGGTGAAACCGTTAAACATGATTGGATGTACGCTACATTATATGGAAATAACGGTTCTTCGCTTAACCCTAATGATTTAAGTGGCTCTAATGTTCAAATCAAAGTAACGGCCTCAATGTTAAACGTTGATGCTGAAGAAAGTGGCGGCCCAGATGTCATCGAAGAAGATGTTTACACTCAAGACAACGTGACATTCACTTTAAATCAAAATCAAAACATTTATGGTGTGAACATTATGAGTGACACTATTTACTCTGGTGATTATCAAATCGGTATGATGCCAATCTATTCTGGCGATTCAGATGCCTATAGTGTCTATTTCATCTTTGAATGTGAAACAGGTAAGAAATATACATGTCCATTTAGTATGCCAACAATGGGCAATTATTCATACGTTTCATTAATGGAATGTGAAGAAGGTTTTGATGATACAGCTTTCTGGGAAGACTTTGAAAACCCAGTAAAGATTTCTATTAAATTCGCTAAAGTACAAGAAGGCATTACACCTTCTGAATCAGACTATACAACTATGGTTGTTTCCGAGAGTTATAAATTTAATCTCTCGGCTTAATACATAATATTTGGAGGTAATTATTATGAAGAAAGAAACAAGAAACACAATTATTAAGTGGTCTATCTATGGCGTTCTTGTCATAGCAACAATCCTCACATTCGTATTCAGCAAAGAAATTTTTGGTTACAATTACCATCAAGTTCTTGATGAATATGGTGTTTGGAATGGTAATTACGAGTGGCAGATCGAGCCATTGTTCTATCAATATGAAACAGGCAACCCATTCACTAATTACATATTACAAAACGCAATCGCCAACACATTAAGAACTATTCAAATTATTGGCTTAGCGGTGACATTTGCAATCATCTTGCATTACTTAGCGAAGATTGTCTTTAGAAGCAAAAAAGGCAAAACAATTTCTCGCTTGTTAGTCTCATTCCTTAAATGGGCTATCGCCTTATGCGCAACATTCTTTGTTTTAGATGCGTGGGGCGTTCCTGCAACCGCAACATTTACTGGTGCTGGCGTACTTGCTCTTATCATAGGTCTTGGTTCCCAATCTTTAGTGGCCGATATCTTAGCTGGTATCTTCATCGTCTTTGAAGGTGAATTCCAAGTTGGTGATATCGTTATCATTGATGGTTGGAGAGGTGAAGTTAAAGAAATTGGTATGAGAACAACCAAGTTATTAGATGCTGGTGGTAACGTTAAAATCGTTAATAATAACGAAATCAAAACCATCATTAACCAAACTCAAGAGCTCTCTTTAGCGAAAGCTTATGTTTCCATCTCTTACAATGCCAGAATTGAAAAGATTGAAGCGGTTATCGCTGATAACTTAGATAAGTTTAAAGAAAAGATTCCTGCCATCGTGGAAGGTCCTTTCTACAAAGGTGTCACTGAATTAGGTGAATCAGGTGTGGCATTATTATTCGTTGCTAAATGTAACGAAGGTGATATCTATCAAGTCCAAAGAGATATGAACCGTGAAATTAAAATTATGTTTGATGACAATGGTATTGAAATTCCGTTCAATCAACTCGTTGTTCATATGGGTGAAGATGCTGATCAACAAAAAGTTAGCAAACAAGATATCAGAAAAGCTGATAGATTTAACGAAGAACAAAAAGAGCTATCGCAAGATATCTCCGTTGAAAAATAATTATCTCTTAACTTATAAATACAGCCCATCATAGATGGGCTTTTCTTTTAGAATTTAAAGACGAATATTAATAATATCATTAAGGTGATATGGACCGCTAAACCCAGCCAGTTAACTGCAGTGAAATACCAGTGTTCGCCTTTTGTCTTATGACGGAAGATTAACATCGCTGGATAACCACCGAAGGCGCCGCCTAAGAATGATAATAGTAATAATGTTTTTTCTTTTGTTCTCCATTTGCCAGATTTGGCTTTCTTCTTATCTACGCCATAGGCGATAAAAGTAATAAGAGAAAGAAGAACTAAATAAGCAGCATACGCTATAATTACAATTTGTTTTGTGGTCATAAGTTTTACCAATGCATTAAGTTTTTACCGATTTCTTTTTTGTTATTAATATCTGCTTCAAAACATCTATAAATATCACCAACATTATTAATCTTATTCTCTGATAAGACCATAATGGATAAAGCTTCTTGAACACCTTTATCGTTTAACGCTTTAGCGACATGTTCAAAGTCTTGCTTTGTACTTCTTGTAACACCTTTAAGCGATAAGCCTTTTTCTAACACTAATCTAGTATTAATAGGGGATTTCTCTTCGTTGACACCCATTAAGATTAAATCAGCGCCTGGGATTGATAAATCAATCATATTGTTAATCGCATCCGCGGAGAACTTGCCACCAACCGCTTCGATAAGAGTGTCAAACTTCTCACCCTTATACTCTTCAAACTTCGCAGTTTTCGCGTTCTTAAAAGATTCTAATTTATGGTCATCAATACCAAAGACTGTTAAATCTAAATCAGGATGATCATATCTAAGCATGATATAAACGATATAGGCCATAATGCCATCACCGAATAACGCTAATTTCTCGACTTCATTAAAGTCTATTCTACGTAATGCCGCAGTCGCGACGCTTAATAATTCGGAGAAAACCGCAATACTTGGAGCAATGGATTCATCATACTTAACTAGTAAATCCGGGCTACACGTGTAGTAGTTTCTTAAAAAACCATCCGCTGTAGAACTTCTAAAAACAGCTTTAGGATAATAGTTATCACCTAAGTCTTTTCTATGACATCTACGGTTGGAATTATCACTATAGAACTTATCATCAAATGAGTTAGGCACTAAGATGACTTTATCACCTTTCTTATATGTGCCTGTTGGATCTTTAACAACTTCACCAACCGCTTCATGGATTGGGGCTAATGGATATTTATGGTTTAAAACGTTGATATCACGGTTACCTAAAAAGTAACGGATGTCCGCTTTACAGATGGCCATCGTGTCCACTCTAACTAAGACCTTATTATCCATGTCTTCCACAGTATCAATGAATTTCTCAATGACACCAGGAGAGGTAACTTTATAAATATTATTAAACATTAAAGGACAACCTCAGTCTTTCCAATCTTTAATAAGGCTTTAAGCATCATCAAATCATCAAAAGTGGTGATTTTAAAGTTTTGAGCGCTGCCTTCCACTAAATGGACATCAATACCAAAAGATAACACTAACTTCGCGTCGTCAGTGACATTAGGAATATCTTCTTTTAAAGCCTTTTCATGGGCATCTTTAATAATCTTGAATTTGAATGTTTGAGGAGTTTGTCCTTGATATAATTCGTTTCTATTTGGAATATCAGAAATAATTTCATTATCTTTACTTCTAATAATCGTATCGCTTGCTTTGATGACAGTATCAACCGCACCAAACTTCTTACAAACAGCAATATTATCGTTGATAATCTTTTGACTAATTAATGGTCTAGCCGCATCGTGGATGACGATAATATCATCTGGAGAAGACACTAATTCTTCAACGGCTTTTAAACCATTATAAACAGAGATTTGTCTAGAGTTACCACCCGCTACAACGCCTCTTACTTTGCTTAAGTCATATTGTTTACACCAAACTTTAACTTGATCGATATATTGTTCATTAGTGACAATCACAATCTTATCGACATCATCATTGATTTCAAAAGCTTCAATGGTGTGAATCATTAATGGCTTTCCATAAATTGGAAGGAATTGTTTTGGTTTATCTGCATTACCCATGCGAGTACCGCTTCCTGCGGCAAGAATAAGAGCAATATTCATATTGGATAACTCCTTTACTATATTTTATGTTCTTTTAAGTAATCTTCATATCCCTGTTCTAAAGAAAGTCCAGAGTTGTAGTGGTGACCAACTTGTTTATCCGCTGGTGGGAACTTCATATAATCACCATAAAGATTTCTTAAATATGTATCATAGTCTTTAGGGACATAGGCTTCGATATCTTCAAATGGAACTTTGATAAATTCTCTAAAGATATTGGAGTCCATCGCCTCTCTTTTCATATTAAAACCAAAGAAGTTACCCGCCATAACGGATTCTTCTAATGGGATTTTTCTTACTAACTTTTCAACGTGTTTATTACGCCAGTGGGCAATATCAAAGACATAGAAAAGACCAGCGACAATATTAAGAAGAATATCTTTGAAAAATGTTCTAGCGTGAACTTTTCTTCTAAGCGCTGGTAAATAACTTAAATATACTTGCCACCAGATGTGATTGATTTTCTTTTTAAATGTTTCTCTTGGTTTGATTTCTTTAGAGAAACCATCAATTGGGAAGATATCAATCCACACACCATGATTAATACGATGTTGTTTAAATGTGTTTTCAATGAAGGTAGTGGATGAATCTCTTAACTTACCATAGTTATAGATGTAGCAAGGATCAGTTTTGAATGTTTGAATAAAATATGGTGTACCTTCAAACTCTGATTGAAGTTCGACGAACTTATCATAGTCTTTTCTTGGCATACCAACATCGATATCATCATCCCAAGGGATAAAGCCTTTATGTCTAATCGCACCAAGAGTGGAACCACCCACTAAGAAATATTGCAGATTGTGCTTTTCACAAACTTTTATGAAGTATTTCAAAATGTTTAATTGTTTTTCTTGTAAAGCATTCATAGCGATATAGAAAGAATAAACTTTAATTGCCTTTTTTGCAACGCAAAGAGAACTATTACTTCATCAAATATGGCAACTTATTGACCTTTTTGATATCAATTTCGTACTCTTCATTTCCCTCTCTTGTAATAGATACGATGTGTTTATCATAGATAAATGACTTACATTGATAGTCTTTACCTTTATATGTTTTTAATCCATTAAGTGGTAAGCCTGGTATTTCTCTAACCTTACCAACGCTTAACCCCATACATTTAATCAAACTTTCTTTAGCGCACCATAAATAGTAGAAATCACTGTGCTCTTTAATCATTTTAGCTTCCGCTTCGTTGAAGATTCTCACTAGTGAAGACATGTCTTTGTTTTTGATTTCTTCAATATCCACACCGATTTCCGCAGTGGAAACAGCCATCAAAACATATTTACCAGAATGAGAAATATTAAAATATGGTCCATTAGCGAAATATGGCTTACCATTTTCATTTTTAAGCAACTCTTCTCTAGATAATTGATTCTTCAAATATGAAGAAAGTAGTGATCTAATTTGATCAATTTCATTCGCATATCTCAAAGCTTTTTCTTTTTGACCAACGGAAACATTTTCTAAAAGAAAGCGGAAATGTTTCTTACCTAAATCCGTATCAGCGACATATAGTTTGACTGTTTGCATACCTCTATTATATAGCCCAAAAGTTTGTTAGCAAGCAGTTACCCCTTTTTTCTTTTCTTAGAAAAGGGTAGACTAATTTCTATGAAAAAAAGAAATGTCGGTGTTTTACTTCCAGTATTCTCATTACCAGGTAACCATGGAATAGGTGACTTTTCTCACTATGCCTTTGCTTTTATTGATTGGTTAAAAAATCATAAATACCATTACTGGCAAATCTTACCACTTAATCCGATTGGTCCCGCTAATTCACCATACATCACAGTGTGCTCAGAAGCCTTTGATATTCGCTACATTTCTTTGGACAAATTAGTGGAACAAGGCTTATTAGATAAAGCCCCAAAACATCACGCTGAAGCGGGTAGAGTCGACTATCAAGATGTTTTAGCGTTTAAAGAAAAAAACTTAAGACGTGCATATAAAAACTCTAATATTTCACTCAAAAAATTCATCAAAGAAAACCCATGGGTGAATGAGTACGCTAAATATTTAGTGCTTAAAAGCATCAACGATAACAAACCTTGGAATGAATGGATTATTAAGAAGATTCCAAATTTTGCACAAGATGAAATCAACTTCCATATTTGGTGTCAGTTTGTTGCCTTAAATCAATGGAATGATATTAAGAAATACGCGAATAAGAATGGCGTGAAAATTATCGCGGACTGCCCATTCTATGTCGGTCTTGATAGTGTAGATTGTTATTTAAATAAAGATGAGTTCATGATGGATGAACATTATAATCCAACAGTGGTTTCTGGTTGTCCTCCTGACGCCTTCTCTGATGATGGCCAATTATGGGGCACACCAATCTATAACTTCGAAAAGATGAAAGAGAACAACTATAAGTTCTTAATCAATCGTATCGCTTGTTTAGCCAGTAGAGCGGACATCCTTCGTTTGGACCATTTCCGCGCTTTTGACACATACTGTGTAATCCCAGCGGGAGATGAGAATGCTAGACGTGGGGAATGGAAGATTGGCCCACGTGATGATTTCTTTGACAATTTATTTAATCGATATCCTAATATTAAGATTATCGCGGAAGACCTTGGTCTCCTCTTCGATAGTGTTCATGAATTAAGAGATTACTATAAACTTCCAGGCATGAGAGTTATTCAGTTCGTAGCCTTCGAACAACTGGAAGAAAATAAAAATATCATCCTTTATCCAGGTACTCATGATAACCAAACATTATACGGTTGGCTTAAATCCTTAGATAAAGAACATAAAGCTATCTTAAGAAAAGAATATAAAGGCACTAAAGACTTATATGGTTCCTTGTTTAAAGACATATGGAATATGACAAGTCTTATCACTATTTTCCCTGTCCAAGACTTAATAAAACTTGATGATAAAGCTAGAATTAATCACCCTGGAACAGTGAGCCCACATAACTGGACATTTAAATTCAAAAATATGAACTTTTTAGAAACTGTCAAATACGGTAATTAGTTTGACAGTTTTTTTGTTTTGTATCTTTTGGCCCTGCGATTAATTTTATCTAACTTTTGATATGTTATAATTTGAGCACTATGAAAAACAAACTAACTGCATTGGCGTTTATTTCTTTGCTGGCTTTAACTGCCTGCGGAACAAAGAAATATCAGCCTCAAGATTACATCCTTAGTATGAATTACAAGGATGATTTCCGCATTTTACAACTAACAGACATCCATCTTTCTGATAAGGATGATCAACAAACACAGTTCAAGTTCATGGATTTGCTCTATAAGGACGCTAATAATCCTGATCTTGTCGTGGTCACTGGTGACTTATTCACCTTCGCAAGTAAAGGTACTGCGAAAAGCTTATTAAACTATCTCGATGGTAAAGGTATTCCATGGACCGTTTGCTTTGGTAACCATGATGAACAATGCTACTTCTCAGTAGACTGGTTAACCGAAACTCTTACCAAATTTGGTTCGAATTGTTTGTTCAAAGATTTACAAGATGACGCAGTCAATGGTAACTGCAACTTCGCCATTAACTTAATGAAAGATAACAAAGTCCATGACCAATTATTCATTATGGATAGTAACCGTTATAACTTCGACTTTAGCCAATTAGGTTATGACTGCTTCAAACAAGATCAAATTGATTGGTATGAAAGTGTTGTTAACTATACCAAGGAACAAAATGGTGGTACAGCCGTTAATTCCTTAATGTTCTATCACATTCCATTACCAGAAATTAATAATGCTTGGGAAGAAGGCACCAAGATTTATGGCGAAAAAAGAGAAGCCTCTTGCCCACCAGATCATGACTACGGATTCTTCAACAAGATTAAAGAATTAGGTTCCACAAAAGCGATGTTCTTTGGTCATGACCATATCAATAACTTTGAAGCTGATTATCAAGGTGTGAAGTTCTGCTATGGCATTAAATCTACTGACCGTATTTATCACGATGATGATATGATGGGTTGCCAAACAATTACCATTCATGATGACCATTCATTAAAGATTGATAGATACTATCATACATATGCGGAGGTGAAGTAATATGAGTAAGAAATTCTCTTTGATTGCTTTAGCAATTATTGCCGTCCTCGGCTCTTTAATGGCTTTTGCCGCTTCCAACTTATTCTTTACTGACGTTCCATATTTTGGACCACACATTATGGACACCGCGATATTCAGCAGTTTCACCGCCTTATTCTTTGGCGCATACTTTGTGATGGGTGCGATGTACATTGTCCGTTCTTATTTAAAACCAAACATTCGTAAAAGAATGAGCAAGACATACTTAAAAACCACTATGGTTTTAGCGGGTTTAGGCTTAATCTTTGCGATTCTCTCTGGTGTGATTACTTATAAAGGTAATTTATTAGCCCCATATCCATTCCCAGGATTCTTAATCCTCATGTTAGTGGGTCACGCTCTTGTTTTAGGCGGTGCATTCTTTGCCTTATTAAAACCTGTTAAAGCTTTACCAGAAGATACAGAACAATTCAAAGTCGGCGCTAAACACGTCTTCTTCACTATGGGTTGGTTCTTATTCACCGCTTTAGCGTTCAACCGTTTCGGTGCATTCTTAACCATGCCACTTTATGTGGAGCTTAGAAACTTCCACCTTACATTCTTATTCTATTTATTCTTATTAGTGCCAATGGCCATCTTAGTCAAAAAGGTCTTTGACGTTTATGAACTCAAATTAAATAGATTTATCTATGTGATCGTGGTATTCGCTATTAACTTAGTTTTATTCCTCGCTGTAGCGATTATCGGTATGAATGATACAACATTCGTTTCATCCTTATCACCAGCTATGCCACTTGAAAGATTAGCCGCTAAGCCAGTGGAAATCATCATCCACTTCGCTTCTCAATTCGGTATCTTACTCGCTTGGTTAATTAGAGAAATCAAAGCTAAAAAAGCTAAATAGTACGTTTGTTTAAAATTGAAACTACTAAAACCGCAATTACGATTTTAGCAATATCAAAAGGTACATAAGGCACTACTGCAACAAGTAGTGCTTTTTGTATATCAAAATGTAAATACAATGCTAAGAATAAAGCGCCAATAAAATAACAAATAATTAAGGAAACTACACACGCGATAGACATTCTTAAGAATTGGTTCTTAATTGGTAGTTTATTTAAGAAATATAAGATAGGTGTAATAACCACGAATGAGATAACAAAGCCAAATGTTGGAGTGACACCAGCATTAAAACCAGCGTAGACGGGGATGAATAAACCGATTAATAAATATAATCCAGTAATAATAATGCCATCATAAAAAGTAGAAACAGTTAAACCAATGATGAAGACCATCAATAGTTGTAATGAGACTTTAATATTATCCCCTAAAGGAATAGAGAACATGCCTATCACACAGAGCATTGCGAGCATGATGGCGTTTTTTGTAATGCGCTTAATAGTGTTGGTGTTTTTCATAACCCGAATTATTATAGACCAAAATTAATTCTATTAAAGATTTTATATTCAGTTTTTTGATGTTTTGTTATAATAAGGGTTAGGTATGGCAGTTCGTTATCTAATCCTTAAGCACGTTTCGCTAGGATATGGAATTTTACTTAAAAGAGAACCAAACGACATCGGGCGTGTCTTTTTCGCTGACGATAGAAATGTGAAAAACATTGTTTTATCTCACCCTCTTCTTTCAGTCGCAGAAAACATTTCCCTTTCTAAGTTTGTTTCTTTAGGTTTGTTTGAAGGATTATTTGATGCGAACACAAAGATCAAGGCTAATGACTATCTAGATGGTGCGATTAAGAACATGCATTTAAGTGAAAATGAATGCTATGGCACAATCATGGGCCAAAAGGAATATTCTTTTAGAATATCGATTGACACAAATTCATTTGTGACTTTATCTTGCTCTTGCCCAGTCAGTGAACCTTGTAAGCATTTATATGCTGCTTTCTTAACGATTAAAAAGTTAATTGATCCAAAAGGCGAAAAAGTCGTGGCCTCAATTAACTCTAACGAAAAAACATTTAAAGACTTATTAGAAAGATACCTATATTTGAGAGGCGGAGATAATCTTCCACTTATCAGTAAGATTTCTTATCAAATTAAAGGTTTAGAAGCTGCCACTACATTTATTAATGAACTTTTAGCGTATTATCAACGCGGTCAATATAAAGCCCGTGTGATTAACGATATTCTTTCTCCATTATTCTTTAATCAACATAACGTTGAGAACTTCCAAAAGATTATGGAAAGCGCAGATGAGAATGTTAAAACCATGCTCACTGAGGCTAAAAATAATTATGAAGTCTTAAGAGATGAATTAGAAAAGAGAAAGAGTGTTACTAGAAAAGCTAATTTATATAACATCTTAATTGCCCCTAACTGTGATGCTTTAGTGGAACTTCTTAAGCACGCTGAAGAAAACTTCAGTGAAGAAAGATTAGCGAGCCAAGTGATGATGGAATATATCAAATATCAAGACTTAACAATCGAGCAAATCGCTGCGCTTAAAGACTGTTATTTATTCCAAATGAATCATAGATATTACATGCAAGACTTATTCTCTTCCCCAGCGAAGAATCGTTTAAGTATCTATTTGTTATTATTTGATGAATTACCACTTGATGATAACAAAATTAAACAAATTCCTTTGGAATATTTCTTAAAAGTTGCCCCATATAGCAATGATAAGAGCAGATATATTCAAATTGTTCACGCTAATATCAATAGTTTAAAAGAAGAAGACTATCCATTAGTCGCGGAACTTCTCGTTGGTGTTGCTTTGCAACACGAATATATCGACGAAAGAACAATTCGTTTATCAATTGAATTAAGTAAAAAGATTCCAAATGGTGCCTTTATTGGTGAACTAGTGGATCAAAATATCAGAAGACCAAAGAAGAGTAGGATGCGTTAAAAATGAACGTCGTGGAATTATTAGAACATTATCGTTTAGAGAAGCTAACTCCTGAGGATTTAGAACTGTTCGCCTACTTCTCTTATAAATACGGCATTGATTATGATGAGGCTAATCATCCTTATTTCTATATTCAATTATTTACTAAGATAAACCGCATTCAAATTCTTGAATTTGTTTTAGATTATAAAGGTAGACTTAACTACACATGCCAAATCTGCAGAGAAAAAGAACCTTGTAGACACTTCTCCATTTTGGCGAGCAAGCTCTTAAAAGATGAATATGAACAAATTAAAGAAGTCTCCACAAAGTTTGCTTTTGAAATATCTGATGTTGATAGAAGAGAACAACAAAGCGCTTTTGATTTAGAGATTGGCGAAGTCTTTAAAGAAATTAGAAAAGAAGAAATCGCTAATGCATCCACAAAAGCAAGAATCAAAGTTTATTTAGAAGACACAAGATTTTCCTATAGTGTGAATCTTACAATTGCTAAAGGTAGAGAATATAAAATCGCGTCTATTGACCGCTTCCTAGCGAGATTCATTAACGAAGAAGAATTTAGATATGGTAAAGACCTTACACTAGTGCACGTGTTGTCTTCTTTTGATGAAACAAGCCAAAGAATCATTAAGATTTTAGAGAAATATAATCCTGATTTCTTCATTGATTTAAGCAATGATAAATCTCTCATCTTCTTCGATGAATTATTAAATGCCTTAAAGGGTGACTACTTATATATCAATAACGAAGTCTATCATGTCAGTGAAGAAGCAATGGATATTAAGATTCGCGTTAATGATAATTATTCCTTAATTCCAGAAGGTATTATCAAAGGCTATATTCCTTTAACAAGAAATTATTATTACTGCAAATCCGCGAACGATATTAAACCATTAACTAATAATGCTTATATCAATAGCCTTATTGATTCAGCAAGAAACTATCCATTAAGCACAATTCAAAATAATTTTGATAACTTTAAATATTCCTTCTTTGAAAAGTATCCTGATTTCTTTGAAATCGCTGACAGAATTAAAGAAGAACTCAACGAATCCGCTTTAGTGATTAAAGCCTACTTTGATTATGAAAAAGATAATGTCTATGAAAAGACTAGATACTTTAAGAATGAGCAAGAAATTGACGCTAGAGACATTAAGAACTTCTATGAAGTTTCGCAAGTTAAACATTATCAAGAAATCTTATCTAGTTATGGCTTCTTTGATCATGTCTTAAGTGATGGTGGTCAAGTCTGGGATTTCTTAAATAGCACTTTAGAAAACTTACAAAAAGTCGCGGAAGTCTATTTTTCCAAAGACTTAGATTCTAGAAAGACAAGCTCATTTACTTCTCCTAATATCACCATTAAGAAAGATGGCTCAATGCTTGAAGTACTTGTCGATGGTTCTATCTATAGTGATGAAGAACTTAAGACAATTCTAATTGGCTTAAAGAGAAAGAAGAAATTCGTCAAGATTGGTGATAACTTCATCAACTTAATGAGTGATGACACGAAAGAATTCTATAGTCTCGCTAAAGACTTAGATTTAATTAGTGAAAACTCATTACATAGTAAGAAAGAACTTCCTTTATACTATGCTTTCAAAGCCTATGGTAAGGACAATAGTTTCTTATCAATGGATAGTTATTTAGATGACGTCTTCAATGAATTAAAGAATTTTTCTGATTCTAATATTGAGATTCCTAAGATTAACGGTGAACTTAGAAGCTACCAAGTTGATGGTGTTAAATGGCTTAATGTTTTATATAAATACTCTTTAGGCGGTATCCTCGCTGATGATATGGGTTTAGGTAAAACTATTGAAACAATTGCCTTTATCAATTCCATTAAACAAGATAAACCAATCTTAATCGTTTCCCCTAAATCCTTAGTGTTTAACTGGGTCAGTGAATTTAATAAATTCGCTAGTGATATTCCGGTCTATGCCATTATCGGCACAGTGGAAGAACGTAAAAAGATTATTAAGAAAATTAAGAATGATAAATTTGGTGTTTATTTCATCTCTTATGATTCTTTAAGAAATGAATTTGAAAACTTAACTGATATTACTTTTGATATGTGTATTCTTGATGAAGCGCAGTTCATTAAAAATATGCATGCGAAGAAAACAGGTGCGGTTAAACAAATCAATGCCTTGCATACAATTGCTTTAACTGGTACTCCAATTGAAAACAATATCTATGACCTTTGGTCAATATTTGATTTCTTAATGCCACATTATCTTTTAGATTATGAAGATTTCAAAGATT
>CAMVBL010000014.1 GCA_947165725.1 uncultured Caryophanales bacterium | reverse complement strand
TTAAGAGGATTTGAATGCTATTTCCTTACAGGCGCTGATGAACACGGCATGAAGATTGAAAAGAATGCTGCAGCCGCTGGTAAGACACCACAAGAATTCGTGGACGGCATCGTTGAAGGTTTCTATAAGTTATGGGATTTATTAAAAATCTCTAATGATGACTTTATTAGAACCACACAAGAAAGACACACTAAAGTGGTGCAAGACATCTTCTCTAAGATGCTTGCTAATGATGATATCTATTTAGGCAAATATAAAGGTTGGTACTGTAAAGAATGTGAAGCATTCTGGACAGATACACAAGCAGGTCCAGATCATCTTTGTCCTGACTGTGGTAGACCAGTTCAAATGGCGGAAGAAGAAGCATACTTCTTTAAGACCAGCAAATATGTTGATAGCTTAATGAAGTTCTTTGATGAAAATCCAAAGTTCTTAGTGCCTGAATCTCGTAAGAATGAAATGATTAATACATTCATTAAACCAGGATTAGATGACTTATGTGTTTCTAGAACATCATTCTCTTGGGGTATACCAATTAGAGAAAATCCAAAACATGTTATTTATGTTTGGTTAGATGCATTAACTAACTACATTACCGCTTTAGGTTATGATAGTGATCATCCAGAGTTGTTCAATAAGTTCTGGCAAGATCCTGAAAGTGAAACAATTCACATCTTAGGCGCTGATATTACTAGATTCCACGCCATCTATTGGCCAATGTTCTTAGAATCATTAGGCTTAAGAAAACCAGATAGAGAATTCGTTCATGGTTTATTAATGATGAAAGATTCTAAGATGAGCAAATCTAAAGGCAATGTTGTTGACCCATATCCTCTCGTAGAAAGATATGGTGTCGACGCTGTCAGATATTACTTAACAAGAGAAATCAACTTCGGTAGTGATGGTAGCTTCGCTCCAGAATTATTCGTTGAAAGAATTAACCAAGATCTCGCTAATGCGCTAGGTAACTTATTAAATAGAACAGTTTCGATGATTAATAAATACTTCGATGGTGTTGTCCCTGAATATAAAGGTCGCATCAATGAAGTTGATGGTAATTTAGAAGATTTAACGAAGTTAACGATTGAATCTTATGAAAGATTAATGGATGACTTAAAGATTACTGACGCTATCGCACAAGTTAACGAATTAGTGAATAGAGCCAATAAGTATATTGATGAAACTGAACCTTGGGCTTTAGCTAAAGATCCAGAAAAGAGAAGTAATCTCGAATCAGTTATGACTCATTTAGCCAATTCCTTATATGTCGCCGGTATGCTTATGAAGCCAGTCTTAGTGACCGCTTCTGATAAGTTATTTGACCAATTAGGTGTCAGTGGTGATTTACTCAATTATGACAAAATTAAGCAATACGGTATCGTTTCTGGCTTAAAAGTTGAGAAGAAAGATCAACTATTCCCAAGACTAGATGCCGCTGTTGAAGTTGAATACATCCAAGGCTTAATGGCTAATAACAAATAACATTTAGTGTATAAAAATATTCCCTGCAATTTCCTTCGATTATTGCGGGGTTTTTTTTATGAAATTTGCATAAAAAAATAAACTTGCTAAAATATAAGGCGCGCTATGTATTATTTAATCTTCGCCGTTACATTACTCATATTCCTAGGGACAATACTTTTGGTTCACTATAAATTCCCTAAACTTCAAAAGCTCATTGTTGAAAGAATAATGGCCTTTGTTTTAATGGCGATTTTTGCTACGAGATTCATGTCTTATAAAGATGTGCAATTCATGGACGCTAATTTTGAACTCTATGGTTCCTTTGGTGGACCGATGAATGGCTTCCTTAATACCATTGGTAACTTATGTATGTGGCTTGAAGTAACAGCGATGTTAATGGTGTTACTTAGACCTTGGTCATATTTTAAAACCGCGAAGTTCTACACTAAATATGTAGCTTTACCAATCTTACTAGTGTCCGCTATCTCGTTACATCCAATGATTATGATGATGCAAGGAGATAATCACACTAGTGTCTTATCAATCATGCTTCCTATTGAGATCGGTGGTTTATTAGCCCTTGCTATTTTCTATTTAGCGAAAGATTTCAAAGTCAAAATATCTAAGCACTCTTATCCTGAAGTTATTGCCTTTAGTGTTCTTATCAACATCTTCACCATGCCATGTTTTATGCCAAACTTCTTCTTTGGTATGGGTCCAATAGGTAGAACCGTTATTGATTTCAATGTTATTCACCGTATTTTCTTATATAGCTCATGCATTGTCATTCCATTAGGCATTTATTTTAGTCTAAGAAGCGCTCACCAAGATAAGATTCATTACTCTTTAGTGTTTATCTCACTTGGAACATTAATCTCTTATCTAGTGGGTCATAAATACGATGTTATTCTTAGACCATGGGATTGGCCGTTACATTTATGTAACTTAGCGATGATTTTAATCCCTATCTGCTATATCTTTAGAACCAAACGCTTATTCTATTTCACTTACTTTATTAACGTCTTTGGTGCGGTTTTAGCGATGCTAATGCCTAACTATACTGAATCAATGTTAGTGTTTAATCCTAATATTTGGTATTTCTGGATTAATCACTGCTGTGCTTATATGATGCCTTTATTAGGCGTTGCCTTATATGAATTTGAAAGACCAAAATTAAAACAATTTGGTTTCTCTTCTATTTGGTTCTTTGTCTACTTCGTAATTGTCCTTACATTAAATACCATCTTCACTGGTTTAGAAGGTGTAACAACACCTGTAGGCACTATAAGTGGCACTGACTATTTCTTTATTAACTCCACATTTATCGCTGAAAAACTTGGTAAATGGGCGGAGAACATCTTTAATAACTTAGTTATCACATTCACAATTAATGGTCGAACGATGACCATGCATATTGTCTATCAACTTATCTATTATGTTGTTTACGCATTAATAGGATTTGGTATTTGGTTTGTATATCAATTGATGTTTGATATCGCTGATTCACATAAAGCATTACATTACAGATTGAAAGGTATTCGTATTGATAAACTCGCCCTTAAGTCGGCGTTAAATGGAAGGAGCTTAGATAAACCTATGGATGAAAATGTTGGTATTAGTTTAGAGCTAAAGAATTTCTCAAAGAAGTATGGTTTAAATAACTACTATTCTGCTAAAAATGTGAACTTATCCGTCAAAGGCGGGGAAGTATTTGGCTTCCTTGGTCCTAATGGTGCGGGTAAATCCACATGTATTAAATCTATCGTTGGTATTCAACCAATTACTGAAGGTTCCATCTCTGTCTGTGGCTATGATGTTAGAACACAAGGAGTAGGCGCTAAATCTCAAATTGGCTTTGTTCCTGACCATTATGCTTTATATGAAAACTTAACAGGTAGAGAATATCTTAACTATATCGCTGATATTTATGAAGTTTCTAAAGAAGATAGAAACGAACGCCTATCTAGATATATTGAAAGATTTGAATTAAAAGATTCCATTGATAACAAAATCAAAACTTATTCTCATGGCATGAAACAAAAGGTCACAATTATTGCCGCGTTAGTCCATGATCCAAAAGTTTGGATTTTAGATGAACCTTTAACAGGTTTAGACCCAACATCTATTTATCAAGTGAAAGAGTGTATGAGAGAGCATGCTTCTAAAGGCAATATCGTTTTCTTCTCTTCTCACTTAATTGATATTGTTGAAAAATTATGCGATAGAATCGCTATTATCAAACACGGAGAAATCCAAGCCCAATTATCTTTAAAAGATATCGAAAATAGTGGTCGTTCACTAGAGGAATTCTATTTAGAGACAATTGGTGATAACACCACTAAAGTTGAAGGTAAATAATGAAACAATTATTGCAACTGACATTATTCCAACTCAAAGACAAAATTGATATGTCATGGATGAAGTCTAAAAAGACTTTAATCCAATCAATCGTCTTTGGTATACTCAAATTCCTTTTAGTGGTAGCAATTGTTTTCGCTGTTTTATTTGTGCTGTCTTATGTCGGTTTTATTTCTAAGTATCAAGATGTCTTACCACTTTTTACGATGTTCTTATCAGTCATCGCTTTCTTAAGTTTATGTTCATCAACTTATAACTTAACTAAGTCTTTATATCTCGCTGATGACAATAAGGTTTTAATTACATTTCCAGTTAATGCGAATAAATTATTCTTCTCTAAATTATTCGTCTATTTCTTCTATGAATTAAAGAAATCATTCTTGTTATTAATCCCTGGTGTCTTTGGTTTCTTATTATTTGAAACCATTGGCTTTAAAGGTAGAGAACTAAGTGCTTTAGCGCTTCTTTGGATGATTATTCCAATTATCTTATTAGTGGTTATCCAAGTCCTTTTAAGTGCAGTTATCTCTATTCCATTTATGTATGTATATCGCTTGTTTAAGCGCAACCAAATATTTGACTTAATCGTTGTTGGCATTGCCGTTACTGTCTTTATTATTGCAGTCATTAATTTGATTAATCTCATACCGGATGATATTGATTTAGATAGACAGTGGCCATCCATGGTCAATGGCTTTGAAAACTTTATTGTTACTTTTGATAAATATGCTTACCCAATTAACTTATATTCACGTGTCTTCTTTGGTGAATCTAGCAGTAGTGGTTTCCATTACCAATTAGTGGGTATGACATTCCTTAAAGCATTAATCGCTATTGGTGTTATTGGCTTATTAACATTATTTGCGTTCTTACTTATTAGACCAGTCTATTTCAAGATGATCTATAAGACTTTTGAATTTGATAAGAACCCACAGTTAGCGGCTAAAAGGAATGTGAGACATAAGAAATACATCACCTTCGCTAATAAGGAATTTAAGTTATCATTTAGAGACTTTGATATCTCTGGTTCATATATCGCTATTTATATTATTATTCCTATTTTATTGTTATTTATGGACCGTGTGATTTCAGCGATTTCTACCTCTATGAGAGGCGATAACATCGCTATCGCAGTTAATGTCTTATTAACTATTCTTCCTTTATTAGCGAGTAACTCCACGGTTGCGACCTTATATTCTAAAGAAGGTAGAACAGCCTATTTAACAAAGAGTAATCCTGTTAATCCATTTATTCCTTTAACGAGTAAACTACTGTTTAACTTATTATTCTGTGTGCCATCAATTGTGGCTTGTTCAATTATTTTTGCAAATTTTAGCGGATTAGGGGTACTAATAGCCGTCTTATTTAGTGTGTCAGTGTTATTAATCCAATACGCTCACATCTTCTATAGTGCGGCACAAGATATCATGAATCCACAAAATGAGGTCTATGCCACAACCGGTAGTGATTTCAATAATCCAAATGAGGCTAAAGCCACAATTATGGCCTTTGTTGGTTCATTTATCATCACCTTTGTCTTATATTTCATGCTTGTGGAATCTACGACATTACATGGTAATTACATATCCGCTTTTGTTAGATTATTAATTATCGCAGCGGTGCTATTCGCAGGATTCTTGTTTCTTTTCATCAAAAAGATACAAGCGTTCTATTATGAAAAGTAAAGGAGGAAAGGTATGAAGAAATCAACAATATTGTTACTTGCCCTTGTCTATATCGTTTCCTTCTTTGTGATTGGTCTTTTAGGCCATTCCATCAGAAACTATAATCCAGAAGTCTATCCAGAAAGCATTGAGATTATTGATCCTGATAATAGAACAGAGATGTCAAAAGACACTGTTGACCCTGAAACAGGTGAACTTTTGTACAATTATTACTTTGTCTATAAGAATTACAAAAGTGGGGATAGTGTTAGAATTAAAGCGAACATTAAACCTGATAATTGCACCTATCCAGACATCAAATTTACCAAGGATGAAAGTGATACTTCTTTCAAAATTGACACACACGAAACTAATCCAAATGTTGAAAAAAACTTCGCTTTAATCACGTTAACCGGCGAATTAGAAACAGTTTTATCAACACCATTCTTTGTTTCCGCCACAAATCCTGGCACACAAATAAAACTCAAAGTTTGCATTACATTCGTTAGTCCGCTCTTATCTTAAAAGATATTGTAAAATAATATTTATTGGTTATGATAATTGAGCGACTTAACAAAGGAGGTCTTTGTTATGAAAAAAGCCAAATTAAGTACGTTATTAGTTACATTACTATCATTAACAAGTTTGATGGCTTGTGATCCAAATAATATTCCAAGCTCAAACTCAAATAGTAATAGTGGTTCAATCAGTAGTTCCGATAGTGGTTCTTCTGAAAGCACTTCTAAACCATCAAGTTCAGGTTCTGTTATCGACTTAACATCTATTAAGTTAAACAAAACTGAAACAAGCATTTTATTAAATTCTAAAGAAACATTAACTGTTTCATTCACTCCGAATAACGCCACTGATAAAGAAGTGGAATGGAGTAGTGATGACGCCACTATTGCCAGTGTTGATAATGGTGTAGTCACCGCCAAAAAGATTGGTGTGGCTAACATCACTGTTAAGAGCAAGAAAAACGCTAGTATTTCTGCTACTTGTAAAGTGACAGTTAAAGATAACGTTATTTTATCTAACGTTTCTGCTAAGCATGAATTTGTCTTATTTGAACAAAATAGAGCCAAAGATGAAAAGAATGATGATGGTTTCTATGATCACACACAATCATATAAAGTTGGTGATGATAATCCATTCAATGTTAAACCAGCTTTAACTGTATTAGATGCTAAAACATATCAACCAGTTAGTGCTAGCCAATGGTTACATGATTTCACAATCAGCGCAAAACTCGGTGATACTACTGTTGGTGAAGAATATTTCAAAGTTTTAGACGCTCGTGAATGTAACATCGACTTCACTGAAGAGGCTGTTGGTAAAACATTTACCATTACTATTGCCCCAGGTGGTGTTGATGATTCTAGAGTGGCTTCTTTAACTAAATCCATTACTGTTGATGTTATGGATGGCTATAACGTTTATAACGCTAAAGAATTAGGCTATTTTGATACCCGTCCTGTTGATTTCACCCGTGATTCACCAGTCATGGAAGATGGTAATGACTGGAGAGTTCAATGGAGAGAATTCAAAACCGCGAACAATATGGATGTTGATTATGTCCCAGCCGCTTTAATCTTCCAAACAGATATTGCTGTTACCGCAAATGACTTACCAGCTAACTTCTTCTATACCGCTGAACAAGCTGCTGCTTTAAATGATAGAAAAGCTACTGGTTCATTAGTGGACTTCACATACTTCTATGAACGTACCATTCCAGGTAATATGACCGTTGAAGGTAACTATTTTGATTTAGACTTCTCTGCTATTCCATTAATTAAAAGAGATAGACAAAAAACCACAGCGGAAGGCGAAGTTATTGGCCACGCTTCTGCATTTAAAACACTCGCAGGTGATGATGTTATCTTCCGTAACATTAATATGACAGGTAATGGTAAGAAAGCCACAGGCGATGAAGATAAGATCTATAGTGGTGGTATCATCTTTGTTAAAGGTGCAGGTTCTAAAACCTTAAAAGCCTATAACATGATTGCCACTAAGTTCTACATCACATTCTTTGGTGAAGAAGGTGATGAAGGTGAATCGTTTACTCAATTTGAATTAGATAAAGTTAAATGTTTTGATAACTATAACTCCTTCTTATATAACTGGGGTTCCACAATTACCGCTAAGAACACATTATTCAGAAGCTGTGGTGGTCCAGTTCTCATTCAAGACCATACTGATACAGATACATATGAAGAAAACAATGGCATGACCGTTCTTGGTCACGCCCCAACCGCTAACTTCATTGATTGCACAATCAAGAATTATGTCACTGGTTCAGAAGCTTGGTTCCAACAATTTGGTGCGACAGCTAAAGCTGGTGAAATTAAAATGTTATCTGACTTATTCTATGCTACAGGATTAACAAAATCTTATGTGACTAATGATAAGGGCGAAGGTAAACTCTATGCCGCTTTATCCGCTGCTGATGAAAATGCTTTCTTCAACTTCATTGTCTTAAATAAATCTGGCAATGCCGAAGGTATTACAACCACTCCAGCATGTGGCACAGTTAACATGATCAATACTGGTGTAACTAATACATTTGATTATCGTCAACCAGCATATGATAGTGTTTATCAAGCCTATGTTGCATATAGTGCCGCTAGTGATGAAGATAAGTCAGCTGCTCAACAAGCCTTAATTGCCGCTGCTATGGCAAAAGGTGTTGAATTTGCTTCTGATTATTCTGATGCTAACGATAAGATTACTGCTTATATTACAGGTATCTGCACACAACATATGACATTAAGAGGCCTTAACAACGCTGGTGCTCCAGTCATGGATTTAGGTGAGAAATTTGGTTTATTAGCCTATGATGGCGCTAACAATTTCTTACAACCAATGGAAAGCATTGCTGCAGGTACTGTTAATAAATTCACTCCAACAAGTGATCAATTAGCAAATATCCCAAGCTATGGCGCTGTCTATTTCGGTGGTATGGCCTTAGTAGTGGAATTAACCCCATACGTGGCTTAATTATCTTAATAAAACAAACAAAAAGAGTGGTCCATCCAAGCGGATCACTCTTTTCATATCTAATATAGACTAATAAACAAACGTTAATGATTTGATGAAGACTCTGCTTTTTTCTTCACCGCTATTGGTGAGCTTAAGAGTTTTTGCATTTAATTCAGTAGTATATTCTTTTTCTACTGGTTCACCATTAACTGGTTTTAAATCAACTGTGTTAGTGTCATTAACATATAACACTGAATCAGTATCAACATTAGGATTGGTATTACCAGTTGCATAATCCATATATGGCTTATGATATGTTTGAGCGGTAATAGTGACTGATTTAATTGTTTCTACGAATGTGAATTCTAATGAACCTTGCGCACTAGCGGAACCAATGATTAATACTTTTTCACCTTTATTAGGAATATCATTAGAGATTTGGCATTTACTGTTCTTTACTTCACTAACAAAAGTAGTGGTGGCAACTTGGTTGATGTAATTCAATAATTTGGCGTCTAATGCTTCTGTACTGACTGATCCACATGATGGATTGAATAAATTAATTGTTAATGTTTTATCAGTGACTGGTGTCTCTGAAGAACTAATACTAGAAGTACTGGAAGAACTTGTAATTTCACTTGTGGAAATACTAGAGGACGAAGTGCTTTCTTCACTTGAATCTACACTTGAGGATATAACAGTGCTAGCAGGTGTATTACTACTTGTAATATTGTTTGAATTACAAGCCACTAAAACCAATGCACTAGTGAGCAATAAAACTTTTGATAATTTCATATGATGATTCCCTTTTCTATTATATGTTTTGATTATCTCATCAAAACACCGGATAAATTATAAAGAAAAAATAAACATATAACAAACATATAATTGAAAACATGAAAAATGCGAGTAAAATAAAATTTGACTTTAGATTTCTCGGAGAATTTTATGTATATCAAACGAAACATTGAAGAAGCAATCATCCAAGCAAGTAAAGAATATCCAGTTGTTATGGTTTGTGGTCAAAGGCAAGTTGGTAAATCCACTATGCTAAACCATATTAAAAAAAACAACCGCCGTTATGTAAGTTTTGATGATAGACAAGCCAAGCGTTTGGCGGAAACAGATCCTACTTTGTTTTTTGAGACATATGGATATCCGATTTTGATTGATGAATTTCAAAAAGTGCCAACTATTTTAGAAACTATCAAGGACATATCAGACAAGCTTGGTTATGAAGGAAAAGATAATAATGGATTGTTTTGGCTAACCGGTTCACAAAAATTCGAAATGATGAAAGGTGTGTCAGAATCACTCGCTGGTCGTGTAGCGGTTTTCGAAATGTCTTCACTTTCTAAAAATGAATTAATTGGCAAAGATTATGGGGTGTTTAATCCAGAAATATCAGCATTAAAAAAGCGTGAGAATATTAAAAGCAGTGTAAATGATATCTATGGCCTTATTTTTAAAGGAGGCATGCCAAAAATAAATGCCTCAATCATTAATAGAGATAAGTATTATAGTGACTATATCAATACCTATTTAGAGCGAGACATTAAGGAATTGTCCCAAGTTGGCAAATTGAATGAATTTTATGATTTTCTTGTATATATAGCCGCTAGAACAGGCCAAGAAATAAAATATGATGAAATATCAAAACAAGTTGGTATATCTGCTCCAACTGCTAAATCGTGGATTACAATTTTAGAAAGAAGTGGTGCCATCTTTATTCTTAGACCATATTCTTCAAGCGTTACTAATCGTTTAGTAAAAACGCCCAAAATGTATTTTATGGATACTGGTTTAGCAGCTTATTTGTGCCGTTGGCCAAATGCAGAAACTTTACAAAACGGCAACATGGATGGAGCTTTTTTGGAGACATATGTTGTAAGTGAAATTGTTAAGAGTTATTACAATTCTGGCATACCAGTTAATAATTTGTATTATTATCGAGACATTGATCAAAAAGAAATTGATTTACTAATAGTTACTGCAGATTCAATCTATCCAATTGAAGTTAAAAAGAGCAAAGACCCATCTAAGCCAGATAAGAATTTTAATGTTCTTAATAAATTTGGCTTAAATGTTAAACCGGGACTAGTTATCTGTATGTGCGATGAAATTGTCCCTATTAACAAGAATTGTTATCTAATTCCTGTATCTTTGATTTAATATGAATATTGCTATGCAAAAGATTATTTCAAATTGTTCATGTGTTGACATCTCCAGCGAAGGTAAAGGCGTTATTAAAAACGGGAAAGATATAATCTTTTGTGATGGCATTTTCCCTGGTGAAAAAGCGGATGTGGAAATACTATATCACCGCGCAGGAGTGTATTTTGGTAAAGTTAAGAAACTCTATAACTTATCTAAAGATAGAATCCAACCAAGATGTAAGATTTGCACATCATGTGGGGGCTGCCAATATCAACAACTAGACTATAAAGCACAACTTAAATATAAAACTAAAAGAGTGAAAGAAGCTTTAACAAGAATCGCTCATATTAAACAAGAAGTTTTGCCATGCTTAGGTATGGATGAACCATATAACTACCGTAATAAGATCCAAGTGCCTTTTAATAAGGATAGAAATGGCAAAGTGAAGTTTGGTTTCTATAAAGAAAACACTCATATCATTATGCCGATTAAAGAATGTGCGATTGAAGATAAAAGAGCCGCGCCTATTTTATGGGATATCAAATTACTTTTAGAAGAAATGAATATCCCTTGTTATAACGAAGATAGTGGTAAAGGTATTTTAAGATATGTTCTTATCAGAACTAGTTATCATTATGATGAACTAATGGTGGTCTTGGTGACCACGCAAATGAACTTCCCTGGACAAAGGAATTTCATTAACGAGTTAGTTAATAGACATCCTGAAATAACCACAATCGTGGAAAACGTTAATTCTAGACACACTAATGTGATATTAGGTAATCAAGAAAAAGTCTTATATGGTCCAGGTCATATTAAAGATGATATTTTAGGTTTGTCTTTTGAGATTTCGGCTGCTAGTTTCTTCCAAGTAAATCCAATACAAGTAGAAAAACTATATGCCTCCGCACTTAATTTAATTGATTTTAATAAAAAAGAAGTAGTCTTAGATGCCTATAGTGGCGTTGGAACAATTGGCCTAATAGCCGCAAGAAACGCTAAAAAGGTTATCTCTGTAGAAATAAACAAGAGTGCGCATAAAAACGCCATAGAGAATGCGAAAAGAAATAATATTGATAATATTGAATTCTACTGTGCTGATGCAGGTGAATTTATTACTAAATATGACGGTGATATTGATGTTTTGATTATGGATCCACCAAGAAGTGGTAGTGATGAAACATTCTTATCAACAGTGATGAATAAGCGTATTAAGAAAATAGTCTATGTTTCATGTAATCCAGAAACATTAGCAAGAGATATCCAATATCTATCTAGTATGTATGAAGTGAACTATGTTCAACCTGTTGATATGTTCCCAATGACTGCGCATGTTGAAACTGTAGTAGAACTATATCAAAAATAGTACAATTATGTTATCATAATAACGAACTGTCCGAGAGAGCTGCATTCAAAAGAAAGAGAAATAGGAAATACCTGTTCTCACCCCCTAGAAATAGGGATTTTTTTATTATGTCTCTTGTAAAGAGTCATAATACATTCCCCTATTTATAAAAAAGAAAGGAAAAAAGATTATGGGACAAATCAAAAACTATGAATATCTCGATGAGACGTTCTATAACAACATTAAAGAATTATTAGAGCAAGCTAGGCATAGGGTTTATCGCAATATTCAAAGTGAAATGGTTCTTGCTTATTGGCAAATAGGAAAAATGATTGTTGAGAAACAAGGTGGTAATCAGAGAGCAGATTATGGCGACGGCTTAATTAAAGAACTATCCGTCAAAATGGCGAATGATTATGGGCCAGGTTATAACGAAAGAAGCTTAAGAAATATGAGGCAATTTTATCTAGTTTTTCCGATTTGGTCCGCAGTGCGTGCCGAATTGAGTTGGACTCATTATAAGAGCCTATTACGTGTTGATAATAATGCGGCAAGGGAATTCTATTTAAACGAAGCTATTAAAGCAAATTGGAGCACTAGACAGCTTGACAGAGAAATTAACACATTCTCCTATCAAAGATACCTTGCTAGCCATGGCAACCACGATGTTGTGGATGATACCGCAAAAAGAGAGAAAAGTGGTAAAAATAATTAGATTATTATTTCGATGAAATCTTTAAATTAAGCATTCATGTAAGGCTTTTTTAATTTTTACCGCGCATATTAGCGCAACATTTGTGGTATCATAATAACAACAAATAGGTCGTTATTATTCTTACCTAAACCAATTACGTTTTTTTGTATTTAGTAATTATGAAAAAAATCTGGGTTGTTATCGTCAATATCATCATCATGCTTTCAATGGTGACTTTTGTTGTGATTTATTCCAATGTTGAGGTAAATGAAAATACCCAAAGGCAAATTGAACACTTTACAAACACCACGGTTGCAATGAAACACGTTACCGAAAACTATTTAGAAGGTGAACAACGTGTTTGTGACGTTTGGGCCCACTACATCAATAGTGAAGAATTAACCATTGATGACGCTGCCTCTTTCATTCGTATTTCTCACGTTTTGCCAAATGCTTCAGCGCACGTGGTTTTTAAAGATACATTAACTGGTTTATCCACAAGAGCGAGAAGTACTGATACGAGCGACTATAATGTTTCATATACCGCTTTTGATTTTTTAAATGAATTAAGTTGGATTCATGAAATCGGTACATCTATTAACGTCTCTAGAGCGTACACTAATCCAGTTAACGGGGAGCAATCAATTGCGTTCTGTAATTTTGTTAAAGTTAAACCAGATTCATCTAGTGAATTAAAAGACGCTATTTTGTTACGTGTTTTACCAGTTTCTGAATTAAAACAAAAATGGGTCTTCCCGCAAGAAGAATTTGAAAATGCTGAATTATCCATCATCGATGCTGATGGTGACTATATTATTCAGGGCAATTCTTATAAGAACTCTAGTTTCTTTGAATTCTATCGTTCATATAACAAAATTGATCCAAGTGAGTCTACTGAATTCTTTAAAAGCATTACTTCATCCACTGGTTCAATTATGATGAAGAACTCACGTGGTGAAGAATGCATTCTTGCTTATACACCATTTGATGCCACTGGTGATCGGGCCTTATTAAGCTTAATGCCTGCGAAGCATTTAGAAGCTAAGACTGAAGACTGGTTATTAATAGGTATCGTTACTTCTGGTTTAATTGTCTTATTCATTTTTGACTTAGTGGTCATGCTTATCTTCAATAAGAAATTACAAATCACTGCGAAAGTAGCGAAATCCGCTTCTAAAGCTAAGACTGATTTCTTATCAACTATGTCACATGATATTCGTACACCAATGAATGCGATTATTGGTTTAACAACGATTATAGAAAAGAATCTAGATGATAAAAAAACAGTGTCAGAAAACTTACGTAAGATCTCCTTAGCGAGCAATCATTTATTAACGTTAATTAATGACATATTGGATATTTCCAAAGTTGAAAGTGGCAAGATTAGTCTCATACCACAGACATTCTCTATTGTTGAAACTGTTGAAAACTTAATGAACTTATCTCAACCAATGATTAAAGAAAAGAACATTGAGTTTGGTTTCCATATCAATAGGATGGAAAAAGAATACTTACATACAGACCAATTAAGATTAAATCAAATCTATATCAATATTCTTTCTAATGCGATTAAATACACTGAACCAAATGGTCGTGTCGTTATCGATATGAAGGAAGAAGAAAGCGAAAAAGAAGGCTGTGTAAAACTTACCTATATCGTTAGTGATACAGGTATTGGTATGTCTAAGGAATTTATGGCGCATCTATATGAACCGTTCTCTAGACAAACAGATAGCCGTGTTAATAGTATCCAAGGTACTGGCTTAGGTCTCGCTATTACTAAACAAATGGTGGACCTTATGGGCGGCACTATTGAATGTCAAAGCGAACAAGGAGTAGGCACAACATTTACAGTTGTTTTAGATATTCCATTCGCTGAACATCAACGCGCTGAAATGAAACTTGATGAAATGGATGTCTTGATTGTCGATGATGATGAAATCTTATTAGAAACCGCCGTTGATACATTACATTCTCTTGGCCTAAGAGCGGAGCCTGCTAATAGTGGTTTAGAAGCTTTAGGCATGATTAAGCATCGAGAAGAATCAGGTAAGAATTACGATATCGTTATTCTTGATTTAAAGATGCCTGATTTAGATGGTATAGAAACTATTAAACGTATTCGTTCAGAAGTTAAATCTAACATTCCTATCTTATTGATTTCTGCCTATTCTTGGTCAGATGTTGAAGAACAAGCTAAGGAAGCGGGTGTTAATGGCTTCTTAAGTAAACCATTATTCCGTTCCACCTTATATAACAAGATTAGTGAAATACTTGGCACTGAAGCAGAATCTATTGAACCTGAAAATGATTATAGTGACTTACAAGGTCTTAATATCCTAGTAGCGGAAGATAATGATATTAACTGGGAGATTATTTCCACATTGTTATCAATGTATGGTATCACTTCCGAAAGAGCGGAAAATGGTCGTGTAGTAGTGGAGAAGATGAAAGAGGCTAAAGAAGGCGCTTACACATTAATCTTTATGGATATTCAAATGCCGGAAATGAACGGCTTAGATGCCACGAGGATGATTCGTAAATTAGATGACCCATGGGCATCATCTATTCCAATTATCGCTATGACTGCGGATGCATTCGCGGAAAATATCGCTGAATGTCTAGCCGCTGGTATGAACGGACATATTGCTAAACCTATTGACATTAAACTTGTCATTAAAGAGATTCGAAGAATAAGGGAGAAATCGAAGAAATGAAAAAGCTGAACTGCCTTACTATCGGTATTCTATCGGTAGCATTATTAGCTTCATGCGGGGGTAATGAGGCTAACGAATTTAAACCAGCATTAGATGTTGAAACAAAATGCAGCATCAGAGTAGTGGGTGATTATGGTAACTTTGAAGCTTTAGAAGCAGAATTTGATCGATTCAATTTATACTATCCACATGTCACTCTCACTTATGAAAAACTCGATGACTACAATAATAGTCTAGGGACAGTATTAGAGAGTGATAATAAGCCAAATATCTTCTTCTCCTATACATGGATGATGGGCAATGACAAATACAATAACGTTGTTTCCCATATGGAAGATTTATCAGACGCTAAATTGAAACTAGATTTGAACTGCTTACGTCAAAGTTTAGTTAATAAGACCGCTGAAGGTAAAGTCTTAATGGTGCCTGTCTTCTCTAGAACATATGGTACTTTAGTTAATAATGATCTCTTTAAAAAAGAGAACTTAAATATTCCAAATACTTGGAGTGAATTATTAAATGTTTCCGCTTCATTTAAAGAAAAGGGTTATAAGAGTCCAATGATGGGCTATAGCCTTAAATCATCTAGTTGCTTAATGTACACAATTGCTTATCCAGCATTTGTTGCTTCACTTGCAAAGAATCCAGAAGCTTTAGAAAAGGCTAATAGCTTAGACCCATCTGCGGGTGAATATATGCGTGAAGCATTAACCAAAGTGAAACAACTTGTGGATAACGGTGTTGTTAATCTTGAAGAATGTGACAAGATTGAAGATAACTACACTAAGGTCATCTTACGTTTCTTTGAAGGCGATGTGCCTATGATGATTTGTGCTGGTGACACAGTAAGTGGTACTAAGAAACGTGAAACTCAATCCAAAGCCTATACTAAGAATCCGTTTGAATATACATATATCCCAATTCCTTTAACGGAAGAAGGCGGCTACTTTATGGATAGTCCATCCGTACAATTCTCTGTTAATAAGGACTGCAAAGATTTAGAAATGACTAATGAATTTATGCGTTTCTTAGTGAGTAAGCAAGAATTAAACAGTATGGCGTCTTTAAAGCGTTTAGTGACTCCTACTAAGGAATTAACATTCGACAAAGTTTACGCTCCATTTGCAAAGGTTCCTACTTCCCATACCTTCTCTCCAGAAGTATTAGGTATTAAGGATCCATTAACTGTGCAAATTAGAAATGCTTCATTCAAAGTTGCTAAAGGT
Organism: uncultured Caryophanales bacterium; assembly: GCA_947165725.1. The sequence continues at coordinate 4,714 of CAMVBL010000014.1, read as the reverse complement.
CAAATGACTATTGATGAAGCCGTTAATAGTTACGGAAGCATTGAGTAAAGAATTAAGTTTAAATTAATTTGAAAGAGTATAATAAGTAAGCATATGGCTTTAAGTAACAATACAGGCACATATTATCGTACGATTAGAAATACTTGCTTATTCGCAAATATTGCGTATATTTCCTTACGCCTTATTTATTTAGTTATTTTTATTGTTAGTAAAGCCTACGCGCTTATTTGGATTGATGCGGTATCAATTCTTATCTATTTATTCTGTTTCTTCCTTCTTAAGAAGAGGAAATATTACATATATGCCTTATTGTGTGGTAACGAATTCTTTGTCTTTGTCATCACCACGACAATAATGCTTGGCTTTAATAGTGGTTTCCATCTTTATTTAATTGGTCTATGTGTTGTTTCGTTCTTCACCACCTATTTCTCTAAGAATAAGAACATTAAAGGCTCAATAGCGTGGGTAGGTTTATCGTTAATAATCTATTTAACTCTTTATTTCATTACACGCTTTAATCAATCACTTTATCCAATTAACGAAATAGTGGAGATGGTCTTATTTGTTGGCCATGCCTTTATCGCATTCTTCTACGTCGCATTCTATCTAGTGATATTTGTTAAATACACATTATCTTTAGAAAAGAAGATTATGAATGAATCTAGAACCGATGAATTAACGCAGATCGCTAATAGATATGGTTTATATGATTATTTCAATCAAGAAGAGCACAAAGAATCAAAAGTTTTAGCGTTGTTTGATATCGATGACTTTAAACTAATTAATGATAAATATGGTCACGCCGCTGGTGACTATATCCTTAAAAGAGTGGCAGAATTAAGCACTGCCACATTACCAGACTCATTTGTCTGCCGTTATGGTGGCGAAGAATTTGTCACAGTTGTTAATAGTGATAATTATTTCGAAACGCTAGAAAACTTAAGAAAGACTTTTGAAAACGAAGTCTTTGAATTTGAAGGCAAGGAACATAAGATTACCATCACCATAGGGGCTACTGTCTATGAAAAAGATATGACATTAGAGAAATGGGTCAGCTCCGCGGATGAAAGAATGTATCTAGGTAAGAACTCTGGCAAGAATAAAGTTGTCATCTAATCAAATAATTACTTATAAAAACTAAAAAATGTAACGGAGAGCAATTTCTGTTATTTTTTTATTTAAGCGACATGGGTATAGTATTTAAGTGAATGTAAGGTTATACCTGACAAAAATATTGTGAAAATTCCAGCACTATCTTGGTAGAAGTATGAACCTTACATATCTTAAAATTGTGCCGAAATGGAGGAGTAGTGGTATGAAACTATTCGACAAAATTAGAATCCTTAGAAAAGCGCGCGGTCTTTCCCAAGAACAACTTGGTTATAGTCTATCTAGAGTTAACAAAGATGGTATCTCACGTCAAACAGTCTCTGATTGGGAAAATGGTAAGTTTGAACCTAAATTAGAAAACATCAGAGATCTAGCGGAAGTGTTTAATGTTTCGTTTGATGCTTTACTTGATGAATCAGTGGATTTAGAAAATGAAAGAGTCTTAGAAGCAGTATTAAATAAAAGACCATATGAAAAAGAAAAAGACACCAATGATGATGAAGTGATAATTGAAACTCCTAAGGCAAATAAAAATAGAATTACATTCAAAGAATTAGCAGTCTTGGTTATAAGTTCATACTTTACCATAGCGGGAATAAGCGCTATTTTTGGTTATATTTTTACTCTCATAGAAAACAATGAACCATTTTTTGTTTCTACAATACTAATTGAATTGGCTATTGATTTTGTGTTCTTCTGCATATTTGCTGTTGCCCTTGCCTTCACTATCGTTGCAATATTTAGAAAAAAGAGCTTGAAATTACCACTCATACTATTGCTTATTGGTACAGGCCTTGCTTTTGCATTTGCTACATATGCTGGAGTATGCAGTTTGATAATGCACCTTGATGGACACGCAAAAGGAGCAAGTTCATATACAGTAAATGGTTATCCTTCAACATATGAAAAAATGATTGCGGGCACAATTGCGCGTGTCTCCTTTAGTCTCTTGTGGAGTGCAGGCATGTTAGTAGCTTCCATCTTGCTCTTTGTTTCTTATAGAAAGCAACAAAAAATAGAGACAATGAAAACTACCGCCGCAGAAGTATATTAGTTCTGCTGCACAATCTCTAAGAAGATAGGTCCTAGTTCAGGATCGAACTGTGTGCCAATCCCTTCTCTTATAATTTGTATAGCCTTCTCTTTTGGGAAGGCTTCTTTATATGGTCTTTTAGAAATAAGAGCGTCTTAAACATCTGCGAGAGACATAATTCTAGCTTCTAATGGTATATTTTCACCCTTTAAGCCTTCTGGATAACCAGTGCCATCATATCTTTCATGATGATATTTAGCGATGTTAATCGCGACATTAATATAATTCTCATCATCAACATTACGCATACTATTTTGGATTACCTTTGCTCCATAATCAGTATGCTTTTTCATAATGTCATATTCTTCAGGAGTTAACTTTCCTGGTTTATTTAATATGCTATCTGGAATCTTAATCTTACCTAAATCATGGATAGGCGCCGCCATAACGACATTTCTAAAATATAGACGTGGGTATTTAGAATATTTTTCTTTCTTTCTAATCTTTTCTACAAGCATAGATACATAGCTTTCAGTTCTGACGATGTGACCACCTGTGGTCTCATCTCTTTCTTCAACCGCTGCGGCTAAGCTTGTAATTAAGTTATTTTGAATTCTTTCAATACGAATACCGTGTGAAATTTCTTTGACGTTTCTATAACATACAACAGAATAAATAATTAAACCAATAAGAGTGAAAGTGATGCAGTTAACACAATCTAATTTAAAGGCATTAGGTTCTTTATAATAAGAAGAACAAATTAGATAACCAATGCATTCACTAATCATGAAGCCATACATTCTAATTGGTCGATCATCTATAGCAATTGGTAATAATGAAATAAAAACGATAACACTAGTCGCTGGCATCGCTGCATTATTAGCTTGAGTGGACAATAATACAGCATAAATGATCGTTAAGGTCATCTGACCATAGCAAACAGCGAAAGAGAAATAAGCATTCTTAAATCTTCTACCAAATGTCATGACAATCAAATAGATAGCAATACTACCCACTAAAAGCATGATATAAGGGGCAAGGTTATCAGTTTCGGTGAATAAATCAACAATTAAAAGAATAAGACTAAAAGCTGCGCTTAGTAATGATGTAATCTTTAATACGCGTCTGTTTCTAGCCCAGACTATTGCTTTAATTTCGTTATAATCTTTACGTGGAATACCACAAAAGAATAGATAGTTAATAAGTCCGGTAAAAATTTTTTTCACGATAAAAATTATAAAGGAAAAAATAATAAGAAAAATAGACCAACTTTCAATTTGAGAATGACACTTTCATTATTTTGTTAATATCGAAAAAAATAGATAGAAATGAATACAAAAATATGACGACTGTGCTATTTATAACGAAAGTTCCGATATTTATGGAACTTTTTATCGTTTTTATTAATAATAAATCTGGTGATAAATATGAAAAGAGAAAACGCCGCAAAAAGATACTATAAAAAGAACGTGATTATATTCATCGCTGTTTTTGTACCGTTGATTTTATTATTTACCCTTATTTCACTCCCATTTATCAACACAGGCATAAAGCATTTTCAACTCTTTCTGCTACCAATCATTACTACTGTTGTTTTTATTCCTTTCATCATTTATTACGTGGTTAAATTTATTCATTATTCGAATGTAACATTCATCAATATTAAGAAAGGTAAAGTCGTTAATAGTGAATCATATAACTATGGCCGTTATGGCACCTATGTTGGCTTCATCGTGGAATACGAAGATGATATAGGCGACAAACATAGAGTCACTACTAAACACTGCCACACTAAAGCAGATGGCTATTTTGGTGTCACTGTGACAGTAGGCCAAGATCCATCAACTGGCGAATGGATTATTCTTGAATAGCATTTAGTGATGAAATTTTTTCTAGTATGTTTTATACTATTAACATGTTTTTAGACATGTTCGAACAGTACATATTACAAAACTGGATACTCATATTAATACTATTTGCCTTCATTGTTTTCTTAATTTCTACCGCATTAATCGATAAAAAAGCGACAAGACGACTATTCTTTTTAATCGGTGAAATCTTTGTTTTATCACTATGTGTTTTCACTGAATTTTATTTTGCAGATGATATCAATTATCGCCTTTTAAGAACAATATTAATGGCGGTTAGATATAGTGCGGCGCCAATATTATTAGCCCACGTTATCTTTACAGTGGTTAAACGAATGAAACCGCTTGTCTTTATTCCTGCAGGTGTACTTGCCGTCTTGGATATTGTTTCTATCCCTACTGGTATTGTCTTCGCTATTAATGATGAAAATGGTTTAGACAGAGGTCCTTTAGGATATTTACCATTTATCATTGCCGCTTTATACTGTGCTTTCTTAATTTTCATTCTTATCAAACGCAGTAATAAACGTTTAATTGAAATCATTCCTATCGCCTTATTAGCGTTATCATTTATTTCTTGCATTGTATTCCCATTTATCTTCCGTTCTAACTTTGCCAAAATCTTCTGCCCAACCATCGCAGTGGCTTTATTTATTTACTATGTCTTCTCTATTCTCTTATTAGTGAAGAAAGATGCCTTAAC
>CAMVBL010000013.1 GCA_947165725.1 uncultured Caryophanales bacterium | reverse complement strand
GAAGAAGACTTGTCCATTTCTTCCTAATTCTCTTTCAATTAATTCTTTAACAACATCTAATCTAAATGGTGTCACATATGTTTGGATTGGCATTCTATCTTGTGGAGGAGTATCAATCTTAGACATACTTCTAACACCGATTAAACTGATTTGAAGTGTTCTAGGAATAGGTGTGGCAGATAATGTTAAGACATCAATATCTTTCTTAATTTCTTTAATTCTTTCTTTTTGTTCCACACCAAAACGTTGTTCTTCATCAACGATTAATAAACCAAGGTTATTGAAGTGGAGATTTTTAGAAAGTAAGCGATGCGTGCCTATAATGAGGTGGGCTTTTCCTTCTTCCACGAGTTTCATATATTTAGTCTGTTGAGAGGCTTTTACTAGTCTAGAAAAGACCGCGATATTAACATCAAAGTTAGCAAAACGTTTACACGCTAGTTCGTAGTGTTGTCTTGCTAATAATGTGGTTGGACATAAAATAGCCACTTGTTTACCAGATAGGATGGCTTTAAAAGCCGCTCTAAAGGCAACTTCAGTTTTACCAAAGCCTACATCACCACATAATAAGCGGTCCATAGGAGCGCTACTTTCCATATCCTTTTTAATATCATTTAAGGCTTTTTCTTGATCACGAGTTAATGGATATTCAAATTCATTTTCAAATTCTTGTTGGAATTCATCATCTTGTTGGAAAGCGAATCCTTGAGCTTTACTTCTTTCAACATATAGTTGCATAAGACGTTCCGCTAAATCGTTAACTCTAGCTTTAACTTTCTTCTTAGTGTTTTCCCAGTCTTTACTATGTAAATGACTTAATCTAGGAGCGGCACCTTCTTTACCTAAATATTTTCTAACTAATTGGAACTGTACTACCGGAACATATAAGAATTCATTGCCCCAATAAGCAATCTTTAAATAGTCCTTATGTGTGCCGTTTACTTCTAAAGTTTGAAGAGCAATAAATTGACCAATGCCTTGATATTCATGAACGACATAGTCACCTGGCTCTAATTCTTCATAACTTCTTAGAATTGTGGCTTCTTTAAATCTATTATCAAATCTAGCGGTTCTAACTTTTTCATTAAATAGTTCTGCGCTTGTTAGATAAACAATCTTTTCTTCACTTAAAACAAATCCACTTGATAAGTTAATTAAAGAAATACCAACTTTACCCTCTTTTGGTAATTCAAAATCATTTACCATTTGGTATTTAATGTGTTGGAAATCTAATACTTGTTGTGCTAAATGGATATGTTCTTTATTGTTAAGGGCTAAAACAATTTGATAATCATCTTTTAAATAGGAAAAGATAATATTTATCGCATCCGCTTTTTTACTAGCCTGGAATGGAACTGCTTTAACTGGAAAAGAAATGGAAGATGGGGAATCTAATAAAGATGAAGTTGTAATATGATTATTCATATTTACTAGACGATTGATATCTTGATAGATTTCTAGTCTTGATAAGGCTTTACCGTTTTCATATAACTCATCTAAATATGTGTGAGAATCTCTTTGTAACATATCATTAGAATTCTTAATTGCATTCGCGTCGATAAAGATATTTTTAAAGTCCTTGCAGTAATCAAAAATTGAATAATGATCTTTAGTTAAGAATCCATAGTATTTATAGAGCTTTTCATCGACTTGTCCTTCACTCAAAATAAAGGCTAAATCATCAGCCGTGTCGCGTAATTTTTCAAAAAGTGTCAATCCAATGACTTCTTTATCTTTCTCAATATTTGCGTATAATTTTTCACCACTTTTGGCTAAATCTTCATCATTAAATAAGATATCTGACGCTGGTAAGATAGTGACTTCATCAAGCATACCGATAGATGTCTGTTTAGCGAGATCAAAATATCTCATGCTTTCAATCTCATCATCAAAGAATTCAATACGAACAGGGTTATCATTATTAACGGAGAAGATATCTAAAACATCGCCACGGATGGCAAACTGTAATGATTGGTCAACTTTATTAACTAAGGCATAACCATCCTTAATTAGTTTTCTTCTAATATCCTCTAGTTGATAATGTTTGCCTTTCTTTAAAGTGAAAGTTCTTTCTTTAAATAATTCTGGAGAAGGTAAATACCTAGTAGCGCTTGCTAAGTTAGCGATCACAATTGGATTATCTCTATGAAGTATTTCATTTAAGACAAATAGGCGGTGGGCCGCCATTTCTTTAGACTGGGCAATTGTTTCCGCTCTAATTAGTTCATCACTTGGGAAGAGTAGAACATCATCTTTACCTAAGAAAGAGACTAACGCGGAATATACTTGTTGCGCTTTATATAAATTAGAAGTAATTAAAAGAATTGGTTCTTTTTTATTCTTATAGGAAGAGGCCACTAAAAGGGCAATTCCATTATTATCATCAACGACAAAATGCCCCGATTTCCTTTGGAAGAGGGGGGTAACACTATTAGATTTTAACTTGTTAAAAAGGTTCAATTTATACCTCCTTAATTAGTTATACTTGTTCATCGCCCGATCAAAATCAGACTTGATAGCCTCCTTTAATGCACCAACAGCGTTTTCAATCGCTTCATCGATTAAAGGTTGTTCGTCTTTAAGTGGTTTTGATAAGACATAGTCAACAGTGTCCCATTCACCAGGTTCACCAATACCAATACGAATTCTTTTAATCTTGTCGGTTGATAAACAATCAATAATGTTTTGCATGCCTTTATGACCACCAGAAGAACCTTCTTTTCTGATTCTAATTCTGCCTGGTTCTAAAGCCATGTCATCAAAAACAACGATGATGTCATCAATTTCAATCTTGAAATAATGAACAACTTCTTGCACCGCTGTTCCAGAGAGATTCATAAATGTTTGAGGTTTAATGAGGATACAATCTTCATCATAAATCTTGCCTCTACCCATCAAGGAATGGAATACTTCTTTATCGATATCAATCTTTGCTTGATCCGCTAAAAGGTCAATAGCCATAAAGCCCATATTATGACGAGTCTTGTCATATTTTTTCCCTGGATTTCCTAAGCCTACAATAAGTTTCATATAAATCTCGTGGTGTTATTATATCACAATGATAGAAAAAGGCACTTTATTTACTTCAATAAATAAGTCTCGTATAATTGATTAGGTATGAAAATTAAAGAATGGTTTAGAAAACTTGTGGCTGGTTTAGCCATCGGTGCAGGAGCCGCGATTCCTGGTGTTTCAGGAGCCGCTATAGCGGTCATCTTCCATGTATATGAAGATATCATTGGTGCAGTTAATAACTTTAGAAAGAAGTTTGGCTGGGCTATTAAAGTATTAATTCCAATCCTATTAGGTATTCTTGTTGCGGTAGTAGCATGTATTATCATCTTCTCTTATGCCTTTGAATATTTAATGTTTGTTTTAATATGTGCATTCGCTGGTTTCTTAATTGGTTCTTTCCCTGGCATTACTGATGAAGTTAAAGGTGAAAAGATCACTAAGAAAAATGGCTTACTTATCGCAGTAGGCGCTCTATTTGTTATTGCATTAGGCGTTTTAAATATCATTGCGGGCCTTAATCATTTCTCTGTGAATGATTTATTCTTACCTCAACCTGCTTGGTGGTTATATTTATTACTTATTCCAGTAGGTGCTGTCGCCGCGGTTGCTTTAACTGTTCCTGGTTTATCTGGCTCTTTGATTTTATTAATCTTAGGCTTTTATAGACCACTTGTGGATAACGTTAAAGGCTGGGCTAGTGAAATGATTAAACAAGGTGATTTCTCGCACACAGGTGCCCTATTTGGTGTTTTGGGATGCTTCGCTGTTGGCTGTTTAATCGGTGTGGTTTTAGTTTCTAAAATAATGAACATCTTATTAAAGAAATGTCGTAAAGAAACATTCTTCGTCATTATTGGCTTCATTGCTGGATCTATCTTAGTGTTATTCGCTAATTCTAATATCGTTGATTATTATCAAACATGGGCGAACCCAGAATATGGTAATAATCCAAATGTTAATATTCATCCAGTCTTACCAATGTGGTTAGAAATTATTATTGGTATTTTAGTCTTAGCGCTGTGTGCTTTCTTAAGTTATAGATTAGTGGTTGCTCAAAGAAAAAGAGCCCAACTAGAGGTGAAAGAAAATGAAGAACTACCTCAAGAATAAATTCTTAGAAACATATAAAGAAGAACCAGAACTATATTTAAGTTGTGGCGGTCGATTTGAAGTATTAGGTAATCATACTGACCATAACCATGGTTTATGCATCGCGGCGACTTGTTCTTTATCAATATTCGCAGCAATTAAAGCTAGAAATGATTTATTCGTTAATGTTTATAGCGAAGGCTTTGGTGGCTTTTCTATTGATTTAGCATCTTTAGAAAAGAATGAAGAAGAGATTGGTAAGTCATCAGCGTTAATTAGGGGTATAGCCGCTTATTTAAGTGAAAAATATAAATATGGTGGCTTTGATATTTATATGAAGAGCCAGATTCCTGGTGGCGCAGGTGTAAGTAGCAGCGCGGCATTTGAATTATTAGTGGCGCAAACCATCAATAAGCTATTTAATGACGAACAAATTCCTTTAATGACCTTATGTAAAGCTAGCCAATTCGCTGAACGTAACTATTATGGCAAGATGTGTGGCTTATTAGATCAAATAGGTGTGGCCTATGGTGGTCTAGTTTATATTGATTTTAAAGATATTAATAACCCAATAGTTAAATCACTTAATGTTGAATTAAATGATTATTCTTTTGTCATTGTTAATTCAGGTGGTAGTCACGCTGGTCTTGACCATTTATATAAAGCAATTCCTGATGATATGTTTAAAGTTGCTCACTATTTTGGTGAGGAATATTTAAGAGATGTTGAAGAAGCCAAAGTAATTGAAAATAAGCAAGACGGCATATCAAATTATGGTGAAATAGCCTATGAGAGAGCCTTACATTTCTATGGTGAAAATAGACGTGTTAGGGAAGCATATGAGGCAATTAGCAATAATGATATGCAAGCACTGATTAGATTAATTAATGAATCAAGAGAATCATCCACTAATTTATTACACAATATGTATGTCGATAAGATTGAAGGCTCGCCATTAGAAGCTTGTGAATTAATTATGAAAGCCTCTAATAATGAAGCTGGTGTCAAAATTAATGGAGGAGGCTTTGCAGGTTCTGTTATCGCCCTTGTTCCAAATAAAGTTTTAAATAACGTTTTACTTGCCACGAAAGAAAGATACGGAGAAGGAAACGTTCATATAGTTAATGTTAGAAATCAGATACCTTCCGAAATCAAATAAGGAGGAGTAGGTATGGAAAACAAAATAGGTCTAAGAAGATGGCTAATGTTTATATTAGCTGGTTTTGTTGGTCAATTAGCCTGGGCTATTGAAAATAACTATTTCAATGTCTATGTCTTTGACTGCACGAGTGAATATGGTTTTATTCCTGTGATGACCGCTTGTAGCGCCGCTGCTGCAACATTAACAACATTATTAATGGGTGCAGTTAGTGATAGATTAGGTAAAAGAAAACTATTAATATCCACTGGTTATATATTATGGGGCATATCTATTATTGCTTTTGCTTTCTTAGATCCTCATTCTTCTATAACTTTAGTCGCGCATAATGTCTTTTTAGCCGGTACTTTAATTGTCATTATGGACTGCGTGATGACATTCTTTGGTAGTACGGCGAATGACGCCGCATTTAATGCTTTTGTTACTGATAACACTACTGAAAAGAATAGAAGTAAAGTAGAAAGTGTCTTATCTGTTCTTCCTTTATTAGCGTTAATCGCTGTTATTGTTGTAGCAGGTATATTTGTTGACGTAGGAGATGGGGCCACTAAAAGATGGGATTTATTCTTCTATATCTTTGGTGGTATTACTTTAGTAATTGGCATCGTTTCTATCTTTTTAGCGCCTAAAGATGTTACTCATCCTAATAAAGAAGAACCTTATTTAAAGAATATTATTCATGGCTTTAGACCAAGTGTGATTAAAGCTAATCCAGTTTTATATATCACTCTTGTTGCCTTTATGGTCTTTAATATTGGTTTACAAATATTCATGCCTTACTTCATCTTATATGTGCAAAATGTCTTAGGCATTGTTGACACTAACTTCACTATTAGTTTAGGTATTGTTTTATTAACTGCGAGTGCGATTACCGTTATCTTTGGTTTATTCATGGATAAGATTGGTAAGAATAAGATTATGATTCCCGCTCTTATTGTTGGCGCTGTTGGAGGTATTACAGTATTTGCTATTCCAGCGGGTCAAGGAATGGGAACACAAATTGGTTTAATAATAGGTGGCATTATCTTAATGTCTGGTTATTTAATTAGTACCGCAGTATTAGGGGCTAAAGTTAGAGACTACACACCAGTTAAAGAAGTTGGTTTATTCCAAGGTGTCAGGATGATCTTTACTGTATTAATTCCAATGATTATTGGTCCTATGGTTATAGCAGAGATTATTTGCCGTTTAGGTGGTAATCCTTATCAAAACGAATATGGCGTGACAGTCTATCCTCCAAATAGATGGCTATTCTTCGCGACTGGCATCATCTTTGCCTTAGCGATTATTCCAGTCATTGTCATGATTAGAAAGGAAAGGAAAATCAATGAGCGAAACAATGATTCCACTAAGTGAGTATCCTCGTCCACAGTTTAAAAGAGATTCCTATATTTGCCTTAACGGATATTGGGAATATGCCATTAAAAAAGAAGATAAAATTCCTAATAAATTTGATGGCCAAATCTTAGTGCCTTTTTCTCCTGAAGTTCCTAAGAGCGGCGTTAATAAAACTGTCCTTCCTGATGACTATCTTTTCTATAAATTAAAGGTTGAATTACCTAAGGAATTTATTAAGGATAAAGTTATACTACACTTTGGAGCAGTTGACCAAATCGCAGAAGTGTTTATTAATGACCAATTTGTGATGAAACATGTTGGTGGTTTCCTGCCTTTTGAAATGGATATCAAACCATATTTAGAGAACAATAAAGCCACTATTATTGTTAGAGTTCAAGACACTACGAATAGTTCGTATCACTCTTCTGGCAAGCAAGCTTTGAATCCTGGAGGCATCTGGTATAAGCCTCAATCTGGTATCTATATGCCAGTGTGGTTAGAGAGCGTTAAGACCGGTTATATTGAATCAATAAAGATTACTCCAGATATTGATGAAAAAGTCGTTAAAATAAGCTTTAAAAGTTCCAATAAGTCTGCAAAACTCAATTTAAAAAATCAAATTTACGAAATTGAAGCGGATAAAGAGAACGTTATTTCTATTAAAGATATGCGACTTTGGTCGCCTGAAGATCCATACCTTTATGAATTCGTTATTTCAAATGATGTTGATGAAGTTTCTTCTTATTTTGCGATGAGAAAAGTTTCGTTGATGAAAAATGAAAAAGGAATGAAAGTTATTGCCTTAAATAACAAGCCTTATTTTATGAAAGGTGTTCTTGATCAAGGCTATTATCAAGATGGCTTATTAACGCCTAATAGCGATGAAGATTACATAAATGATATTAACCTCATTAAGTCACTTGGATTTAACGTTTCTAGAAAGCATATTAAGATTGAATCTATGAGGTGGTATTATCACTGCGATAGACTTGGTTTACTCGTGTGGCAAGACTTTGTAAATGGCTGCACAAAATATGATTTCTGGCTCAACCAAGTTCCACTATTTGTGAGATATAAAATTAGTGATCATAGATACAAAAAATTCTTTAGAGAAAATGAAGAAGGCAGACTAGAAGCACTTAACGAATTTAAGGAAACTATCGACTTACTTTATAACTGTCCTTGTATTGTTTATTGGACTATCTTTAATGAAGGCTGGGGACAGTTTGATGCTAAAGAGATTTATCAAGAACTTAAACTTATTGATCCTACTAGAATCTATGACCATGCATCGGGATGGCATGACCAAGGTAGCAGCGATGTTAAATCAATGCATATCTATAAATGGAAAGTTAAAGTACCTAATAGATTCAAACTCAAAGGAAGAGCATATGTCTGTTCCGAATGTGGCGCTTATATCCTTGATAAACGTTTAAAAGAAGCAAAGAAAAAGGAAGGCTTCATTTACTTGCTGTTTAACAATAAAGAAGACTTCCAAAAAGAATATATAAGATTTATTAACGAGGAGATTAAACCTTGTAAGAATAAAGGTATGTCAGGATTCATCTATACTCAACTAAGTGATGTTGAAGAAGAGATGAATGGTTTCGTCACTTATGACCGTAAAGAAATCAAAGTGGACATACCTGTTATTAAAGAAATTAACGAGTCTTTCTGATTTGTGGTATAGCGTATTGGATTACCGCTAGTATAAATGTTAAAGCTAACGCAATGTAGAATGGTGGCATCCAATTGATATTGCTGCCGTTTCTAAGAGCCAAACTTAACCCTCCGAAAAACACAAATATCAAAATAAATAAGATGATATTAGAGATTCTAATCGCGGTTTTAAATCCTTTAAAATCAAAAACAACATACATATAACAAGCGGTTATTTGAAATGCCATAAACACTATTGTGCCTACACAAAGGTATTTTAAGGCCATTCCGTTTGTAAATGGATCGTGCGTCAAAAGTGTTAGGCTATAAAAACTTTCGTTGACCGTAAGAATTTCGCCTCTATGATTAATAAAATATCCTTCACTAACAAGCCAAGGAAAAGAATAAAGGAAAAATAATATAAAGTAAGTGCTTAAAGAGGATATGATTAAAGGCAATCTTCTTTTGTTATATGGTCTATTAACTACACGTATTTCTTTAGTGATAGCGATATTAGGATCATCGTTCTCATTATTAAGTAAATAATCAATAGAGCACTTATATAGTTTAGATAACGCGATGAGTTTCTCTGTTTCAGGAAAGGAAACATCGCTTTCCCATTTTGAAATGGATTGACGAGAAACACTCATGATATCCGCGAGTTCTTCTTGCGTATAATTATTATCTTTTCTTAATTGTTGTAGCTTTTCACCTGTGGTCATAACTAGTCCTCCTAGCAAATGCTGACTCTATATTATTTGTTTTCGATAATATACACCACCAACTTTGGGTTAGCATTTACGTAAACTTTGAGGTGCATTCAAGAAAAAATAGCCTATATGAGTATAACTTATCAATTGAAAAAGAAAAAGAACCACATTACGTGATTCCTTTTCAAATTTGTTATTTTTCTTATTTCTTTTTCTTATTGGTTAAGATCATTACTAAGTCTAAGACACCATAGATAGCGATGATGACGCCGACGATAATCCAGAAGGCTGTTCTGAATTCCGCAACGTTCATGTAAACAATTGCTAAAGCAATAATGGCTAAACCAAGAATCATTTGAACCACGCCAAATGGTACTTGTTTAGCCACAGCAATTGTTAAGATGCCATATAGTGCTAACGCAATACCTAAGCCTAAGATAATCGCAACTATTAGATGTTCTAAGACACCAAATGATAAGTAGCCTGTTAATAAGAAGATACCGATAACAATCAACGCTACGCCTAAGAATAGGCCACTGAATGATATTGGTTTCTTTTTAGCGATGAAAACGATGTTAACGACCGCTAAAACGACACCAGCAACTAAACAGCCAATACCGACATAAATGTCTAAAGCACCAAAACCAAAGATAGCGATAAGAATGCCTAAGGCAATTGTAATGATTGCAGAAACAATACTTGCAGTTTTTTCTTTCATTTTAATTACTCCCTTGTGATAACTACTATTCTATAAGAATAACTTTAAGATGCAACAAAAAACCTCTCATTTGAGAGGTCTTTGTTATTAGCCAAGTTTTAATCTCTTTTGGAAAACTTTGTAACCATTCTTACTGGCGAATGACTTTAAACCATAACCTGGTAAGTTGAAGGCGAAGCACGCTAAGGAACGATGTCTAATCTTGTTATAGAGTTTCTTATCGAGTCCTTTAAGTTCATCGAAGTATTCGTGGAACACTTTCCAACGTTTCTTTTTATCTTCTTTAGTGCCAACGATGGTCATAATGGTAATGCCACATATTGTCATTAACCATTTGAACATATATTTCTTTAAGTGTTTTGGTTGTTTAATGATTTCATCATACTTATAGGCTGTGAACATGATTTTGAACACTCTCATTTGTTGTTCATATCTCTTACACATTGTGCCATAGTTAACGGATTGATCCGCTCTACCGATGAAGTAATGATATAAATCGATATCGTGATAGAAGATCTTCTTCATAAATGGTAATGGTTGATAGGCATAGATGTCATCAACATAGAAGGTATGGTTAGGAAGATCCATCTTGGATTCTCTTAACTTAGAAGTTCTATACATTAATGAGTGCATTAAAAAGACTGTTTCTAATTTCACACGCTTCATTTCTTCCCAGGCAAAGATTTGTTCTGGTGGTAAGCATTTACGGTAATGCATGACATATTGTGAATTGTCCGCAGCGTGTTCATAAACATAGTTTGTGATGTATAAGTCGATATCAACTTTTTCTGCCTCATGACGTTTGATTAATTCAAGCATGTCTAAAACATCTTTAGTTTCAATCCAGTCGTCACTATCGACAACCTTAAAGAACATACCACTAGCATTGCGGATACCCGCCATAACGCCTGAACCATGACCACCATTCTCTTTTTGAATAGCTTTCACGATTGTTGGGTATTTCTTTTCATATTCGTCAGCAATTTTTCCTGTGTCATCTTTACTACCGTCATTGACGATGATGACCTCAACATCTTCACCAGCGGCAACGAGGTTATCGATGCAGTGGCGCATGTAGTCTTGTGAGTTGTAGCAAGGAATTGTAAATGTAATGTATTTCATAATTCGTTATTAAACACGGCCCTTCAGCCTTAAAACATTATAGTAAAGTAGAATATTTATGCAAGTTGCTTAGTTAAGAAGGCTCTCTACTAATTGAAGTGCCTTCTCTACCACGACATCCATGTTGTAATAAGAATAGGTACCTAAACGACCACCGAAGTGAATATGTGGGTTTTGTTTGGCTAATTCTTGGTATTTTAAGTATAACACACTATTCTTCTCATTATTAAGAGGATAATATGCTTCGTCCCCTAAAGTCCAAGTCTTAGAGTACTCTTTTGTGATAACTGTCTTATTGTGCTTTTGTCCTGGTTCAAAGTATTGATGTTCAGCGATACGGGTATATGGCACTTCATATTCTGTATAGTTAACAACAGCATTACCTTGGTAATCAGGTTTATCGATGATTTCTTCTTCGAATCTAAGTGATCTCCATTCAAGAGCGCCTAACTTATAGTCAAAGAACTTATCGATTTCGCCAGTATAGATGATTTCATCCGCGAGAGCGTTTAATTCATCTTTATGTTCTAAATAATCAACACCTAATCTCACTTCAATGCCTTTAAGCATATTAGCAATCCATTTGGTGTAGCCACCGATTGGGATACCTTGATAGATATCATTGAAGTAGTTGTTGTTATATTCATATCTCACTGGTAAACGAGTGATGATAAAAGGTGGAAGTTCATTACAAGGTCTACCCCATTGTTTTTGGGTATAGCCTTTAATGAGCATTTCATAGATAGTTGTACCCACCATTGAGATCGCTTTTTCTTCAAGATTTTTTGGTTCCTTGATATTCGCGGCTTTTATCTCTTTTTCGATACACGCCTTAGCTTCTTCTGGTTTATCCACTCCAAAAATTTGATGGAATGTGTTCATGTTGAATGGCATGTTATAGTACTTGCCTTTGTAATAGGCTAAAGGCATGTTAATGAAATCGTTGAACTTTGCAAATTGATTAACATAGTCCCAGATTTCTTTTTTAGAGGTATGGAAAATATGTGGTCCATATTTATGAACTTGGATACCTTCAATTTCTTCTGTGTAGATGTTTCCAGCGATGTTATTACGTTTTTCCACCACTAAAACTTTATAGCCGCGTTTGTTTAATTCATGAGCGGTCACCGCGCCGAATAAACCAGCGCCAACAATTAAATAATCATAATTCTTTTTCATAGCCACTATATTATACAACTTTTGTATTAGTTTCCGCCAACTTTGGTAGTCATTGTTGTTTTTCAATTGACAAGTTCGTTATCGAACTTTACAATTTTCTAGCATGACAAGAAAGGAGAATATTTAGATGCTTAAATCAATATTTAAAGTTCTAAAAAGCGTTAGAGAATTTAAGAAATATGCGATTATTACTCCTTTATTTATGATTGGTGAAGCGGCAGTTGAATGCGCTTTACCATTAGTAATGAGTGAATTTGTCGAAAGAATTGAGAAAGTTAATTCCATTCAAGAATTACTTCCTTTCATTTTAGTGATATTAGCCATGGCGGTTGTTTCTATTGCCTGTGGTATCTTAGGTGGTAGATTTGCCGCTTATGCTGCCAGTGGCTTTGCTAAAAACTTAAGACACGATTTATATCAAAAAGTTGAATCATTCTCATTTGAGAATATCGACCATTTCCACGCTTCTAGTTTAGTGACCAGAATGACCACAGATGTCACCAATACACAAAACTCATTTGCAATGGCAATTAGAATTGTTGTTAGAGCACCATTAATGCTCATCTTCTCTGCGATTATGGCTTTCATTGTTGGTGGTCATTTAGCCTGGATCTTTGTAGCCGCTATTCCTGTGATTGGCATTATCTTTGTGGTCTTAGCTAGATTTGCGATGGGTATCTTTAGAAGAGTCTTTAAGAAATACGATGCTCTTAATGAATCAGTACAAGAAAATGTCTCTGGTATGAGAGTGGTTAAATCTTATGTTAGAGAAGGCTATGAAGATAATAAGTTCTCCACTGCCTCTAATAATTTAAGTAAGGAATTCATTAAAGCAGAAAAGATTGTCTCTTTAATGACACCTCTAATGAATACATCTATCCACGTTGTTTATATTATTACAATGTTCTTCGCAGCAACGTTAATCTTTAAAGAAACAACACCGTACTGGGGCACTGATGCTGATGGTAATCCAACTATTTTATTCCAATGGGGACAATTATCTATTCCAGATATGTCCGCGTTACTCACATATGGTATTCAAATCTTAATGTCTATCATGATGATTTCTATGATTGTCACGATGTTAGTCATGTCATTTGAATCTATTAGACGTATTAGTGAAGTTTTAGATGAGGAACCCACAATTAAGAATCCAGAAAACCCAGTGATGGAAGTTAATGATGGTTCTGTAGTATTTGATAATGTTTCCTTTAAGTATAAAAAAGAAGCAGAACGTTATGCTGTTAATGGCTTAAATATCAATATTAAGTCTGGTGAATTTATTGGTATTATCGGTTCCACTGGTAGCGGTAAATCCACATTAGTTAATTTAATTTCTAGATTATATGACACCACTGAAGGAAGAGTTTTAGTAGGCGGTAATGATGTTAGAAGTTATGACCTTAAAACACTAAGAGACTCTGTGGCTGTAGTTCTTCAAAAGAACTTCTTATTTAGTGGTACAGTAGCCTCTAATATGCGTTGGGGTAATAAAGAAGCGACAGATGAAGAAATCGTTAAAGCCTTAAGAGTAGCACAAATGTCTGAAACTATTGAAGCCACACAAGAAAGACTTAATAAAGTCGTTGAACAAGGTGGCGCGAACTTCTCTGGCGGTCAAAAACAAAGATTATGTATCGCAAGAGCGTTACTTAAGAATCCTAAGATTTTAATCTTAGATGACTCCACCTCCGCTGTGGACACTAAGACTGATAGATTAATTAGAAAAGCCTTAAAGAATGATTTACCAGATATGACAAAAATTGTCATCGCTCAAAGAATTAGTTCTATTGAAGAAGCTGATCAAATCATTGTTTTAGATAACGGTGAAATAAATGGTATTGGTACACATAAACAGTTATTAGAGAATAACGAGATTTATCGTGAAGTTTATCAATCTCAAACACAGAAAGGAGGTAATTAATATGCCAGCTCCTCGTATTAGACAATACGCTAAGCCTAAAAAAGGCACAGTCAAACGTTTAGTCAAATCACTTTGGAAAAACTTTAAGCTCGAATTAATTATTTCCTTAGTCACTCTTATCCTTTCAATCTTTGTTAATTTAAGTGGTTCAGTCTTCGCTAGTATGATTACTGACTTATTAACAAAGGCTATTCCAATGAAAATGGATCCTTTAGCGGATGTTAATATCCTCACCGGTTCATTTGATATTTCCTTGTTAGGTGGTATTCCTCTTAAAGGTGTTAACTTAGTGACCTTAATGATTGCTTTAGGCATCATCTATTTAGTGGGTGTTCTTTGTTCATGGACATGGACTAGAACAATGGCGATTGTTACACAAAAGTATTTAAACCTTTTCCGTAATAAGATGTTCTCCCACATGCAAAAGCTTCCTATCAAATATTTTGATACACACCAAAATGGTGCCATTATGTCGTTATATACTAACGATATCGATACCATTAGACAATTAATCTCACAATCATTACCAAATATCATCTCTACTGGTATTACAGTTGTTGGTTGTTTATTTGTGATGTTATCCTTCTCTATTTGGATGACTCTAGTTGTTATCGCTGGCACTATTGCCATGTTCTTTAATACTAAGATTGTTGGTGGACGTGCTTCACGTTTCTTTGTGGCACAACAAACGAGCATTGGTAAAGTTGAAGGTAATATTGAAGAAAGTATTACTGGCTTAAAGGTCATTAAAGTATTCACTCACGAAGAAGATAGCTTAAAAGGCTTTGAGAAAGTTAATGACGAATTATATAACAACTCAACAGCGGCGAATATCGCTGGTAATATCATGATGCCAATCAATGGTAACATTGGTAACTTCATCTACGTTATTATTGCAATTGTTGGCTGTATCCTATATCTCACACCAGGAGCACAAAACTTATCACTTTCTGGTATGAAGGTTGTTGATACCACAGCGTTCTATAGTACTTTACTTGTCCCATTCTTAATGTTATCGAGAATGTTTACACAAAATATTTCTAACTTCTCTCAACAAGTGACATTCGTTGTCATGGGTACCGCTGGTGCATCAAGATGCTTTGACTTATTAGATGAAGCCGTTGAAGCGGATGATGGCTATGTCACATTAGTGAATATCAAATACCATGAAGATGGCACATTTGAAGAAACTAGTGAAAGAACAAGAGACTATGCTTGGAAACATCCTCATAAAGCAGATGGTACGATTACATATACTGAACTTAAAGGTGATATTGTTATCGATGATATTGATTTCTCCTATGATGGTAAGAAGACCGTTCTTAAAAACGTTAGTGTTTACGCTCACCCAGGTCAACAAATCGCTTTAGTGGGCGCGACTGGTGCGGGTAAGACCACCATTACTAACTTAATTAACCGTTTCTATGACATCGCTGATGGCAAAATCCGTTACGATGGCATAAATATCAATAAGATTAAGAAAGACGACTTACGTCACTCTTTAGGCGTGATTTTACAAGATGTAAACTTATTCACCGGTACAGTCATGGATAATATCAGATATGGTAGATTAGACGCGACTGATGAAGAAGTTTATGAAGCCGCGAAGATCGCTAACGCTTATGACTTTATTATGAGATTACCTCAAGGCTTTAACACTATGCTTTCAGGTGATGGAAGTAACTTATCACAAGGTCAAAGACAATTAATCTCTATTGCAAGAGCGGCTATCGCTGATGCTCCTGTTATGATTCTTGATGAAGCGACATCTTCTATTGATACTCGTACTGAACGCTTAGTGCAAAAAGGTATGGATCAATTAATGAAGGGTCGAACAACATTTGTTATTGCCCATAGATTAAGCACTATTCAAAATGCTGACTATATTCTTGTTTTAGATAAAGGCGAGATTATCGAAAGAGGTAATCATGAATCCTTAATTGCAGAGAAAGGCGCCTACTATCAACTATATACAGGTGCTGTTGAGTTGGAGTAATGAAGACCATTATCTTTGTTTGTCATGGTTCAATATGCCGTAGCCCTGCTGCGGCTTTTATTGCTAAACAATACTTAAAAGAAATAAATAGAGATAAAGAATTCAATATTCTTATAAGAGCGACATCTTCTGAAGAAATCGGTAACGATGTCTATCCTCCTATGAAAAGAGAATTATATAGAAGAGGGGTTACAATGTATCCTCATGCCGCTACTCGTATTAGACAAGTAGATTATGAAAATGCGGATTATATCTTTTGTATGGATGATGAAAACTATTATTCATTACTTAGACAATTAGATAACCATAAAGGTATTATTTACCATATTAATAAATACACACCTTCTATATACGAAATAGAAGATCCATGGTATACCGGAAGATATGAAAAAGTCTGCGATGAAATCACAGACTGTATTCACGATATATTCGCTAATATTTAACTTCTAGTAGCAACGATTTTAACTGAAGAGTTATCAGTTACTGCGTTACCATCAACGGCGACAGAGAATGTCGCATTATTTTGTAAGAATTCTTTATAGGCTAAGCCAATAGCTGAACTTGTATCAATAGCGTTAATAGCGGTTGTTAATAAGGCGTCAAATGAGATAGTCATTTTGCCTTCTCTTTCAAACTTGAAAGAAGATTGATTAACGGATTCCGCGAGTGTTTCAAAGATAACATCTTTAGTGTCATCACTAACGAATAATCCTTCGCTTTCTTTACCGAAATAGATTTTGTCTACTTTGTAGACTAACTTACTACTATCGGTGTTACTATTATCAATGATCATCTTAAGGGTGACATATGTTTCTAAGCCATTGATATTTAGACCAACAGAGATAATCGCGGTATCACCATATATATTCATATAGGCATTATCTAAAGCGATATAGTTAACTTTATGATTACCTTCACTCACTTCTCTATTTAAGAAGTATTTCATACCAAAGCATGATTGTGATTTTAAGAAGAGATTGATTTCACTTTCTTTTAAGGTAGCGATATCAAAGCTTGTGGTTGATATATCAGTCACATAGCCATCATAATTACTAACAGCGTTCTTTAACATATCATCGATAGAGGAAGCTTCCACAAGGTTGAAGCCTTGATATGCTTCTTTAACAGTAATACCAATATCAGTCAAACCATATTCAGGAGCATTACTACCGTTATAACCATTGAATAAGTAATTACTAAGGGAACTTAAGTTAGCGTTTGTAATAAGTCCTTTATTAAATAAGACTGCGATAGCCTCTTTAATGACATCTAAAGATAATTTCTTTTCTTCACCATTAATGGTGAGTTTAGTTAAGGTATTTTCATATGGCATTGGATAATAGACATTAGCGCCCACACTAGCGTCATAATCATTACCGGTTAATGGTTCTAAGTTAATATCCACGCTTAATGAATCACCACCATAGAAGTCGATGTTCAGTAAGTTTAAATCTAAGAAGTTATTAATAAAGGCAAAATAGAATTCTGATGTACCAGCACCACCATTAATGCCTTGATTAATCATTTCTCTTAAGTCTTCAGTGTAGATATATAATCTAGAGTTTTGTAAATCAGTATGTAATTTAAGATTTGCGGTTAAAGCATCTAATGTTTCATTAGTTAAGAATTGATTTAAGAAGAACATGACGATTGGTTTAAGTTGAGTTAAACGACCAACAGACATCTTATCAACACTTAAGATAAAGGCATCTTTATCACCAACTTTACCCTTACTTAACTTAGTGGCTAACTTCGCTCTTGTTTCAAAGAAGAAGAATTTACCAGAAACATTTAATGTATAAGCATCTTCTTGAATATCAATTGCGAACTGTGTGAGGTATTTTTGGATTTGAGTATTATTCTTAATACCGGAATATAAGATATTGTTAATATCCGCTTCACTGACGACGAATGAAGCTTTCTTTTGATCCACAGTGTGGTCAAGAGAATCCACGACTAAGGCTTGAGACCATTTATCCATTGCAAAGTTATCATCATATGTGACTTTCATTTTTCCTGTATCAAATAAGAAAATGAAGATAAGGGCAATTGGTAGGATGATAAGGACTACCAAAGTAATGATTAAACCTCTAAAAAACTTTTTCATAAATGGATTCCTCAGTTATGGTAAAGATATTATACCAAATCAATAGATTTTTCATCTATTTGTTTGATAATTAAGTTAGAATGAAGGTATGAAATTTGCTAACGATAAAAATCTTAAGAATAAAATCAATGAAGTAATTCGTAATAATCAAATCAATACTTGGATTGCAGAATTATTTAATGAAGTTAATAGTTATACTGATTTCTTTTCTTTTGAAAAGATAGATAGTTATGTTAAGCAAGGTTTAAGTGAACCTGAGGCCTTTGTTAACATCATGTATGATGAATTTAATTTTGACAAGAATGATGAAGAGACTATTGGTATCACTGATGAATACTGTGTTAAGCGCATTAAGTGTTTAGAACCTAAAGAATATTTAAATAATAAATATGTTCAAACCATTAAGGCCACTGGTAGATATAAACAGTACTCTTTAAAAAATATTACTTATGAACCATATCAAACATTTGCGTATGATGAAATAAGTGTCACTAAAGACTATAAAGAATATAGTGCGATTGGCTATTTTAAAAAGCCTTTCTCCTATTTAGCGTTATGTGAAGGTAATAACATCTGGATGTCACTTAATCCAAATGAAATAGAAACAATGAAACCATATATAGATAAGGGACACGGTAACGTTTTAGTGCTCGGTCTTGGTATGGGCTATGTACCATTTATGATGGCGCTTAAAGATGAAGTTAAGCACATCACTATTATTGAAAAAGATCAAAACATCATTAACTTATTTAATAATTTGTTATTCCCACATTTTATTAATAAAAATAAGATTACTATCATCAAAGATGATGCAATTAGTTATGTTAGTAAGAATAATAAGTATGATTATATCTTCGCCGACTTATGGCATACACCTGAAGATGGCTTAGATTTATATATCGAGTTAAAACGTATTAATAAAGACATTGATTGTTGGTTAGAAACTTCTCTTATAGCGATGCTTAGAAGATGCATGATCACTTTAATCGAAGAACAAGTAGATGGTCTTAAAGAAGATAACTATAAGAAGGCTAAGACAGTAACTGATAGAGTGATTAATCATTATTATGAAAGAACAAAAAACCTCGTCATTAATAACGAGGATGATTTGTCTAATTTGTTAAGTGATGACTCACTTATTGATTTGATTACTCAATAGAGATCGTTTATCCATTTTTTGATGTCAGCAACCACAGATTCGAATTCCACTCCATCTGCATATTTGACTTTTTTGGTATACGTTTCCCATCTATTTTTCACTTGTTGATTGTTTTCAATTTCATCAAGCAATAAAATGGCATCTTCTTTTGTGATGGAATAGTTTCTGTAATTGCAAGTTTGCTTAAAAGCTTCCTTCAGTGTTTTTATATCGACATTATTGAGTTGAGTTTCACGGAGAATATATAGGTCATAATAATCTTTGCTTCTGCTGTTAGCAACGCGTCTAGATAAAACTGTCTGCAGCTTTTCTGAAATAACGCTCTCTATGCTATATACCTTAAGCGGCAACACTTCACCAGTTACCAAACATGTATACTTATAGTTTCTTTCACTAGGAACAACTGGATCACCTGTTGCTATGTCAATAACGAATTCATGACGAATGTTTTCTAGTTTACCTAACACTCTAACTTGAAAACCGCCATATTTATCTTCTTGTCTTATATCTGTTGCATCAATAACTTTAAAGGTAATTCCATCATTTGCATCAGTGTTGCATATAGTCTCTATTGTTTTAACAATTTGCTCTTTTTCCATGTTGATTCTTTTGGCGAAGAAGTCAATGTCCATAGTATTTCTAGTGCTGACGCCTAGGACTGATGATAAATACAATCCCCCTTTTAAAACATAGTTCTCCTTGTATTTGGATTTTGATAATCGAGACAAGAAAGCATCGTAGAAAAACCGATTGTAGACAACATTGCTGGAAATGTTTGATTCTTTTGAAATATTATTGGCCCTAGCCTTAAGTGAATCTCTATTAATTTTCATTTGCGAGGACCTCCATTACTTCATAAACTTTCTTTTCTATTCCAAGTTCTCTAGCATACCTAAAGAGTTTGATTTGATTATTTGTTTTTTTAATATATGACTTAACCGCTTTAACAAAGGTTTCGGAATCATATTTATCACGATATTTTATAACATCACATATGGTGCGCTCTGCATCATATACTTTAACGATGTTGCCAAACATTGTTTTTACTTCTTCTATTCCAAGATGATATTTATCGTCACTAGATATTTTGTGGATAGAGAGATTGCTAATTATCTTTCTAGATGGGTTGTAGTTTTGAGGTGCAGTAACTTCTATTTCAGTAGGAATCTTATCGGTAAGACCATGTAGATATAGAGCGCTTATTCCTGAAAAGATGTATTTTGAAAATCTTTTTTGAAGAACAAATAGATCATCAATTAGGAAATTATTAGAAGCATAAAAACCAGGTGCAACTTTAACAAGACTATTTCTTTTTACGAAATCAGAAAGAAACCATGATGGTATACCAGCAGAATCGATATCTGCTCTGGTGATAAAGCCACCATTGTTTTTAAATAGTTTTTGAATCTTTGAATAGTTAGTATTTTCTTTCATTTGCACCTTATTTTACTATATTTAGAGTGCATTTGCAAGTATTATAGTATTATTTATTTGAAAATAAAAGAGCCAAAGGCTCTTACTTTTCTTCATCAAATAGATAAGTCTTTTTATGCTTTTTAATAAATGATAAATCCTTAAAGAACTTAATGGATGATTTTAATGGTGAAACTGTACTACCACGATCATCCGCCCAGATGACACCCATTTCATAAATGGATAAGTTATTTAATTTAGCGATATATAAGTATTCAACATCAAAGGCAAAGTTATTAACGACTTGTTTTTCTACAATCTTTTTAGCGATATCTGTTCTCATAGCTTTAAAGCCACATTGTGTGTCTTTATATTTGAAGTGGAACTTCATATTAACAAGTTTACGGCAGCACCAACCAATAAACACTCTTAAGGCTGGTTGTTTCTTTTTAATGACACTATCTTTAGCGTGTCTACTGCCAATGACCATATCATAGTTAGGGGCTAACTTAATAAATCTATCAATAGCTTCTAAGTCTGTAGATAAATCAGCATCCATAAATAAGACATAGTCACCAGTGGCGTTTTCAATACCATATTTAACCGCTCCACCTTTACCACGGTTTGGCTCATATGATAAAGCCTTAACACCGGGGATAGCTTCTATTACTTCCTTAGTGTTATCTTTACTACCATCATTGACTAAGATTAATTCATAGTCTTGTTTAATGGACTCTAAATAGTTTTTGATAATCTCGCTATTTTTAGCGATATCCTTACTTTCGTTATAGCAAGGAACAACGAT
Source organism: uncultured Caryophanales bacterium (assembly GCA_947165725.1). Next base: position 132 of record CAMVBL010000013.1, on the reverse strand, counting down.
ACTTAATTTCATACCCACTTATTTTACACACATAGTCTAATTATTCAAAGAAAATATGTTATACTATTTTCACTCTAAGAAGGAGATAATTAACTATTAGAAATCAAGAAAAATATTGATTTGTATAACGAA
>CAMVBL010000012.1 GCA_947165725.1 uncultured Caryophanales bacterium | reverse complement strand
GCATTTCCACAAAGTTTCACTAGCGTTTGGTAGTTCACAGTCGATGAGTGTGATATCATTCGCCCTTCTAAAGGTCTTAGGAGCCGAAATAAGACACTTTTCCATCAAAAGGTGGTTAGTATACCAAATTCCACTTCTCGCCGTTTCTAGGAGTGTAGAATTAGTGACTTCCACATTTGTGGTGTACCATAAAGGATACTTCCACTGAAAAGTAACGTTATTTAGTTTTAAATCAGAACTCTCTTTTAAAGGAGATTCTCCATCGTGAAATAAGCAACTTTCAATAACCGCATTATGGGTATTGAATAAGGCTCTTTCACCGGTAAAATCTTGATTCTTGATACTCAATGGTTCTTTATTCATGTTGATATTTTAACTTTAATTAAAATAAATTACTAATTATATGCAACTTTATCGATAGTATTTTTCGAAAAAGAGTTTTTGATAAAGGGATGGATGTAATTTATTTGTGGTTGGATCAAATTCAGATTGGGTGCCACCATTATAGGAACTAGTGCCTTCTTTAACACCACTGGATTTGATGTATAGATTATTAAACCATTCACCGATATCCTCTAGTAAATTATGCTTCTTCCAGAAGTTATAGACATAGCTTTGAGTTTTATTAAAAGCGGGATCTAATGGATGTAAGCCTTCTCTTTCACTTTCAGCGAGATAAGAGCCACTCGCCATTGATTTCATTTGATAGAAATAACTGGTGTAAGCACTATATCTTAGATATGGACTCTCACTATTTAAGCAGACGTAGAACGCTAGTTTGTTAGCATCATCTTCTCGCATCACTCCTTTAGTGTGAGCAAGCTCATGAGCGATGGTAAATGGAAGATTAACTTTAGTGTTAAGCACATTGATGTTAGCCTCACCTAGAGCATTAAATGAAACACCAGTGATTTGGAATTCACGGTAGATAAAAGAAGACATCATAGGTTTAACCGCACCAAAATAGTTAGAGAAATAACTATCAGTTACGATTTTATAAGATTCTTTTACTAACTTAGTGGCTTCATTTAAGTCATAGCCTTTGACATCGCCTTCTTCAGTGAATTCTAACTTACTAGCGCAGAGATTAACATCATCAGCGAAGAAGTTATAGATATCGACATATTCGGTTCTTTCCACATCACCTTCATAATATGGAAGAGGCATCTCTTTACGGTTATAAGCCATTTGACAAGATAAGGAATACATTGCAATCACAGTTAAAACCATAATTGGAATAGTAAGAAATTTACTAATTGCCTTTAAAGGACGGATTTTCACTAAATCCCTAATGACTAAAACGATAAGAACGATGCTCACTATCGCAATGGCAATAACAACTAGTTCGGTTAAAGACACAAATGGGACTAATCCACTTATAAAACTAGTAACTTGAATATAGCCTCTAGAGAATCCTCTTGTCATTGCTTCAGCTGCTTCTGGGTTCTTTTTAATAACCGCGATTAAAACAATCGTTAAAACTAAAACGATTATTACTAAAGCCTTGATGATGATCGAAAGGAATCTTTTCATTGTTAATCTAGTTTACTAAGTTCTTCAGGATATTTCTTTGGATCCTTAAGGAAAATATATGGCGTGTTTGGATATTCTTTATTAATGCGCTTAACAGCTTTTTTGCCTTCGCCACTACCAGAATAGAAGACAAAAGATAATTTCTTATTAGATAAATCTAAAAGACTTAAAACACTGTTGATGGCAGGAGTAAATGCTCCATTCCAAATTGGTGAGCCAATAACGATTTCTTCATAGTTGGAAATATCTTGGTCAAATTCTTTAAGAGCGGCTTTCTTTTTGGCTCCCGCTTGGAAGCCACCAACCATCATGCCCCAAAAGAATGATTTAGGTAAACTCTTCACTGTTTCAACTTTGCAAATATCATAGCCTTTTTCTTGCATTTTTTGAGCAACAATATCACCACGACCAGTGTGTGAGTAATAGATAAATAACTTTTTCATATTGTTCTCCCTTTTAGCAATATAATTTCTCCAACCTCCATAAGAGGTGATTTCTTTTTGTCCTTTGATTATATCATCTTCTCCTACGACACCGAGAACAGATGCTCCATCAATTAAAGTGATTTCTTTAATAGTTAAGCCTGGTGGTTCTTTAGATAGGACTTGTTTTACTCCTTCATCACTAATAGCGTAGAGTTCAACACCAACAGTGTTACCACCATTATCGACTCTAATCATCGCGGGATATTTATCGTTAATACTATATAAGCGGTAAGCTTTTTCAGTTTTGCTTTCTTTAATAAAAAACGCTCCGACTTCTTTGAGGTTGTTCTCAAGTTCTAAGCCGCGCATTAAAGTTCCGTTGACCGCTAAAATGAGATTATTTTGCTTCATCGTTGGAAGTCCTTAGGAATTTGAATTTTCTAATATAGTGCACGATTGTGGAACATAAAACGAAGCCTAAGGAAATACCAACAAGAACAAGACCTAATGTTGGGCCATGTGTAGTAATTAATTCAGTATTTCCCCAGATAATACCAGCGGCGACATAGAAGAATAAGTCACCAGGAATAAGAGGAACAATAGATGGATAACGATATAAAACAGATGGTTCTTTCTTCACTAATGCTAAGATTTCGGAATATAAAGCAGCACAGAATGCCGCTGCAATTGTGAAGATAAAACGATATTCAGGAATAGCGGCTTGTAAGCCGATATAAACAATTCTCACGATTGTGCCACCTATAGCAGCATAGATTAAGTCTTTCCATTGAATGTTAAAGACCACACCAAAGCCAGCGGAAGCAATAAATGATAAGCCAATTAATTCAAATGAACGGAGTAAACTGTTATTTCCAAGAGCATTAATGAAGTCTTGGATGAGAAGTTCACCCGCTAGATTACCAAGCATCGCGTATGCAGCGGCCATACCTGCCACGATTGTGCAAACTTCTAACAAGACTTTGAGTAAATCAATAACACCATTCATCTCATTACCACACAATAAGTTTCTGGCGCAGTTAACCATTTGAATACCTGGTATTAAGAAGAAGGCATTAGTGATAATAACGATATAGAAATTGTTTATAAACCCGGCAGCGTAGAACAATATCGCTATCGTCGAACATAGGAGCATACAAACAAAGTTTGTGACGATTTTATTTAATCTAATCTTAGAAGATAACTTGCCTAAAAAGAACAAGATGACAGTGTTTAATAAAGTGATTAATAATTCCGCTGGGCCAGCAAGGAAGATTCTTGCTAATGCCGCCATTGCGACAAGATAACCACCAAGCATAATCCACCATGGGAAGTCATTAGATTTAACTTCATGGAGTAAATCATAAAGTGTCTTTTCATCTGGGGTTGTTTCTTTAACTTTGTAGTAAAGGTGATTGAGCTTTTTAAGTCTTTCTAAGTTAAAGGCTTGAGGAGGAACATCGGTTTGTCTATGGGCATAGTTTTTTTGTTCGTCCTTCGCGGAAATGGAAATACGAGTGGTCAAGTTAGCGCATGTCACATCGTGAAGACCATAAGCGTGACATAAATGTTCAATGCAGAGATCCACTCTTTCGATATTAGCCCCACAGACAATCATTTGTTTAGCGAGTTCTTTACAAAAGTCTAAAATATAATCGATTCTTTCCATATACGCATAAAATATAGCAAAATAGAATATAATTATCAATTAATAATCGTATTTATTCGATTATTTTTGTAGCATTAAAAAAGCGGGTTTGCCCCGCCTTTTATTGGTTTAAAAAGAATTAGAACAATTTGAAAATGTGATGTGTGAGAATCATGAAGATGATGTCTAAAATCCAGATGATGTTCCAACCAAAGATTAAACGGATTAAAGCACAAACCCAGTGACCTTCTTTGAATCTGGTAACGAAACCAAAGACCCAAGATGTGATTGGGATGATTGCTAAAATTAAGCTAACAATCCACGGAAATCCAAAATAATCCTTACCGCCTGACTTTTTTGCCATAGTAAATGTTCCTCCAATATTATTATTTGTTTGCTATATGCAATAGTATTTTAGCATTGCTTTAAGCAAAAGTTTATAAGTTTTTACTATTTTTCTTGGTTGAGTAATTCTTTTAATTTGTGATCTAATTCTGGGAACTTTTTATCACCTAATGGAAGCATTTTTCCTTCTTTTGATAAGAAGCAATGATCACTATCACCTTCAAAGATGACTGTGTCTTTTACTCTCATCACATAGTGCATGGTTAAGATGATTGAATTATAAGCTTTAACACTTGTTTCAATTTCAATTGTGTCCCCCACTGTGGATGGTCTTTTGTAGCGGATGTTATTTAAACCAATTACTGGTGACATCACGCCCATCTTTTCAAAATCTAGATAATCAAAGCCAATCTTTTTAAAGAAGTCTAATCTGGCTTCTTCCATAAAGCGAATATAGTTTGAATGATGAGTGACACCCATCTTATCTGTTTCATAATATTGCACGAAATGTTGATACATATTTTGTCCTCTTATTTTGCAACTTATTATATAAGAAACATCGATATATTCAAGACAATCACCTGTTACATAATTAGCAAGTAATCACATTGAGTGAAGCCAATCTATAAAAGCGCTTATATATTCAGGTAAACGGATATATAATCTTTGCTATATGAAGAAATTAAAGGTTTTTTATTCATTATCGCTATTAGGCACTTTGCTCTTATCTTCTTGTGTTACTAACGCTCCTAGTGAGTCTAGTTTTTCTTCTAGTGACACAAGCACTTCCACAAGTTTTGAGGAGACAAGTTCAAGTGAAAGCGCCTCTAGTGAGCAATCTAGCAGCATAAGCGAAAGTAGCGTTGCTACCAGTTTAAGTAGTTCCTCTACATCATCTAGTAACGTTAGTTCATCAACTAGTTCTAGTGTGAGTTCATCTAGTAGCGTTCAATCTAGTTCTAGTTCTTCCAGCTCTAGCAGTTCAAGTAGTTCATCAAGTTCTAGTTCTACCTCTTCTAGTAGTATGCCTTCTAGTTCATCTAGTAGTTCATCTTCTAGTAGTAGCACACCTATTGAAGATCCATATGAACCAATTGAGACTTTCTCTAAAAGAATGCCTGGTGAATTTGAACCTCTTTCCATGGTCAAGATGTGTTATCCAAATAACATGCCTTTAAATGTTTATAAGACTATCGCTAAAGACAATAAGGTCTTGCTTCTAGTTAATCCTGATTATCAAAACAATTCACGTATTGAAAAGGCAAGAACTGATTTAACTAATGCTGGTGTTAACGTCAATAATGTGACCTTCTTAGATATGAATATCGATGATGACTATGCTTATTGGGTGAGAGATTTCTCTCCATTCTATGTCTTTAAAGATAAGCAGTTATCCATCGTTAATTTTAATTACAATAGACCACAGAGAACGGAACAAAATGCTGTTCCAAGTAAACTAGCCTCTTACTTTAATATGCCTTATGACTCAATGAGTCTCACTCATACGGGTGGTAATCTTATGCAAGACGGACGAGGCACCGCTTTTAGTGATGATTTAGTCATTCAAGAAAATAACAATAACGAAGCAAGAGTTCGTTCTTTAATGAAAACTTATACCGGCACTGATAACTATGTTATCACTATCGACCCACAAGGTGATTATATTGCCCATATTGACTGCTGGGGTAAGATTGTCGCACCTGATAAGATTATCGTTGCTAAATTACCAAAGACTAATTCCCGTTACCAATATTATGAGAAGGTCGCTAATGAACTAGCGAACACTAAATGTATTTATGGTTATAACTACCGTGTTTATCGTATTGAAGAACCAGGTGGTAGCACTGTCGCTCCTTACACTAATTCATTAATCGCTAATGGTCATGTTTATATGCCTTTAGGCAGCAATGCTTCTTATAACGAAAGAGCGCTTAATGTCTATAAAGAAGCTTTGCCTGGCTATGATGTCGTTGGCCTTCAAGGTTTCTCATCTTCTAATCAAAACGCTTTCTTAAATACTGATGCCTTACACTGCCGTACTCATGAAGTACCTGACCAAAATATGGTCTTTATTGATTCACGTGATGTTAACTACGGTAATGTGCCTTTAAAAGATAGATATGTCGTTAAGACTAATGTGGTTAGCTATGCTAATAATGAGATGAGTGAAGTTAATATCCACTACTCAATTAATGATGCTGAATATGTTACTTATCCAATGAATAAGTATGAAGAAACCACTAACTACACTTTTGTTTTTAATAGTTTAAAAAGTGGCGACGATGTGAAATACTACATCGAGGCCACTGATGCTAATAATAATTATAATGTTGATCCAACTTGTGGTAAGTTAGACCCTCACCACTTTGTTATTGAATAACGTCTTTATATTCGTCACTGCTTTCCATCATCTTTTTCGCATAGGAACAAATTGGATTAATCTTTTTATTTTGTTTTCTGGCTTCCTCAATGACGGCTAAGACTAAACGTTTAGCGATACCTCTACCACCGAACTCTTGTTTCACAACTGTATGAGTGATAGACCAGATATTGTTTTCTTCCTTGTATTGGCAGTACCCAATAATATCCTCATTATTTAAAGCCACGCTTCTTTTCTCTTTAGCGATCATTTTTACGATAATTTCTTCCATAATCTATCCCTTTATTTTTGTATCAATCTTTTTCGCAGTTTCTTCGCGTATGGAAACTGGTCCACGGATAAGTGAGATACCAATGGTTTTTAAATAAGCAAAATTGATATTATTGTGTTCCACTTTTTCTAATAGTTTAATCTTCATTAATTTAGTCATTGATACTTCTTTTGACTTATATTCAAAAGGAATATCTGTTTCTACCACTTCGCATTTATATTTCACCGCTCCGACAGGATTAGCGACATACATATAACAAATATCACCAACATTAACTTTTCTAGATTGCTTCCAACCTGTGACACCTTTATCTCTTATAAAAGCAGCTTCTAAATCATAGAATCTAGGATTACATGGTTGGATGAAATATAATCTTTCATTACCTTTACGGATAGTTTTTCCAATCATGAAATTACGTGAATAATTGATATATGACATCACTTCTTCATCAGTGAGTGAATCATCTAAAAGGATGGAGACCCATTTCTTTTTGTTCATGTGGTATGAATGGAAGATGGATTTATTATCAATAATATTGTCTCTGTTTTCTTCATCAATCCTGACATTGATGACATCAATAAGTTCTTCACTATCAAAGCCTAGAACTGACTTTTTAACATTCATCACTAAGCCATACCATTTCTTGTTGATGTGATATCTAAAAACACCATAGTTTTTGATATGTGGATCTTCAAAAGGATAATCAGGTAATTCGTGATATCTTTCCTTAATAAGTGACATTAAGCGATTAGCCTGGTCTGACGCAAATGGTCTTTTAAAGAAACATTTATCTCTGATATCTTCTAATAAGGCTTTATAAGTTTCTCTAACTTCACCCACGAAGCCTCCTTGAAATGATTCATTTCTCAGTTGGCTATATTCTTCATCAAAAGCTTTTTCAATGACTTTGCCGTTAACTACACCTTTTTCATTAATGGTGATTAAGGCTTTAAATTCATCATTACATATATCTTTAGAATATGTATAAACACCCCCAAAGCAATCAAAGCCATAGGGAATTAATTTATTAAAATCAACTTTATAAGAAGCAAATATTTCTTGTTCAATGAGCATAAAAATATTATATCACACTCTAGTACCAATATTTAGAATTGGATGCAATCCAGGGCTAGCATGACGACAAAGCCGATGATAAATGACCAAACACCAAAGTGGTCATGTCCTTCGCTTGTCATTTCTGGAATCATTTCTTCCGCGACTACGTAAATCATACAACCAGCGGCAAAGGCTAAAGCCCATGGCATAATGCCTTGGATTTGCATTGCTAAGAATAGACCAATAACAGCGGCGATTGGTTCCACTGCCCCTGATAACATACCGAATAAGAAAGCTTTACCACTTGATCCTGTTTCACCTTTGATTGGTAGGGACACTACTGCGCCTTCTGGGATATTTTGAATACCAATACCAATAGCGAGTAATAAAGCGCCTAATAATAAAGCAGCGTTATCTGGTTGAGACAAGGCCACACCAAAGGCGATACCAACAGATAAACCTTCTGGAACATTATGGATAGTAACCGCTAAGAACATCTTTGATGTTTTACTCATTCTTTTAACAGATAAACCTTCTTCTTTGTTTTCTTGCACGTGGAAGTGTGGAGTAAGTTTATCAATGCCCCATAAGAAGCCGGCACCTAAGACGATTGAGATGACCACTACTAGCCAAGAAGGCATATAAGTAACTTCAGATTCTAAAGCTGGTTTAATAAGTGAGAAAAAAGACGCTGAGAACATCACACCTGCGGCAAAGCCAGTGAAGATTTTATTTAATTTAGGTGAGATTTCTTTTTTGCGGATAAAAAATACAAATAATGCACCTAACGTTGTGCAGATAAAGATTAATGATATACCGATGATTGGATATAGAATTTGTTTCATAAATCTCCCCTCCTTTTTCGTTAGTTAGTCATAACTAACTTATTACTATACCATGCTGGATATTTTTGTAAACAAAAAAGCGTTGAAATAGCAAAACCACCACTAAAAAAGTATTTTTTAATCAAATTCTTTTTATTTGAGGCAATACCCATTTACAATATATAAGGACTACCTTGGAGGATATTATGACCAAACAAGAATTTATTGCGTTAGTAAAAGAATTACTAGCAGAAGAAAATTTAGACGACAGAAATCAAGATTTACAACTTGTAAGAAGGGAATATAAATACATCGTTAACCGCGATGAAGAAACTTTCTTTGATCAAGATGAAACAAATAAAGCGGTTGCCCTATTTAACGAACTCGCTAAAAAGGAACCAAAATTACTCGTTTCTCCACTCGAAGAAAAGAAAGCTATCATTGAACAAGCAAGAAAGTTATTAGATAAAAAAGAAATCCTCGCGGCTAACCGTGAACTCGATAAATTAAATAATGATTTTAGAAAAGTCGGTCGCGCTGGAAATAAAGAACAAGATGATGAATTAAGGAATGAATTCAGACAAATCAAAGATGAATTCTATGCGAAGAAAAGAGCATTCTTTGAAGAATTAGATAAAGCGAATGAAGAAAAACGCGCTAAGAAAGAAAACATCATCGAAAGAGCCAAAGAAATCGTTAACAATATCAAAGATATTAGAGAGTCTAATGCTCAAATGGATGCCTTAAGAAAAGAATGGAAGGAAGTTGGCTATTCTGGTAAAGGCGATGAACGCTTATGGAAAGACTTCGCTAAAGTAATGGATGAATTCCAAGAAAAGAAAAAGGAAAGACACGGCGAAATGCTTAAACTCTTTGAAGAAAGAGCGGCGAAAAAAGAAGAATTAATTAAGAAAGCCAGAATCTTACTTGCTAACTCCGAATTCACTGATGAAGAAATCGAAAAAGTTAAAGCCTTAAGAGGCGAATATAAAGCCGTTGGCTTCGCTGGTAAAGATAAGGATGATGACTTATATCAAAGATTTAATGAAGTCATTCAAAAGTATTTCGAAGAAATGAAATTCTATAAAAACTAAAGACCCAAATATGTGGGTCTTTTTTCTTATTGATTATTTTGAATATTCGCCGTATTCGCAACCGATGTTTTTGGCTTCGATTTCATCGATTAGTTTACCTTTATGGTAGAGTTTGATGGTGCCCACACCATTACCACCGTTCCATAAACGATTGTGGAGCTTCTTACCATTAGGAGCTTCATAATTGACTAATAGCATATCTTTCTTTAAACATCTAATATCACTGACCATTTTGTTGCACCAGGTCTTTTGTTCGACATGCCAGATGACTTCATCTTCTGTTTCATAGCAATCAAACTTGGTTCTTGTATTAGTCCAGAATTTAGAGAAATTAAATTCGTAACATTTACCTTCGTAATAGAAGGCGGATAACAATTTTCTATTTAACGCGATAAAGCCAATCTTTGGTCTACCACCACCGATATCAAAGACACTGTTTTCTAATTTCTTGCCGGTGATTTTACTAGTGAGATTATTAGAAGATAACCAAACCCAAGGAGAGGTAAAGTCTTTGCCCCAGTTCTTGTCAGCGTAGCCGTAACTATCTTCTTTATTGACGATATATTCTTCCCCATTTAATGTGATTGTTCCTTCAAAGAAGGATTTCATCCCTTCAGCGTGCCAGAACATTTCAAATAACTGTAATCTTCTAAATAAAGAAGAGGCACCATAACCAACATTAAAGGCAATATCTTTTTGTATTTTTAAGTTCCAAGAAATAGAACCACTGTCAGACATATATTCAGGATGATCGTTCTTTTCCTTTTCGCTAACAGCAACTACGCCATGAGTTTCAGTTTCTGTGACAAAGCAATCATCTGCAAGGACACTATACGGAACACCATAATCCACTTTGACTTCATTCCAAGAGAAGAAACGATGTAATTGAATAGCGTTTTCTCCCCAGCATCCTGCTTTGACCATGAGATATGATGGTCTAATGCCTTTTTCTTGGTTCTCTTTTAACTGACCGAAGATAGGTTTATCTCCACCAAGTTTTGGATTACAGATAAAGAACTCAATAAAGAATGGTTTTTCTTCACCTGTCTTTTTGTTATAAGCGGTAAATGAATGCCACCACCAATCATAGCCTTTCTTAGCTTGTCCACCAAATAACTGGCAGGCATTTCTTTTTATATCGTGTTTGTTAAACATATTTATCACCACCATTATTGTAAAACAATAAAATTGATTATGGTAAGCAAAATAAAAACAGTACCGATGGCTCTGATACTGTTTTTAGATTATTTAGAAATCAACAAGGATCAAGAGATTACAAATACTTTAAAAATCAACTTTTTCTAGTCTCTTTGAGGATATTTTATAAACCACGAAGTGGAGGAGGAATGAGATTAAGATTGCGGCACCTAAAACAGCAAATTGAATTCCAAGATGCAAATTATTTAAAAAATCCAAACCTGGTATAAATGGTAAACCAATAGTAAATATACCGATATATACAACAAACCCTAGAATGGTAAATAATGTCGACATCACGATTGATTTACCATGTTTATAGTAAATTGGGAAGAAGATGATGTCCGCGATAGCGTATCCAATAAGAGCAATCGCTACTAAAAGGACATAACTATCTAAACCTAAACCAGGAATCATATATTCGCTTGGTTTTTCCGCTGATTGAGCAACCGCGTTATTGATAATTCTTGCCACTGGATAGAGGGCTGTCATTACCAAAATAAAGGCGATTTGCATGAAAATAACTGTGAATATTCTAGCCATGACAATATCTTTTTTGCGGACAGGCAACAAAGTTGAATAAAGTAAGTCATTACTTTGTTGTCCTTTATTCGCTCCTAAAAAGAGAATCGGATAACACGTTAAAACATAGATGAATCCAATTCCTAAAGGATAAGAAGGAATAAGGATCATAAAAGGAAATAAAACAATAAAGATATAGCAGATGGGATGCATCGCCAATTTGAGTTCTTTATAAATCAAAGCTTTCATTTTCTTTCTTGCTCCTTTCAATGTAGACCATAATTTGTTCTAAATCTGGTTCTTGTGGTTCAATTTTGTTTTTAATAAAGAGATCTTTTTTATCTGGACTGATTAATCCTTCAATACGATCGTCAAATTCTTTATAGGCGATATACTCATTTAACAACTCTTTGTTACAAGATTTGTCTTTGACAAATAAGTAGGAATTAACAAAGTCATTTTTCGTACCTGAATAAATGATTTCTCCATCATGTATATAGGTGATATCACTTGCACATTTATCTAAATCACTAGTGATATGAGTGGAGAAAAGAATCGCTCTATCTTTGTTTTTAACAATTTGTCTAAAGATATCTAAGATTTCATCTCTTGAAACTGGATCAAGTCCCGAAGTTGGTTCATCTAGAATAAGTAATTCTGCATGGTGAGATAAAGCGATGGCGACAGAATACTTCACTTTCATACCACTGCTTAATTCTTCTAATTTCTTATCTTGATTTAAATTAAATAAACGACACGCTTCATCAAATTTCTTTTGATCAAACTTCTTATAAAATCTTTTAGTGACGTTTACTAATTGACGAATGGTCTTGTTTGGATAGTAATTGAGTTCGCTTAAAGCAAAACCGATGCGTTGCTTATTCTCTAGTTCATTTTTACTCATGTCTGTTTCAAAAGCGGAAATCTTTCCACTTTCATAATGGATGAGATTCATAATGCATTTTAAAGTTGTGGTTTTACCCGCACCATTACGGCCAATAAAACCCATTATTTGTCCTGGTTTTACGCTAAAAGAAACGTCTTTTAATGTAAAAGAAGGATATGTTTTTCTAACATTCTCTAATCTTAATATGTCACTCATTTTATTTGGCCCTCCGCGATATGATAGAAGGCATCGGCTTTTAATATAGCGATACCTCTTTGTTTATCACCTAAAACCATTAATGTTTCGCCTTCTTTGATATCAAACATTTCCCTGGCTTCTTTTGGTATTGTGATTTGACCTTTAGGTCCCACTTTCACGCTGACAATGAAACGGTCTTGATTGTTATTGTTCATATTCTTACTTTTCTTACCTTTCTTACTTAATCATAGTCATTACATTGCAAAAGTCAATAAAAAACAGTACCGATTTCTCGATACTGTAGTTTACATCTGAATGGAATGTTGCATTTTAATGCAAGATGCAACCACCCCACTTTTCTATGCAACCCTAAGTCATTTTTTAATCGAAAATGCAACCCTTGATGCAACCACCCAGTTTAAGTCCTATCTCCGGATTGATTACTCATCTTCTGTTTTACTAGTAATGATATTGCCGAACCTAAATAGGCTCTTTTCTGAAATACCATATTTTCCCGCAGCCCATTTCTCGGCTTTTTCATAATCATCAACTGTTACGTTCCCTTTACGCAACAGGTTTTTCAATACAAACACATGACATAGATAGTTCATGGCTCGCTCTAAAATATCAGTGTCTTTGTATGGCTTGAATTCTTCTTCGCTCATAGTGAAACCTCCTTATAGTTCCACTAATTGCTCTTGTTCTAAAAATGTGCAAATAATAAAAAACATAACGGCCTTTCATTATTTTGAGCAAACGCTGTTTTATAATTCTATGGTTTCTTTTTTAGAATTTTTGTTATGAATAACAAGTTCAATCACAGCCCATGAAATTGAAATTGGAATAATTGATGCACAAATACAGAATGCAATGATCGCACCTTGCCTATCCATCATAAAAGCATTTACATAACCATCATATGATAAGTAGTCTTTTTCGTTTGTCTTAATAACATAAGCATGAACCTGTTTATTTCTGCCATTATAGGAAACATTTTCGCTGTTATCCTTTGGGTTGATAGAAATAATCACCATCGTGTCTTTATTAACTTCGTTAGAAAAGGTTTTATCAAAAAACATGTATTCTCTAGAGTTGATACAATATTCAGTAGTGTCGCCTTTTATCCCAATGGCGTATTTATAATCTGAAATTCCGAAGCATTCTCTAAAATATTCAAATTCACCAGAAATCTGTATTAAGTTTTCTTTCTTAACATATCCAGGCTGAATTCCACTAAACCACGTGGTAATACAGCCGAATGCACCAAATAAACCAAGTATTAAGCAAAGAGCTAAGTTGAGATTTCTTCTTCTTTTCGCTGTTCCTTTAACCATCTTATCATGATATCTATGCTTATATCCAAGCCACGCATCATCATGTTGCAATTCGTTTTCCAAATCTTTTAGGGATTTAGGGAAAAGCCAACAATAGATTAAAAGAGAAATCAAACAAAGACCAAGAAGTACGAAACAAATCAGTTCTCTGAAAAGAATTGTTAAGGCTATTGATCCGCCTAAAAATATAGAGAAAAAGATAAAGAAAATTAAATTGCATTTAATAATATGCTTTTTTCTAAAAAGATTATAGTTTTCGCGATAGCGCTTTCCAATATCGCTTAAAGTCTCTTTTTCGAGCATTTCTTCGCTTGATGAAAATTCAAATTCCTTGTTTAAAGATTGTGGCACGTTCGGATTTAATGAAAAAGTTTTGCCTTCTTTAAGTTCGTTGATAGTTTTCACAAATTCTTCTCTATTAAGTGCACGATTGGAAACAGAAAAAGCAAAACCATTCTTTTCAGTAATATAAGTAGATCCATCAAATCTAGAATCAATTGTTCTAATGTCGCGAATATTAATTTCTCTAATTTTAAAAAAACGCCTTATATAAACTTTATCGCCTTTAATTGCGTCAAAATAGGAATTAAAGGGCCAAATGAAAGCTAAAAAGAATAAACCAGCACCTGCACCAACATATAAAAATGGAATTGTTCCTTCGTTTATTTCTTGGACTGCGTAAATATATATTGGAAGAGAAGCCATGCCTAATCCAAAAACTATAAATAGAGCATGAAAACAGCCAATAGTTAAATTATTAAGTCTTGTCCTAATTTCGTAATCCTTCTTATCAAAGAACAAAAAATAAATATTAAGTGCGATGTAAGCAAGTATCAAAACTATTAAAACAATGATGGCGGCAATTAACATGTTTATATTATAAACTATCCCAATCAATTTCCTATATGTTAGTCTGTTTTTTATTAGTAGAAAACTATTTGTAGCAAATCGTGTTCTAGTAGAGGCCAAATAGTTTTCTAGTTGAGTTGATGTCTACGGTGGAAGGACTTTAACGCCAACATTTTAAGGCGAAAAAGCATGAAAAAAGGCACTTTTTGGTTATTTTAGTGCCTAAATATACATTTGTACCGGTGGAACGAATTGAACACTCATTGGCTTGTTTGCGACTGAGTGAATACATTACCTGCGACTGAGTGAACATACACTTTTTTACCGGTTTATTACAGGTAATGACAACATTATTACAGATATTTACTGATATTTACAGTTTTTGCTGAAAAATGTCGTTTTTTTATTTTTAATAATAAAGAAGGTTTCACCACAATAATTGTTGCTTTCAGCTGAGGCAAATCCACGAAAAATCGGTGACAGCAGATTACTAAAGTGATACTTTTTGCCCTAAAAGCTGGGTTGTATTCACCACAAATGATACAAATGTTGCTATTTCCTCGGGTTAAGAGATGCATCCAGTAATCGGTTCGCATTTATTTAGTAGTTTCTTATAAAGTGAGTCCATAAGTATAGCCCCTAAAGGAGCTGTTATTAAAATCGACACTACTGCAGCGGTCAACACCAATATTCCACATGCTAATCCTTCAGAAAGAGCAATCGCACCGATTGAAGCCTGAACAGTGGCTTTTGGTAAATAGGAAATAATGATAAAAATCTTTTCTTTCCAGGTAAACTTTGTAGCTAACACACAGACAAAGACTCCTAAACTTCTAAAGATTAAGGCAATGAAGATTAGCCCCACGATGATGGCGCCTTCTTTAGAAAAAGCGTAATGAACATCGGTGGCTATACCAACTAAAGCAAAAAGTAATATTTCAAAACCTTGCCATAACCCGTTATAGGATTTTTGAATTTCTTTTGCCTCTTCTTTTTTAAAGATATTCACCACCAAAGCCATAACAATAATTGCGAGTAAAGATGAGACACTAAAATATGGTTTTAGAGTTTGCTCTAACGCTAGCATACCAAAAGATAAACCAAGCATGAAAATAACATTAATTATTTTGTTAAATTTAAGATAACGGATAATTAAGACCATCAAAAAGCCAACACCAATGCCTAAAGCGATTCCAGTCACTATAGAAATTGGAATTTGTGATATTCCCCAAGCATCAAATGTAGATGTTGCTACAAGATTCTTAAACGAATAGAAAAGAACGATAACGAAGATATCATCACACGATGCTCCAGCCATAACTAGTTCAGGAACGCTATGCTTTTTACCATATCCTTCTTCCATTAATTTAATCATTCTTGGAACGACAACCGCTGGAGACACCGCAGCAAGAACAGAACCAAGAAGCAAAGCTTCTAAATGGGATATTCCTAAGAATAGAGGGGCAAATATGGTGATGCCCACTATTTCAAAACATGCCGGCACAAAACACATTAATATGGCGGGTCTACCAATCTTTTTTAAATTTTTAATATCTAATGATAAGCCGGATCTAGTAAGAATAATTACTAATGCTACCTGTCTTAAATAAGAAGAAATAGATAAAAGTGTGTCATCAACAATGTTTAATAGTGACGGACCAATTAATATTCCAAGTATGATATACCAAACTAGTTTTGGGAGTTTGATTTTTTCAAAAATAAAACCACCAAGTATGCCACCACCAAAGATAATAAATAAGGATAGAAATATATTCATATAATCTCCAATCCGTCATAGAAAATAAAAAGCTGATTTCTACGACAAAATAAGTCATAGACGTCATCAGCTTGTTCTTGCGGTTTTCTATTCCTAGAAGGGAGACATCATTCCCAGTGGTGATTATATCACAATTAAATAAAAATAGTACCGAATTGTATCGATACTGTAGTTAACGAATGGGGCAAACTACCAAATTGGTACTTTTTGCCATAAAAATTGGGGCGCAGACAACTAAAGTGATACGTCCATTCCCTAATATTCATTTGAAAACCAGGTGCACTTACAATTGAGATCATTGTTGCAAACGAAATAAAGAAAAGCACTATGTGAATTGACGTGAATTCTATAATTAACATTATTAGTTTTTCTTAAGGTGGAAGAAAAAATGATTAGAAAGTCGCAATTAACAGAAGAAAACAAAAAATTAAAAAGAAAATTATTTATTTGGGAAAACATAAACATAAGTATTAATTCTTCAGTTAAAGAAAAAGAGATAGCTGCGGAAAAGTTTTTAAATGAACATCCTGATTACAATCTTTATGAGGTAAGTGACACTATTAAGATTAATAAGGGCACTTTATATCATCACTTATATACAAGAGCAAAGAAACCTTGGTATGTTCAACGTGTTGAAGATTTAACTCAAGAAGTGATTAATGTGTTCGAAGAATCCAACCGCGTATACGGAGCTAACAAGATTGTTTTAGCTTTAAAGAAAAAGGGAATTATTGCAGATAAAAAACAGTCCTCAAAATAATGAGAACTAATAATTTAGTTAAAGAAAATGTTATTAAAAGAAAAACACCAAAAGTCGATAAAGAAAAAAGAAATTATTACCGAAATCTATTAAAACAACAGTTTAATGCAGACGCTCCAAACAAAGTTTGGACAAGTGATTTATTAGAGTTCAAAATAAGAGGAGTCTCTTTTTATTTATGTGCAATTATGGACCTCTTTTCAAGAATGATAGTCGCATGGAGGATATCATCGAATCGAAACGGCAGTTTGGTGATTTTGACATTCAAAGACGCATTTGAAAAACGAAATGAACCACTAGATTTAATATTTCACACGGACCAAGGATCAGAATTTAAAACAAATGAATTTATGGAAATGTTAGAAGTGTTAGGCGTTAAACAGTCATTCTCATATAAAGGAGTGCCAAATGATAACGCCCCCATTGAAGGCTTCTTTTCTAGACTAAGAAGTGAAGAACTCAATAAACATATTGAGCACTATGAAAATTCAAGAATAGCAAAAGAATATTTAGAAAGGTATTTTAATTTTTATAATTTTGGAAGGGTTCACACTTATAATGGCGGCTTAAGCCCATCAGAAAAAGAAGATGAATGGTATAAAAATAACGGCCATTTTTGACCGTTATTTTTTGCTTATACTAAGCAAATCCGAATTTTTGGTTCAGATTCGCCACCCTTGACGAATGGTTGCGGAGGCAGGATTTGAACACTGCGACCTCCAGGTTATGGGCCTGACGAGCTACCACTGCTCTACTCCGCGATCTCGCCCGGAGTTTAGTCCAGGCAATTGATTACTTGCGATTTTTACGACGAGCGTTTTCGCTTTTCACTTTTCTCTTAAGAGATTTCTTTAAGAAAAATTCTCTCTTACGGGCTTCTTGGATAGTGCCAGCTTTATTAACTTGTCTTTTGAATCTACGAAGAGCATCATCTAATGTTTCGTTTTCACGAACTGAAGTCTTTGGCATGTCTATTCACCTCCTTGAAGCTTTTCGCAACGTGTCTATTATTGCAAAGTAGTCTAACTATTGCAAGTATTATTATTAAATAATTTTCGCACCACTGGATGTGCCGATGCGGTTAGCACCCGCTTCAACCATGGCAATTAAGTCTTCGTGTGTACGCACACCACCACTGGCTTTAACGCCCATTTCTGGACCAACAGTTTCTCTCATGAGTTTAACTGCTTCAACAGTGGCACCACCAGTTGAGAAGCCTGTACTTGTTTTAACAAAGTCAGCACCTGCTTCTTTAGCGGCTTTACAAGCACGAACGATTTCATCGTTATTTAATAAGCATGTTTCAATAATCACTTTTAAGATGATATTGTGGCCAACGGCTTGTTTGATTTCTCTGATTTCTTCTCTGACATAGTCATCATGACCGGCTTTTAACATACCAACATTGATAACCATATCAACTTCATCAGCGCCTTGTTTAACACAAGTTACTGCTTCTTCCACTTTGGTCTTGGTTAAGTTCATACCAAGAGGGAAACCGATAACTGTGCAGACTTTAACGTCACTAGTTTCTAAGCATTTCGCGGCTAATGGGACATAAGCAGGATTGACACAAACTGACATGAAATCAAATTGTTTTGCTTCATCACAAAGTTTAACGATTTGTTCTGGTTGGGCGTCTTGCTTTAATAAAGTATGATCAATAAGTTTATTGTATTGCATTGTAATTTGCTCCTTTGTAAGCATTTTATTATAACACAAAAAGAAAAAGTCCAGTTAAGGACTTATCTTACAAAGTGTTAAGAATAATTACTTTTCAGCTTTCTTAGCGGTTTTTTTGGCTGGCTTTTTAGCTGGGGCTGGTTTTTCTTCTTTAACGAGTTTGCCATTAACTAAAACGGCTTTACCAGCATAGTAACCACATTTTGGGCAAACATGGTGAGCTTTGATCATTGCACCACATTGTGGGCATGTGACTAAACCTGTAACGTTTAACTTGAAATGTGTTCTTCTTAATCTTTTTCTTGTTTTACTAATTCTTCTTTGTGGGACGGCCATAGTGTCTTCCTCCTTAGCAACGGGAATTAGTATATATAAATAGTATTATTTAGTCAATAGATTTTTAGACATCTTCTAAACTATTGCAATTTATTTAGATTATATCATATCTTTTTGTAGTTTTATTGTCTTATATTCCCCTACTTTAGATTCCAAAGGAATCTTGACCTCCAAATAATTACTTGTATGACCAACATATGCTTGTTGTTTTTCATCATATTTTTCAATTAAAACGGTTACATCTTGCCCAATGAACTTATTAGCGTAGGCATGATATAACTCGTTAGATAATTCTAATAAGCGTTTACTTCTATCTTTCTTCACTTCAGGAGAGATTTGTCCTTCCATACGAGCGGCGTAAGTACCTGGGCGTTGGCTATATGGGAAGACGTGAAGCATATCAAAACATTCTTTGCAAAGATTATATGTTTCCATGAAGTCTTCTTCGCTCTCTTGAGGGAAGCCCACGATGACATCACCTGAGATTATCACGTTAGGAACAAGCTTTTTGATTTCTTGTATACGTGACATGAACTGCTCACGTGTGTATTTACGGTTCATCATCTTTAAGACATGATTAGAACCCGCTTGTAATGGGATATGTAAGTGTTTAGCTAAGTTATCTCTTGTTTGGATTAATCTTATTAACTTATCATCAATTTCACTTTCCTCAATGGAGGAGATTCTTAAACTCTTAAGATTTGGAATATTACTAAGTTCTTCTACGAGGTCACTAAAGGAACAATCTTTTAAGTCTTGACCATAGCCACCGACATGGATACCAGAAAGAACGATTTCTTGATAGCCTTGTTCCACAAGATACTTGGCTTCTTTAATGACATTTTCTTTATTTCTGGAGCGCATCTTACCGCGTCTAAAAGGCACGATACAATATGTGCAGAAATTATTACAGCCATCTTGAATCTTAAGGAACGCTCTGACATTTTCACTATAGGAAGTGATACCAAGTTCTTCATATTCAAACTGCCTGGTGTTTTCTTCAATTAATGTTTTATATTGATGGTCGTTTAAAGCTTGCTTTATGAGTTCCACGACATCTTTACGATGAGATGTACCTAAAATAATTGTAGGTTTAATCTCTTCTTCAATAAACTTATAGTTTCCTTGCGCATAGCAACCCATCACCGCGATAATCGCGTTTGGATAAAGCTTTTGCATCTTACGGATGTGTTGACGGCTTTTTTGATCAGCAGTAGCGGTTACTGAACAAGTATTGATAATAACGACATCTGGGTTTTCATTATCTTCTTTAAAGCCCTCTTTAATGAGTAATGACGAAATAGCGCTTAATTCATAAGCGTTAACTTTACAGCCCAAATTGTATACGGAAAATGTTTTCATAATTTGGCCCAATCATGGAATCTAATTAAGTGTAATAAGTGGCTGGAAATAAAGCCATTATCATATAAAGCGTTAATAAAGCCTTCTCTATCAAAATTGAAATAAGCATCCACGACTGGTCTAATTCTTTCTAGCATATGCGAATAGGAAGGACGACGTAAATAACGGTCAAATAACACTACTGTACCATCTAATCTACCTTGTTCATTCACAAAGTAAATTGTATTAGTGTCGTAATGGAAAAATGCGGTTTCTTTATCTTCTTGTTTAACTTTAACTAGTCTTGAGAAGTGAGAGTTATATAATTCACTACCATATGTATCAAAAGGATCAACGACTGTATCTTGGAATTTATCTTTAAGTCCAGCATAAGGAGAGGTTAATAACTTCTCAGGTTCTTCAAAATAGATTTGGTTTAATGAACGAGAGAAGAATGGGATATAAATCTTCTTTTGTCCTTCTTGATAATATGGTTGTTCAGAAATGATTTCATGGAATGATTTCACGAAGTTAGCATGGTTATTCTTGTTATTTGTGTTGATATAACCTTTAAGGTTTTCAGTTTCATTTTCCATCACTACTTTGTTTAAGTAGCCATAAAGGATGACATTTGCCCTAATAACATTGAATGGTTCATCACCTGGTTCATAGAAGGTGACAAAACGTGGGATTTTAGTTAAATGATGACGGTTATCTAAAAAGAAGCGATATTCTTCGCTTTGTTCGAAGTCTGTTCTCTTTTTAGCTTTGCTAGCGATGTATCTTAATAATCTTTTCATTTCTCTAATAGATATCCTAACACACTTAAGGCATAGATGGCTGCGGTTTCCGCGCGTAAGATGCGCTTGCCTAATGACGTTCTGATGAAACCTTGTTTCACAAGGTTATTAACTTCTTCTTCTGAAAAGCCACCTTCTGGACCCACAAGAATGGAGATGGATTTATTCTTTGTGACATCAGCGAAAGCCTCTTTAGTGTCACCCGCTTCTTTTTCATAAGCGATATAGTTAAGATCGCTGAAGGCTTCTTTAGGAAGTTGCTTTAAATTATAGATTCCAATGAGATTTGGGACCACTAATCGATGAGATTGTTCACTGGCTTCTTTCATAATCTTTTGGAAACGTTGAATCTTCTTATCGATATCTTTATTATCATATTTCACCACAGTTCTTTCACTTTGAATTAAAGCGATATTTTTAACACCTAATTCCGTGGCTTTTTGCACCACTAAATCGATTTTATCACCTTTGGTGAGAGCGAATAATAAAGTGACATCAACGGGTAATTCAACATCACTTTTAAGTTCGTGAACAATATAAATATCAAGAGGATTCACACTCTTGATTTTACATAGATATAGTTTGTCGTTAGCGACGGCTTCGATTTCATCATCTTTTTTCATGCGCATGACATGTAAAAGGTGATGCTCATCATCTTTAGTTAATTGGATATGTTCCGCATCTAATAAAGAAGCAAAGTAACGTTGCATTAAACAATGAACTCTCCTTCACCATCTTTAATATCAGGTAAGAAATTATAGATTGTGGCCACAACTGCATTAATAGCGTAGACAATTAAAATAGGAACAATAATTGCTACAGCGATATGCGCTTTAGCGGCGAAATAAAATACAGCGAATAAACCACCGATAACGGCAAGATTACAAATAAGCCAAATTAAACCTAAAACATATTTCTTAATGTAGAAAAATGGTAATCCTGTAAAACCAAGGGTAAAGAAATAGGCAATGAATTTTTTACGACGTCTAAGGACTTTTTGTCCTTCTTTCATTTCACTTAAATCTATTTGAGAAGTGATTTCGACGGTTTCACTACTTGTGCCTTGTAAAGGATTTTTGATTCCACAGACGGGGCATAGATCTGTGTCAAATTTTGATAAACGTGCCCCACAGTTACGACAATTTGGCATAATTTTTGGCTCTTTCTACATTCTAATCTTTATTTAAATAAAAAGCACTAATAAGTAAATAATTAGGTGCTTGGAATTATATTTTACTGGTTTGGTGGTTTATAACTCAACAATATTTTAAAAATATTAAATTCTTAACTTGCTATGTCAAATTCTTTTCTATATAATTACTACTTGCTTACGTTGTAAGCGATTTGGCTGGATAGCTCAGCTGGCTAGAGCAATCGGTTCATACCCGGTCGGTCGACGGTTCGAATCCGCCTCCAGCTACCAATTGATTATTAAACCCACTTTAAAATCATAAGTGGGTTTTTATTTTATGGAACCGGTATTAAAATATGGGTATGAACCGATTAAAACAAGTCATCTTACTTTGTATTGTTACTTTATTAGTGCCTAGTTGTCATAAACCTTCAGCTAGTTCTTTTATTAGTAGCGAAAGTAGTTCCATTATTGAACCAAGCGTTTTTTCTAGTTCGGAAGAGCCTTCTATTTGTAAGCATACTAATTTAAGTGAAGAAGAAGTGATTAAAAAACCAACGATTATTCAAAGTGGTATTAACAAAGTTAAATGTTTAGATTGTGGAGAAACTTTTGATAAAGCAACTTATAAATTAGATGAATATGTTTTCGAAGATGCTTATTACATGTATGACGAGGAATCTCATGATTTACTAATCAAAGGCATGATTCCTTATGGCACCACTGTGGAATATGTTAACAATTCCTTAAAAGATAAGGGTGAAAAAGAAGTAACGGCCAATATCTACGATGCTGAACATAATTTATTAGATAGTAAAAAAGCCATGCTTCATATTATTGAAAATACAGGTTTTCCAAATATTTATATCAACACTAATGGGGTTGAGATAGTTGATAAAGAAAACTATGTTGATATGACTTTAAGCACCACTAACTGTGAAGATAAATATGTGCTTAATAATGTTGCTGGTGGCGTGCGCTTTAGAGGAAACGGCACCATGACCTATCCTAAAAAAGCTTTCCGTTTGAAATTTACTAGTAAAAATAATCTTTTAGGATTAAATGAAGGACTGAAAGCTAAAAGCTGGGTTTTACTTGCCGATTATGCTGATCAATCAATGATGAGAAATGCCACTGCTTTATA
>CAMVBL010000011.1 GCA_947165725.1 uncultured Caryophanales bacterium | reverse complement strand
AACCATGGTATCAAAGGTGGTCTTGCTAACTCCATGAGACAAGAAAGATTAGCCGTTGAATGTGGCTACTTCCCAATCTTCCGTTACGATCCACGTAATGAAGCTGAAGGCAAACCAGCATTAACACTTGATATGAAGGATCCAGACTTCAGCAAGCTTAGAGACTTCGTCATGACTGAAACAAGATTCTCACAACTTCCACGTGTCAACCCAGCCCACGCTGAAGAACTCTTAACAAAGTGTGAAAATTACGCGAAAGCCAGATTAGAAAGAATCAAAAAATTCGGTCTCTAATCCTAAACATTAAATCAATAAAGACGATGCGAAAGTGTCGTCTTTTTTCTTTGTTTGCATCTAAATTAAAAATAATTAAAGAATATTATTGAATATCTATGTATAAAAATGTATATTGTTGGTAAGGAGGTTCTTTATGATTAAATGGTTTAATGTTAAAGACCGTAACGGTGTCGCGTCATTTTACGCAAATAACATCACTTTAAATACGACTGCGATGTATCCGCTAGATACAGCCTATAAAGTGCAAGTTGGTATGGATGATAAAAATAATGTTGTCGTTCAACCTCTTACCAAAGAAGTCGTGGAATCTGGTGCGTTAGATGAATGTTGCTTACTTAAGATTGAATTCCATAAGAGTTTCGCCCGTATTTCATCCGTGCAATTACTCAAACAAATTAGTGAAGCCTTAAGAATCCCATTCACTAATAAGCCAACACAATTTGAAACCACTTGGGACAGTGTGGAAAACGTCCTAACCATAAAGACAGGAGAAAAGTAGTATGCCATTTGAGAATTGGATGTGGGCTATCTGGCTCGGCATTATGATTGTCATGGTGATAGTCGAATGCATGGGTCCAGCATTAGTATCGATTTGGTTTGCCGCTGGGGCATTAGTCTCATTAGTGCTCTCATTATTCTCACTCATCCCAGGAGTAACAATTCCATGGTGGGTGCAAGTAATAGTGTTCGTGGTTGTGAGTGCGATCACATTAATAGCGTTAAGACCGTTATCGTTAAAGTATTCAAAAAAGAACAACACTATCAGCTCCAATGTTGATAGCTTAGTAGGTAAAAGAGGTTTATTAGAAGAAGAGATTAAGCCTTTTGAACCAGGCGTTTGTCGACTAAATGATGTCCTTTGGACCGCTATTAGCACAAACGGAAAAGAAACAATCGCTGCTAAAAGCGTTGTGGAAGTCGTTGCCATTCAAGGCAACAAATTATTAGTTAAGAAAGTAGAGGAAAACTAAGATGCCACCAGTAGTAACTGCGTTAATCATCATTTTATCAGTATTATTATTCATCTTTATTTTGGTAATCATTTGCAACATCAAGATTGTCAAACAAACAGAAAAAGTCATCGTTGAAAGATTAGGTGCCTACCGCACAACATGGGGTGTTGGTATGCATATGTTAATGCCATTCTTTGATAGAATTGCGGTCAGAGTCTCCATGAAAGAACAAGTTAGAGACTTTGAACCACAATCAGTTATTACAAAAGATAACGTTACAATGCAAATTGATACCGTCGTCTTCTATGTTGTCACTGATGCTAAGTTATATGCGTACGGCGTTGAAAACCCAATGGCCGCGATCAATTATTTATCCGCGACTACATTAAGAAATATCATCGGTGAACTCTTACTCGATGAATGCTTAACTTCTAGAGAATTAATCAATGAAAAGATGAGAAAGATTCTTGATGAAGCCACAGACCCATGGGGCATTAAAGTTAATCGTGTGGAAGTGAAGAACATTCTTCCTCCAAAAGATATCCGTGAAGCCATGGAAAAACAAATGAGAGCGGAACGTGAAAAGAGAGAAAAAGTCCTTCTTGCTGAAGGTCAAAAACAATCCGCGATTCTCGTGGCCGAAGGTCAAAAGCAATCACAAATTCTTACCGCTGAAGCGGAAAAACAAATGGCCATCTTACGCGCTGAAGGTGAAGCTGAATCCTTAAGAAAAGTTAAACAAGCGGAAGCCGATGGTATCCGTGCCGTTCGTGAAGCGGAAGCCGAAGGTCTCAAGATGCTCAATGCTTCTAAACCAACTGAACCAGTCGTAACCTTAAGATACTATGAATCTTTAGCCAAGATTGCGGATGGTAAAGCCACAAAAATCTTCCTTCCAAACAATTTGGAAAAGGCCGCTTCTCTTGCCTCAGTAGTAAAAGAAGTGATCAAGGACTAATTAAGGTTCATTTAAATCAAACACTTAAAGAGGTGATGTTAACATCACCTTTTTTCTTACTTTTAACCCTACAAAAGAAATGTTGACATCAATAAAATCTTTTTTATATAATTTTATCGTAGGTTAAGGAAATATTTGTTTATGAAAAAAGATCTAAGAGAAGTAGAAGCTCTTGTGCAAATCGTAGATGAATACGCGCAAGTGCAAAAGAACATTGCCAACTTACCATGCGGCTATATCTCCGTCAAACAAATTAGCGGTCATACATATTGCTATCGTCAATGGCGTGAAGGAAAGAAAATTATTTCCCAATACGTCCCAGATGCTCTTTTAAGCAGCGTTAAAAGAAAAATTGCTGTGAGAAAAGAAAACGAAGCATTATTAAAAGTCATTAAAAAAGACTTAAAGAAAGCCACACGCAAAGTCGTAAAGAGTGGTCTTCTCACTGAAGAAGATGTTATTGCTTTACTTGAAGTCGCTATGCAAGAGGGCGATGTAAACGCTGAAGTTGAAAAGCGTTTAGCAAAATAAAACAAATTAGAACAAGTGAATCCTAGTGTTCACTTTTTCTTTGCCTATTTTTAAGTATTATGAATTATTTAGTTGTTCTTTCTGGTGTTCCTGGTAGTGGTAAATCTTATTTTTCTAATGCCCTAAGGGAAGATAAGGAAAAACATGTTTATATCATTAGTAGTGATCAAATTAGAAAAGATATATGTGGTAATCAACAAGATTTAAGCCAAGACCCATTAGTGTGGAAAATCTTTTATTCATTAATCAAAACTTATAGTGAAGATAAAGATGGAATAGTGATATTGGACGCCACAAATGCGAAGAAAGAATATCGCTTAGATTTAATCAAACCATATAGAGAACTATATGATGAGATTGATTTAGTCGTTTTCCATATCGATAAAGATCTAACTTTAAAACAAAATAGAGAAAGAGAATATCCAATTCCTGAAGATGCATTATTAAAATTAATTGATACTTTTGAAATGCCTGATAAAGAAGAAGAGGAATTCTTTAATCATATAGACCTTATTACCGACCACAATATTGATAAAGTTATTAAACGCTATTAAATTGTGTATAATGACATTACGTCATCGGGACGTAGCGCAGCTTGGTAGCGCACTTCCTTGGGGTGGAAGGGGTCGTCAGTTCAAATCTGATCGTTCCGACCATTGTTAAATACTCCTTATTAATAAGGAGTTTTTTGTTGAAATACAAATTCTTTGTCTTATCTATGATAAGTGATAAAATAATATAAACGTTCGATAATTTTATAGGAGAACTCTATGAAAAATTTAAAAAAATTACTTTTATTAAGTGTCGGCTTTTTAGCTATGACCGTTACCGGTTGTAACAATAACGGTGGTGGTAATACTTCTAAAGAACCAGAAAAAGATCCAAATGAAGTATCAGTCTTCCTTCTTTCTGGTCAATCTAATATGCAAGGTAACTCATCCTGCAGTGCCGCTAATTTATCAAAAGCATTTGAAGATTTAGGTCTTGAAGATTATGAAGAAGTCGCCGCTGGTATGAAGACAGTGCAATCCAGTGTCTACTGTGCGGGTTATGGTGAACTTGATCACACCAAATTAGAAAAGAATCCAAAGCTTCAATCATATACAAACGCTGAAAACCAATTTGCTGGTAAGTTCATTGATACTGTTCCAGGTTTTGGCAACTTCAATGGCACATCAGGCACAAATATGGGTCCTGAATTTGGCTTAGCCTATGCTTTAAAAGATTACGCTACTGAAGATAAACCAATCTTCTTAGTGAAGATGGCCTCTAATGGTTCAGGCTTTGCTCAAGGTGGTACACAATATAACTGGCCATTGAAAGATGAGAATGGCAATTTCCCAGAAATTAACTTATACGATACATTTGCCAAACCATTCTTAGAAAACAATCTCCAACTCATCAAAGATATGGGCTTAACCCCAGTTATCAAAGGTTGGGTCTGGCACCAAGGTGAAAGTGATTGCGATGGTGGTGTTAAAACCGCTAATTACGCTAAGAGATTAGGTGACATGGTTGGCAAATTCAGGGAAGATTTCGCTGAATATGCTAAAGAAAGCAATGGTGAAAACATTGCCTTCATTGATGGCATGGTCTATCAAGGCACAAATCCAAGATCTGCTTGGACAAAGCCAGAAGATATGAATGCTCAAAAGCAACAATTTGCTGATTCTGGCGATATGAACTTCATCGTTGATACCTATGCTAACGCAGAAGAAAAAACTGATGAAAATGAATTAAAACCAGGTCAACCAGGTGGTGACAGCATGCACTACAATACCAAGAGTTCCTTAAGACTCGGTATGGCTTATGGTGAAGTCATTCTCAAAAACAATTTATTAGACTTATAATCCAAAAAACATAAGTATAACAAGCACCCCTCGGGGTGTTTTGTTTTACCTTAAAACGCATTTATATAGTTATATTTTCGAATATTTGATAAAATATCGAAGACTAAAGATATGGAAAAGAAAATTATTATTAAAGGTGCTAGAGAGAATAACCTCAAGAACATTGATGTTTCTTTACCTAAAGATTCATTAGTGGTTTTTTCTGGTTTATCTGGTTCTGGCAAATCCACTTTAGCGTTCGATACAATTTTTGCTGAAGGCCAAAGAAGATATATGGAATCATTATCTAGCTATGCTAGACAGTTCCTTGGTAACTTTGATAAACCAGATGTCGATGCTATTGAAGGTTTATCACCAAGTATCGCTATTGATCAAAAGTCTGTTTCTCATAACCCAAGAAGTACTGTTGGTACAGTTACTGAAATCTATGACTATTTAAGACTTTTATTTGGTCGTATTGGTGTTCCATATTGTCCAAATCATAACGAACCAATTATCTCCTTCTCTGTCACCATGATGACTGATGTCGTAATGGCTTATCCAGAAGGAAGCAAAATACAATTATTATCGCCAATCGTTCATGCGGAAAAAGGCACACAAAAAGATGTTCTAGATAAGATTAGAAAAGACGGCTTTAACCGTGTCCGTGTGGATGGGGATATATTGACACTAGAAGAAGTGCCGGCTTTAGAAAAGAATAAAAAGCATAGCATTGACATAGTCGTTGACCGTTTAATCATTAAACCTGATGTTAGAAGTCGTGTCTTTGAATCAATTGAAACATGTCTTAACTTCTCTAAAGGTTTACTTATTATCTTAAATGGGGATAACGAAAGATTATTATCCGATAAGCATACATGCCCGAAATGTGGTTTCTCTGTTCCAAGAGTGGAACCGCGTTTATTCTCCTTTAATTCACCTTTAGGTTTCTGTCCAGATTGTCGTGGTTTAGGCATGAAAAGAGAATGCGATATTCGTAAACTCATTCCTAATCCAAAATTAAGTATTAACGAAGGCTGTATAAAATATTTAGCCCATATTGTTGGTAGTCAAAACCTTGAATGGACTGAATTTGTTTTACTTTGTAATTTATATAACGTTCCTATGGATAAACCTTGGAATGATTTAACAATGGAACAACAAAGAATCGTTTTATATGGTTCTCCTGTTGCCCATCAATACACACTTAAATCTAGCAGTGGTAACACTATGCATAGAAATCAAATCATTGAAGGTGTTAAAGCTAAGATTGAAAGATTATATAACGAGACTACATCCGATTGGATGAGAGACTACTATGAAACATTTATGAGTGATCATGAATGTACCACATGTCATGGTAGAAGATTAAATGACGCTGCTCTTAGTGTGAAGATTGATAATAAGAATATTTGGGATGTTTCATCTATGCAATTAAAAGACTTAAAAGCGTGGGTGGAAACGTTACCAAATAAATTAAGCGAATCGGAGAATAAGATTGCGGATTTAGTTTTAAAAGAAGTTAGTAACCGTACATCTTTCTTATGTGATGTCGGTCTTGAATATTTAACATTATCACGTTTAGCCATGACTTTAAGTGGTGGTGAATCTCAACGTATTAGACTAGCCACACAAATCGGTAGTAAATTAACTGGTGTTTTATATGTCATGGATGAACCTTCTATTGGTTTACATTCTAGAGACAGTGAAAAGCTCATCAAAACAATGAAAGAGATGAGAGATATTGGTAATACCTTAATCGTCGTTGAGCACGATGAAGAAATGATTAGAAGCGCAGACTATGTCGTTGATATTGGTCCTGGCGCTGGAGTACACGGTGGTGAAGTAGTGGCCGCTGGTACACCAGAAGAAATCGCTAAAAATGAAAGAAGCATTACTGGTGCCTATCTTTCCGAAAGAGAATATATCCCTATTCCTAAGAAGAGAAGAAAGGGGAACGGCTTATTTATCAAAATTAAAGGTGCTTCATGCAATAACTTAAAGAAAGTTAATGTTGATATCCCATTAGGGGAATTTGTGGCTGTTACTGGTGTTTCTGGCAGTGGCAAGTCATCTTTAATCAATCAAACATTATTTAACCATTTAACAGAGCACTTCTCTGGTGAACCCGCTTTCGCTGGTGAAGTGAAATCCATAGAGGGCTTTGAAAATATTGATAAGGTTATTGATATTACACAAGAGCCAATTGGTAGAACACCAAGAAGTAACCCTGCGACATATGTCAAAATCTTTGATGATATTAGAACCTTATTCGCTGAAACTGTTGAAGCGAAAGCTAGGGGCTATGATAAAGGTCGATTCTCCTTTAATGTCGAAGGCGGACGATGTGAAAAATGTGGTGGAGCGGGCGTTACTCGTATCCCTATGAACTTCTTACCAGATGTTTATGTTAAATGCGATGCATGTAATGGTAAACGCTATAACGAAGAAACATTACAAGTCACCTATAAAGGTAAGAGTATCTATGATGTTTTAGAAATGACTGTAGAAGACGCTCTTCATTTCTTCGCTAATAGGCCGTCCCTATCAAAGCGTATTCAAACCTTATTTGATGTCGGTTTAGGCTATATTAAGTTAGGTCAACCTGCTACGACATTAAGTGGTGGCGAAGCTCAACGTGTTAAGTTAGCTAGCGAACTACAAAAACGTCCAACAGGTAAAACGTTGTATATTCTTGATGAACCAACAACAGGTTTACATACTGATGACGTTAAACGTTTAATCAAGGTCTTACAAAGAATTGTGGACCATGGTGATACAGTCTTAGTCATTGAACACAATCTTGATGTTATCAAGGTTGCCGACTATATTATTGATTTAGGACCAGATGGTGGTGACGCTGGTGGCAAAATTGTCGCTACTGGTACACCAGAAGAAGTGGCGGATAACAAAGCCTCTTATACTGGCCAATATTTAAAGAAAGTCTTAAAAAAGGAGCATTACGAATAGATTATGGTATTAGCAATTATCTTCTTGGTGTTATTTGCTATTTGTGCGGCAGTGGGCATTGTTTTTACTGTCCAAGTAGTCAAAACACCAATGATTGAATTAAATTTTAAAAAGTTATTTATCAAAGTTGGTATCGCTATTGGTGCGGCTATCGCCTTCTTTATTGTTGCTTCTTTTGGATTCTATATGTGGTTAGGCGCCACTCCAGATGCCTTGCATGTTGTAGAGCTAGTGTTAGGCGCTATTTTATTTATTGGTTGCTTATTTACCGCTATCAATACATTCATTCTCCATTACTATGGTAGAAATATTCCTGAGAAACTTGATAAGTGGCTTTATAGAATCATGTTTATCGGTTTTGCCGCTGCAATATTATCACTGTTCTTATACACAAACGGCTTAGCGCCTTATTTAACATATCCATTAGTTAACGGTATTTCTTTTACCCAAGGATTTGTTACTCCTGCTACAGGACATCCAAACATTGCTTTCTACGCTTTATGTATCCTTGGTGGCGCAATCCTTGTCTATTTCTTAGCGGATCATCAAATGTACAAAGAATATGGCGAACATGGTATCTTAGAATCCACATTCTTTGTGGCATTCCCTGCTGGTATCATTGGCGCACGTATTGGCTTTGTGATTGGTGAATGGACCACTAAATTTGATTATGGCCGTGCAATGACCACGATGAACCTTTTTGGTAACGAAATTAAGATTTGGGCGCCTTTAGCAATTTGGGAAGGTGGTCTAACTATCTTAGGTGGTGCAATTGTTGGCATTGTCGTTGGTGTTATATGGTATATGTGGCGTAATAAAGGTAAATCCATTTGGGTGATCTTTGATATTGCTTTACCGATGATTTTAATTGCTCAAGCCATTGGTAGACTTGGTAACTTCTTTAACTGCGAAGTACATGGCGTTATTCAAAACCTTGATGGTTGGAAATGGTTACCAGAAATCATTTGGAGGAATGCACAATATAGCACTGCTGAAGGAGCCCCTAATCTAATTGGCACAAATCAACTATACGTACCTTTATTCCTCATTGAAGCTATTGCTAACTTAACGGGTTATTTCCTCTTATCGCAATTATTTGGTAAGAAGCTTAGAAAATATGTTGAATTCGGTGATGTTGGTTTTGGTTACCTCATTTGGTATGGCTTAACTAGATTATTCATGGAACCATTAAGATATGGGGCCTTTAATATGGGTCCTGATGGCTATTGGTCATGGTTCTGGAGTATGGCATATGTTGCCGCCGGTGTCTTACTAATTGTGGGTAATCACATTGTTCGTAATATCATTCGTAAGAAAAACAATACATTTATCGTTAGAGAAAAAGACACAAAGGTTGGTCTTATTGGCTCAATCGCTATCTTAGTAGTGGGAGGAGCTTTAACCGCAGTGGCTATTGCTTTAATGTCTACTACAACATTTGCCCCAGTCATGGGCTATAACCAATTCAATATTGGTGTGATGTTCTTAGTAGTGGGTGGCGCTATCCTTCTTGGCTTAGGTATTTCTATTCCAACACTTATCAATGGTTTGAAAGGCCAACAAGCAAATGCATAAATACAAAGTTCTTCTTTTTGATTTAGATGGCACCCTTTGTGATACCGATGAAATGCTTATTCAGTCCTTTTTCGCACTCTATAAGAAATATAGACCAGCGAAGATTAGAACTAGAGAAGAATTAATATATTTTTCCGGTCCTCCTATTAAGAAGACGCTCGTGAATGAATTCCCTGATTATACATTTGAAGAAATATATAAAGCTTTCCAAGAAACTTCAAGAGAACTATATCTTCCTTATGTGAAGGCTTTTGATAATGAAATTGAAACATTGAAGAAATTAAAAGAAGCTGGATATCTACTAGGAGTGGTTACTAATAAAGGTGCACCTTTAACTAAATATTCTTTAGAAATATGCCATATCGAAGATTTATTTGATGTGGTTATTTCCGCGGATGATGTTAACGCTCCTAAACCAAGTCCTTTAGGCATTGAAAAAGCTTTAGAAAGATTAGCAATTGCTAATAAAGAAGAAGTCCTTTATATTGGTGATAACGATATTGATTATGAAACCGCGACAAATGCGGGTGTTGATGCGATGCTTGTGACTTGGGGCCCAAGAGAAATTAAATGCATCAAAGCCGCGAAATATGCAGTTTCCTCGTATAATGAATTAGGAGGTATCCTATTATGAAAACTTTTGACACACTTATTTTAGGCGCTGGCCCATGTGGTATTAGAACCGCGATTATCTTAAAAGAAGCAGGACTTGATGTCGCTATTATCGAAGGCTCAACACCAGGTGGTAAGATTAACATCGCTCCACGTGTTGATAACTATCCAGGTTTTACTAAAATCCCTGGTCCAGATTTAGCCGTGGAATTTTTTAACTGGCTCATGAAAGCGGATATCAAAATGATTCCAGAAATGGTCACGTCCTTAACAAAAGAAAATAATTTGTTTGTGGTTAAAACCGAACAAAATGAATATACCGCGAAAACCGTTTTAGTGGCTACCGGCACTAAAGAAAGAGAATTAGGCTTACCAAAAGAAAAAGAATTATTTGGTCATGGTCTTTCATACTGTGCAGTTTGTGATGGCCACTTCTTTAAAGGCCAAGATGTTCTTATCATCGGTGGTGGTAATACTGCTCTTAAAGAAGCCATCTATATGGCGGATCTCGCTCATCACGTTTATTTAATTCATAGACGTAATGAATTTAGAGGTAATAAATATCTTGTTGATGAATTTGCGGCTTTACCAAATACCACAATTCTCACCCCATATGTCCCAGTGGCAATCTTAGGGGAAGATAAAGTAACTGGTATGGTTATTCAAAACCGTGAAACAGGTGAAGAAAAGACCCTTGAAGTCCAAGGTGTTTTCCCATTAGTGGGACAAATCCCAAATTCACAGTTTATTAATATTGATAACGTTAAAGATGAATGGGGCACAATCCCAGTTGATCCAAAGACCAAACAAACCAAAGTAGAAGGCCTTTACGCTGGTGGTGATATCCTTCCTAGAGATATTAGACAAATCTATCTATCTGAAGTGGATGGCAAAATGGCATCCAAAGCCATTATTGAATATTTAAAGAATAACTAATATTCCAATAAATCTTTAGGTGAACAAGAAAGAGCCTGGGCTAAAAGAAAAATGTAATTAGCCTGGGCTTTGTTTATATTCTTTTGTCTTTGCTCATATTGTTGAATAGTTCTAACAGGAATAGAAGTAATATCAGCAAGTTCTTTTTGACTTAATCCTCTATTTTTTCTTAATCTTTTTAGATTTGTTTCTTTTCTATGAGTTTTTATTAGTCTATCCATCTCATCGCAAAAATGCATAATATCGATTTCATGATATTTCTTATACATTAATAAAATGGTTTCTATATCAATATGGTTGATAATGAAATGAAATGGAATGTTTTTATACCACTGATAATACGCTAATGCCCAGCCAAGCCAATACTCTGGCGGTCTATCATAGATAAATGGCAAATTATTAACTCTTTTACCGCATAATTCAAATGCTACTTCACTTCCCGATTTCCCTAAGATAGTAAATGGATCTCCAGAGCCAAATGATGGAGAGTATTGAGAAAGGATAAAACGTTTCCAAACTTCTTTCAAATCCACATTTAAAACATAGATTGATGTTTCAAAAAATTCTCCTAACCAATCTTGAGCATCATTGATATAAAGGTCACTGTAAGCGTTCATCATTTGCCTCCATATCTTCGTTAATTATCTGACTAACGTATAAATCATCTTTTTGGCGTTGCATTTTTGTGCTCTCAAAATATTCTTTTCTTGCTTCTTTTTCTCTATTGTTCTTTTTCAAATACCATTCATCGGAGAAAGCTTTTTCCGCTTCAATAAAACGAATATTATCGAAAGCCTTTTGACTTATTAGAACCACTTGCTTTCCAAGTTTTCCTATTTTTAACGCAACTGATAATTGGCGATATGATATTGATCCTTGCAAAAAGTCTCTTGCAAAAGAAAAGTAACTATCATCAGCGCGGTAGCCAATAATCACATCATAATTTGAATAATCTATAGAGAACTTTTTAATAAGGTATTCTTTTGCGTCTCTCACTAAGAAAGACCTATCTTTGAATTGCCGATTTTGTATTAATATTGTTAGCCAATGCAAAATGTTATATGGCTTCTCATTAAGATTTAATACTTTGAGATTACTTAAATCAAGTTCATAACAGTTGGCATAACCATCTAGTTCATAATCAACCGCCCATTCCTTTGCGAGTTCTTTTTCTTCGGTACAATAAAAACCAAGCCCATAGTCATTGTATGGACTACCATAACCATAAATTGGTTTTCTAATAATGCTTATTGAACCATGATATATCTTCATACTATTAATATACTCCTGTGGGAGTAGTTAGTAAAATACTTTTGTGTGTATTTTATAAATGATAAAATAATAGTGATATGCGTAATAAAAACTCATTTACTAGCCAAGTTAAAGAAGAACTAGCCTCTAATAACTATCCATCAGAGGATCGTTTAAGAGCCCTTCTTTCTGCTTATATTAGAATTAATGGTTCTTTAGTATTTAGACATAAAAAAACTTTATTACAGCTCAACACAGAAAACGCGAAGATTGGGCGTTTTATCTATGAAACAATTAATGAGATATATCACGCTGATGCGGAATTAATTGTTAAAGAAAAAAGAAACCTCGATAAGAGTAAGTCTTATATGATTGAAATTAGTGATGCTTCAGAAGCCATCATGGATGATTTAGAAATCTCCTTCTTAGAAGGTAAGATTAGTAAGAATATCGTTAAAAACGATGATACAATTTCTGGCTACCTTGCAGGCGCATTCTTAGCCGCAGGCAGTGTTAATTCCCCAGTGACGAGTAATTATCATCTAGAAATCGCTTTAAATAGTGAAAACTACGCGAAATGGCTAGCAAAGCTATTCGCTAAATACAAAAACAGTAATATTGAACCAAAAATCACTCAAAGAAGAGATGAATATGTCATCTACTTTAAGAAGAGTGATCAAATATCTAATTTCCTTATTATGATAGGGGCTGTTTCATCTTGCTTAGATTTTGAAGATGTACGCGCGAATAGAGACCTAATGAATAACGCGAACAGACTCACAAACATGGATACTGCAAACATGAAAAGAACGATTGAAACAGGCTCAAGACAAGCCGAAGAAATCGCCATGATTGACCAACTATTAGGCATCGACAATATTACTAATTTAAAAGAGAGAGAACTCTGTAAATTAAGAGTGGCTAATGAGGCTGCGTCTTTGCAAGAACTTGCTGATTTAATGACTGAAAAATTTAAGAAACCCATTACTAAAAGTAATGTTAACCATTTATTCCGTTCCATACATGAATTCTATTTGAGGCTTAATAAAGATTAATTGAATTGATAACCGACATATAGTTTAGCTTTGCTATTTGTTCTTTGTTTTGCCAATAAATATGATAAAATAAAGTTATACTTTAAGGAGAAATATAATTTATGCCAGAACTCACATCTTTAACCATCGATCATTCACCTAATAAAACTACTTATTTCGTAGGCGATCGATTTGAAAGATATGGTATGGTCGTCAAAGCGCATTACGATGATGGTTCCTCTAGTACCATCGATTTTTATATGTGCTCGCCTATTGATCCTTTAACTATTAATGATACTCAAATCACTATCTCCTTCATGGATAAATCAGTGACTCAAAGTATTACAGTAATTAATCCACCTTCTGCTGGTTATTTCATCAATAAATGTTTAGATAAAGCTAATTATGGAAATAATCCTTATGTTAATACTGTGGACGCCTCCATTTCTTTTTATAATTCTCCAATCACAATTGAAAGAGATTCCTATCAATTAAATGTTATTCTTTCCTATCATTCAAGGATGAGTGACAAAGAAAGTGATTTAATCAAAGGTTTTTATAAAGGCTTTAGAACTAATTATCATCAATTCTTAGTTAAAGATGGAAAAGATAATGACAATAACGACATTTATAAATACATTGATGGAAGTGGCTATATCCATACTTTCTTATATAACAGCGAAACTAATTTCTATCATGATAAAGAAGGTAGATATTTAGTGCTTAACATTACTAATAGAACAATCACTGATTTTAAAGACAATATTTATACCTTTGATACAAGTGGTCGACTTATTTCTATTCAATCTGGCTTAAACCCATTAGATATTAAGGTTATTGAATATAATTCCGATGGACTAAGAAAGATATATGATAATCGTAATCCTAATGTTTATATTAAGTTTTCCTATAATTTTTCATTTTTGCTCTATATAAGAGCCTATTATAACAATGATGATAATCCTCTTAAGACTTATACATTTAATGGTATGTTTGGTCAAATCACATCAATTAGCGAATCAGTAGGTAATAATACAAGAACGCTTTACGAATATCTATATAATGATAGAGAAAAAGTGAGAAGAATAGTGGACCATCTTAATCATACTGCTTATCGTCTCACTTATGATTTTGATACAGTCTTAAATGATTATCGTTTTAATTCAATTAGGCAAGGCTATATGTCTAATGATTCTTTAATTGAACAAAAAGGTATCTATTTTGTTAGAAGAAATGTTAATACCACCGACCCATATAAACCAATTTATGAATTAGTTATTGAAGACGATAATGACATTGATACTTCTTTTATGAGTGATGCTAATGGAGAACCAGTATCGGTATTTGAAAGCAATCATGGTTACACCAGTACATATAAAACACTGTCTAAAGAGATTGGTAAGCGATTATCTTTCCAAAACAACATATCAACTTATGGCACGATTAATGGAAAGAAAGCTAAATTATTATCTTCTACCTTAACCATTGATGAGGGGTTATCTTCAACTGATTTAGATTCATCTGAATATGTCAAATTATGTGGTTATATCAAAATCAGAGCGGATGTTCAACGCGCAAAATTGTGGCTTGATGGAACTAATATTTCAACTGAATATATCGACTTAAATCCATCAGCCTATTATGTTTGGCAATATTTTGAGATCCCCTTTATTAGAACAAAGTCAAATAACGTTCCTCTTTCTTTTGCTTCCTTTAATCTAGAAACAAGAGACGAGAATAATGATAATTTTAATGCCGCTATTTGTAATTTGAGATTTATTAAATGTGAAGCAAGGCAAAGACTATTCTTTTTGAATTGCAATTCTTCAATTGCGCTCAATGAGATAAAAAGTGTCAATCTTTATAAAGGTAATAACACATATGAAATTATCAATGTGCTTGATTATTCATTGTATTATATGTCACAAAGCGATCTTTTGATGACTATAAAAGAGAACCATAGGCATCCAAACAACACTTCCTTTTGGGCTTATTTCAATAATGGAAGAATTATCAAGAAATATTTATCCTCTGATATCACTTGTGTTTCGTTAGACGATAGGGAACTATATCTATTAGATGAACAAATTGTTAATAACGACACATTAGGGAGCAATAAAAACTGGTTTTTTGCTACTTCAGAAGAATCTTTAACCAAGACTTATTATCGTTTTAACCAAGGCAATTATGAAATCATCAATAGAACCAAAATAAGTGATAATCCTGAAACATATGAAACAACAACTACGAGATGCAATTATCAAGACCAAATACTTTTTGAAACTAATAAATATGGTTCAACTACTTATTATGAATATTTCGATGATGGTCAACTTAAGAAAAAATATGTTGAATATATAGATGTCAATAATGTCAATAGAACCTCTATTCTTTATGAAGCTACTTTAGATGAAAGCGAAAAAAATATAGAAAGAAAGACTCAAGAATATCAAAGTTATGATTATGATTGTCCTCAATATATAACGACCAAAAGGACAATCAATACATATCATAACAATAGCTATTCTAATTCATCATCTTCAATAGAATATTCCCAAAATAGTTATTTAGATGGATTAAGCAAGGTTGTTTTCAAAGATGAAACTTTTGTTCGTGGCGAACACACTTCTTCTTTATCTAACAACAACCAAACTCTATCAATTGATGACACTGAAGCCTTTTATAAAATTATTAACAATGCAGCCAATCAAACAACAACAGTTCAAATAAATAATGGTATTGATTATGTTGCTATTGTTTCGATAGCCTTAACTAACCAAAGTAAGCAAATTACTTATAACACCTCTTTTAACTATTCGCCTTCTTCTCAGACATGTTTGGAAGAATACAACAATTATCACCAAATTGTCTCTTTGAAAGTTGATGGAAACACACTCGTAACATATGTTTATGAAGACAATATCCCAGAGAGTCAATTCAGTGCGCGTTTGTTAAGTGTTATTGACGATTTCGTCGATGAGACGTTTGAGTTTTACTATAACGATGAAACAGGCAAATTAATCAAAACTCAAGTAGGCAGCTATTATTGCGAATATGATGATTCCTTAGCCTATACAGAAACTAGAATTAATTATTCTAATCAAGAACAATATAAGGTGAGGGATAATGAATCAGCGATTGCGACTGTCGTAGGCAATAGTTTAATTAAATCATCTTATGTTCAATACACCTTTGATAATTTGGATAGAGTATATAAAAAAACAAGAATGTACGCTGCTATTTATTTTGATGAGACATTTACATATTATTCTTTGTTTCCTTCTTATATAGAATCATATGATTATGGAAGCGTTTATCATGAAGATTATCAATACGATGTAACTGGCAATCTCTCAAGAATAGCGGTTATTTACGATAATTCATCAAGCATAATCTCATACACATACGATTATTTTGGAAGAATTATGAGCGAATATAATACAGTCTTAAATATCAGTAGATCATATGGTTATGATAATACCGGTAGAATGGTCTTATTTGGCAATACTTCTATGCAATACGATGACAGAGGAAGATTAATATCATTTGGCAATAACACATATCAATACGATGAATATGGTAATAGAAGAATAAAGAATCTGACATTCAACTATCAATATACTAGGGGCAATCTACTCTTGGTAGCTGGCTTTAATTCGTTCAAATACGATTATTTAGGCAGAAGGTATTCTAAAAATGGTTCAGACGGCATCATTCATAGGTATTATTATGAAGGCTCTAAACTAGTGGGTGAAGATAGAAGTGATGGTGTCAAATTAAGATTCTTCTATGATAAAACTGGATTATGTAGTTTTAGATATATTGCATCAAATTCACAGTTTGTTGATTTTTATTATATTAGAAATGCTTTTAACGATATTGTGGGTATTGCAAATGGCACAACAATAGTTGTTAGATATCTTTATGATGCATGGGGTAATCATCAAATCATTGATAATAGCAATATAAACATAGGAACCATTAATCCATTTAGATATAAAGGCTATTATTACGATAGCGAAACTAATCTATATTATTTAAATTCTCGATATTATGATCCTGAAATAGGCCAATTTATTTCTCCTGATGATATTGAGTATTTAGAAGTGCAAGAATTAGCTGGAATAAATCTTTATGCCTATTGTGGTTATAATCCTATTGCGAAGTTTGATTTTGATGGGCATTCAGCTTGGCTTTTTGTGGCAATAATTGCGGCGATTTATACAGTGCGAGACATATTAAATTGGCCAAAGATTAACGCTGTTGGAGACAAAGATTCAGGAATTGTGACCATTCATGGTTCTCACAATCTTATCACACCATGGATGCAATGGATCTATTCTTTTTATCTTAATCACATCAATAGAGAAACGAGGGATATTATTAAAGGAAGCACAATTGGTGTTCAATATGAATGGTTTGTTCATAATTTCGCATATTATCTTGGCTTTAAGCAGTTGCGAGCTGATCCAGTTGAAATTGGAAAGACAATATACAACAATAATAGTCTTGGTGTTAGCATTATATTAAGTGCAACATATCCAATTATTGTAAATTTACTTGTTCCTCAGCCATTCAATGTTGTTGTTCTTTTATTTGATTTACTAAAAAGTCTATGAAAAAGCCTTGGTATTTCTACGTAATTATAGCAATCCTTGTTTTTTTGGGCACAATTTCCGCTCTAGTTGTCCCAATTTTTGTTTTTTATCATGAAGATGAACAAAAAAATGAATCAAAAATAAATGAAATATTTAATATTTTTTCCAGTACTGATACTGCTTGCGGTGTATATTGTTCTTCTCAAAGAAATCACATTTCTTACAATCAAAAAGAGATTCAATTTGATTATTACTCTATAAGCCTAAAGGATGATATTATTCCCCCTATATATCGTTCTTGTGATGATGTTATCTTTTGCGATTATGTATATTCAACAAATGAGTTTGTCTACTTTACTTATTCGTTCTTATATAATAAGAGTATTTCTTATTTGCTTTTTAAAACAAAATGGGAAAAATCTAATGATATAACTTTTGTTGCTTCTCTCGATGATATCCCTCGTTCAATTGGTTCAATTCCTAATCTATATGATTATGATAAAAATGGCTTTTCTTTTTATTACTATTACAACACAAAAAAGACAGTCTTGTACCATTATAGTATCGCTGAATCTGTATTTGATTTGATTGGTGAAGTTGAAGACCCTCCTTATAATAAAAATCGCTTTTCTTTTAAAACTGGAAATGTAAATAATTATGACAATATAGAAATGATTTACAATGGGCTACACCATAAAACTACTTTTTCGTCTTCCTGTGCTGATGCTTATGATGCTATTGTTTCAAATGGTTTCAAGTGTGAAGGAATACATCAATTAAACAATTACTCACTTTGTATTTTTTCATACGATACTGACTTTTGGAAAACAGCAACTGTTTTGGCAGTTTTTTCTTATGATTGGGACACTTATATAGAACAATTTCAAGGACTATATGTTGTAAGAAATAATAGTGCCTATTCATTTAGATTCGTTTACTAGTTTAGATATGATTAAAACTGGCATTTTTGAAAGCGCGAAAGATGTTAATCTCGATCAACTACTAAAAGTAATATCAATCATTTATTCCGTTCCATCCATGAATTCTATTTGAGGTTTGAAAATGACAATCAATAAACAGTTAGGCGCTCGTATTAGATACCTTAGACAACAGAAAAATATGACGATTGAAGAGCTAGCTTTAGAAGCCGAAATCAATCGTAATTATCTCTGCGATTTAGAAAGAGGAACACGCAATCCGACAGTTAATGTACTAAACAAAATCGCAAAATCTCTTGATATAACCTTATCAATATTGTTCGAAGGAATAATTTGAATAAGCTAAAATGCTATGCTATAATTTGATTGCTAAAAAAACATATTATGCTGCAATTATCGATTCTTTTATCAATAGCTTCATCAATTAACTCACTTCCGTTAACTGCAAATGGTTTGAACTCTTTTGATATAGCAAGAAATGAAAGCAACGTTTGTTCATACTCAATGGAAAAAGAAGAAAATACTTCTTATGATTTTATGACTTATGATTTTAAAGGTCATAAAAACTACTATCATTACGACGATTTTTTGTTTGAAAGAGAAAACAAATCTTGTGGTTCTTCTTTCGAAAAAAAATTTAATATTGAAAAAACAAGCAGACAAAGCGGTGCTTCTGCCAACTTGCCATATAGTGCAATTTGTACCGTTTATACTTGCTATGATACTGATAGAAACGGATATGGTGATACGACATTTGTTGGAAGTGGTGCTTTAATCGGGCCAGATGAGATACTTACGGCAGAAGAAAATACGTATATTACTGAATATGGATATCCGTCATCGATTTTTGTTGCTTTGGGTGAGCACATTGAAAACGGCACTCTCGTGAAACCTTTTGGCATTCAATATGTGACCGCAGTTATGAGAGGTAATTATCATACAACTTTTAATCCTAACGACAATTGGGCACTTATGAGAATTGATTCTTCTATTGGATATACTACTGATTGGCTTTGCGTGTCTGATGTGGGTATTTCTAATAACTCAACTGTCAAAACAATCGGGTATGATAATACATCTTCTTACCAGTGTACTGTTTATAGTGGAAATGTCTCAAACTTGCACACTTACAGTTTCCGTCACTCTGCCCTCCCTACAACAATGGCAAACGGAGCGCCTATTTTTGATTCAAGT
Source organism: uncultured Caryophanales bacterium (assembly GCA_947165725.1). The sequence goes on along the minus strand of CAMVBL010000011.1, from coordinate 6,792 downwards.
TTAAATACTATTGTTGGGATACAAACTGGTCAAAGAACAACAATTAATGGGATTTCCTATAGTGAGGCATGCAAAGTATCAATTTATATTAAGAAATGGATTATGGAAGATTGTGGCGCTTTGAGAATAACCATATTTGCTCAGCCAACTGGACAAACCGGTAGCAGTTTTGGCGATTGGGGGCATGTTTGGATTTCTGTTCAGAACAATTCTCCTTCTTCGGTGATAATAGGAAAAATGGAAGTTGCATCCAATTATGCTGTTACACTTGGAACTTGGCAAACCAATGTGCACACTGGATTATTTTATAATCTTGAATATGTGGATACTCATAATGGCAATGATTTGTTTCCTAATAGGGTATCATACTCAAGAAACATCTTTTTGTCTGATTGGGAAGATGCTAATTCCTATGTAGAACTGCATGATTCTTGGTCATTTCCTAACAACATGTGCACTCATTTTGCTCTTGGCGTATGGAATAAAGCGTTGCCTGACTATAAGATTAGCTGCTCAGCCACACCTAATGCAATTTCAAATAAAATTAAAGCTTTTGATGAATATGAAGAGCATGCTCCTGTTCCTGGATCATCAAATTGTGGCTATTATAATAATAATAGTTTTGTAAGTGTTAGCATATGAAAAAAAACATTAGACTCATTTCTGTTGTATCCTTAATCTACGCAATTATTTTCTTTATCTACTTTCTATTGCTACTGATTTCTGCGATTAGTTTAGGACTATCTGGCAATCAAAGAGCTAATTCTATTTCTCCAGTATCTTTTGTTTTTCCTTGTGTTGTGTTCTTTATTTTCTTCGTGTTGTTCTTGTTGATTTTTATCAGTCTGGCGAAAAACAAAAACATAACACTCGAAACTAACGTCTTGTCCTATATAATCGCTGGTTTATGTCTTACTTTTATCATTGCAGTTTTAATAGACTTTTTAACGACGAAACAGTTTTGTAATAATTCTGGTTCTCTAATGCTGCATCTGGGATGCATCCTTTTTGTGGGTCTTTTTCCTATCACTGTTCTTTCCATCAATGTTTTGAATAACAAATATAATTCAGTAGTAATGCCAATTGTCTTTCTGCTACCATCCATTATGTTTTTGACTGCCTCTATATTGTATTTATGCCTTGATTTTTCAAATGAGACAAAAAGGTTCTTTGCGATAATCTTCATAATTCTTTTTTCTTTAACAATTGCTTCTACTATTTTTGGCAATACCGGTCCAAAGTCATTCAAAAAAGTTTTTGCTGTTTTGAATTATGCGAAACTAACTATGATAGGTCTTTGTATAATGTTTATGTTAATTGATAGTTTGTTCTTCAATTGGCTATTGTTTGGAATAACTGATTTTCTAATTTATTTTCCATTGATGGTGTTTTATTTTGCTGGAACATCGCTAAGTCTTATTAGTGTTTCCGATTAAAACAAACCAATCTTAGTAAGAAAAAGAAAATGCACACAAATGAGATTATGTGCTTTTTTCTTGCAACTTATATTCTATGTATATAAAATATAACCGCAGTGACAAATAAAGGAGGCATAAATTACATGTCAAATGTCAGAGTTGCAATTAACGGATTCGGTCGTATTGGCCGTTTAGCGTTCAGACAAATGTTTGGTGCAGAAGGTTACGAAATCGTCGCTATTAACGACTTAACTTCCCCAAAGATGCTCGCTAACTTATTAAAATATGATACCGCTCAAGGCGGTTATGCTGGTCGTATCGGTGAAAACTTACACACCGTTTCCAGCAAAGAACCAGAATATGCTGAAGATGGCAAGACCATCCTCAAAGAAGGTTCAATTACAGTCGACGGCAAAGAAATTACCATCTATGCTCGTCCAAAAGCCCAAGACTTACCATGGGGCGAATTAAAAGTTGATGTCGTGCTCGAATGCACAGGCTTCTACTGCTCCAAAGAAAAATCCATGGCTCACATCCAAGCCGGTGCTCGTAAAGTCGTTATCTCCGCTCCAGCGGGTAAAGATTTACCAACAATCGTCTATGGTGTTAACGAAAAGACTTTAACAAAAGAAGACAACGTTATCTCCGCTGCTTCTTGTACAACAAACTGCTTAGCCCCAATGGCCAAAGCCTTAAACGATTTTGCTCCAATCCAATCTGGTATCATGAGCACAATCCACGCCTATACAGGTGACCAAATGATTCTTGATGGTCCACACAGAAAAGGTGACTTACGTAGAGCCCGTGCCGGTGCTGCTAACATCGTTCCAAACAGCACAGGTGCTGCTAAAGCTATCGGCTTAGTTATCCCAGAACTCAATGGTAAACTCATTGGTTCCGCTCAACGTGTCCCAGTTGCTACTGGTTCCACAACAATCTTAACAGCCGTTGTTAAAGGTGAAGGTGTCACAGCTGAAGCCATCAACGCTGCTATGAAAGCCGCTGCTAACCAATCCTTCGGTTACAACGAAGATCCAATCGTTTCCTCCGATGTTATCGGTATGAGATTTGGTTCCTTATTCGATGCTACACAAACAATGGTTATCGATTTAGGCAATGGTTTATATGAAGTTCAAGTTGTCTCTTGGTATGACAATGAAAACTCCTATACATCACAAATGGTCCGCACCATCAAATACTTTGCGGAAAAGTGCTAATTAATTTAGTTTAATTAACCCATAGAAATATACGGCGCTCATTTACTATGGGTGCCGTTATTTATGAAGAAAGGAATCTTAACTATGTTAACAGTTAAAGAAATGACCAATTTAGAAGGTAAAAGAGTCATCGTTCGTGTTGACTTCAACGTCCCTCTAAAAGATGGTGCAATCCGTGACGATAATCGTATCGTTGCAGCCTTACCAACAATCAAAGAATTAATCGCTAAAGGTGCTAGAGTTGTCTTAATGTCTCACTTAGGCAAAGTCAAACACAAATTAGCGCAAGAAGATCCAGAAAAATTCGCCAAACAAATTAAAGATGGTAACTTAGCCCCAGTGGCAGTTCGCTTAAGCGAATTATTAAATCAACCAGTCGTTTTCGTTAAAGAAACTCGTGGTGAAGAATTAACTAACGCAGTTAACGCTTTAAAGAATGGCGAAGTCTTATTAATGCAAAATACCCGTTATGAAAAGGGTGAAGAAAAGAACGATCCAGAATTAGCCAAGATTTGGGCCGCCTTAGGTGATGCCTTCGTCATGGATGCATTCGGTTCCGCTCACCGTGCTCATGCTTCTACATACGGTATTCCAGAAATCTTAAAAGCCGAAGGTAAGCCAGTTGCCGTTGGTTACCTCGTCGAAAAAGAAGTCGCTAACTTAACAAGATGTGTCGACGTCAAAGATGAAGACCGTCCATATGTTGCTATTTTAGGTGGTTTAAAAGTTTCCGATAAAATCAAAGTTATCGAATCCTTATTAAAGAAATGCGACAAGATCTTAATCGGTGGTGCGATGGCTTTCACATTCTTAAGAGCTTTAGGCCACAAGACTGGTAATTCTCCAGTTGAAGAAGATCAATTAGAATACGCTAAGAACTGCTATGTTAAAGCAAACGGCAAAATTGTCTTACCAGTTGACTCTGTTGTCGGTGATGCCTTTGACCCAGCTGAAAGAACAACAGTTGAAACAGTTGAAAAGGGTGAAATCCCAGATGGCTTCCAAGGCTTAGATATCGGTCCAAAGACCAGAGAACTCTTTGCTGCTGAAATTGCTAAAGCTAAAATGATCTTCTGGAACGGCCCAAGTGGTGTCTTCGAACAAGAAGAATTCCAAAAAGGTACATTAGCCATTTGCGAAGCTATTGCTAAAAATAGCGCTGCCTTCACAGTCTGTGGTGGTGGTGACTCCGCTGCTGCTGTCAAGCAATTCGGTTATAAAGAAAAATTCTCACACGTTTCCACAGGTGGCGGTGCTTCCTTAGAAATGATTGAAAACGATGGCCACTTACCAGGCATCGACGTGGTTAGATAATTATGAGAAGAAAATTATTATTAGGTAACTGGAAGATGAACAAACTCGCTAGCGAAGCTAAAGAGTTTGCCGTTGCTTCCCGTGACTTAGCCAAAAAGGCTGAAGCTAACAACATCGACTTAGGTGTTGCTCCTACATACTTATCACTTGCCACAGTGAAAGAAAACGCCGCTAAAACAATGATCGTGGCCGCCCAAAACGTCCACTTCAATGATCATGGTGCTTTCACTGGCGAGGTCTCTATTCCTATGCTCAAAGAATTCGGCATCGACTGGGTTTTAATTGGTCATAGTGAAAGAAGAACCTACGACAATGAAACAAATGAAAAGTGCAATGCTAAAATCAAAGCCTTAATCGCTAACAATATGGTTCCAGTGTATTGCGTTGGTGAAACATTAGCGCAATTCGAAGCTAATCAAACAAAAGCCGTTGTTGGTGAACAAGTTCGCGTTGGCTTAAAAGATTTAACCTCTGAAGATGTTAAAAACTTAGTCGTTGCTTATGAACCAGTTTGGTCCATTGGTACAGGTAAAAACGCTTCTACAGAAATCGCTGAAGACGTTTGCAAATTCATTCGTGATGTTTTAAGAGAAATGTTCGGTGATGTCGCTGACGAAATTAGAGTCTTATATGGTGGTTCCGTTAAACCAGAAAACATCAAAGCATATTTATCTTGCCCAGATGTCGATGGTGGTTTAGTCGGTGGTGCTTCCTTAAAGATTGATTCTTACGAAGCCTTACTCAATAACATTCTTTAATCAAATTAAACTAAATGAGGGTGTCGGGATGACATCCTCATTTTTTTATCTTCTCTTAATCTAAAGATAATCACTTTATGTTATTAGAGAAATCGATGATAATAGATGTATAAGATTTTGATAAATAAGAAAGGAATATTTATGAAAAAGCCTATTCTTTTAGTTTCTGTGATTGCCGCTTTACTTTTAAGTGGCTGCAACAACGTTCAACCCGCTAATAGTGATGTTTCGAATGCAGATCAATCTAGTCTTCCACAGGATGAATCAACCATTCCAATCTCCTACGAAGTAAAAGAAGAAGTTATAAACGATAACTTCACATTATTAAAGCCAAACAATTTATCTTCAATGAGTTATAACTGTAAAAAGTATGTTGATGACATGCGGGCTCAACAAAAGAAACTCATTCAAGAAAAAGGCGGTGACGCAGATTATTATATAAACGATTTATATGGCACATCTGGTGTTGATATCACCAAAGGTGTTTTACCAAGCTCAGGCAACTATCAAGACAATACTGGTGGTTATCGTGATGGCACAACGGAAAACGTTTATCTTGATGCCATTGGTGCGGATTACACTAAAGGTCAGAAAAGCGATGAAAGCAAAGGCATCGAAATTGAATTTAGACCAGTTGATGTTTTAAAGAACAAAGAATATACAATTTCCTACAGTGTGAATGAAGATTTTAGCAATGCTAAAATAATTACTTCTAATCTCACCAAAGTTTATCTTAAAAATCTATTAGTTAATCAAAAATACTACGTCAAAGTAACCGCTGATGGAAAAGACTCCAAAACCATGGACTTTGTAACTGGCGATTATCCACGTTGGATTGACGCTCGACCAATGTTTAATGTCCGTGATATGGGTGGCTATATGACTTCATCTGGTCAAAGAATTAAACAAGGTTTAGTCTATCGTGGTGGTGAAATCAATAGTAAGACTGGTTGGTATGGTAGCCAACGTTATACCGATGATACAGGCAAAACAGATGCTAGAGATGGTCATATCGTTTCTCAAACAGATGCTTCTAAGAAAGCCTTCAGAGAAGATATGGGTATGATCAACGGTTTAGAAATCGACTTAAGAAGTGGCAGTGAAACCAATGGTTATCCATCATCTTCAGGCAAATGCAATTTTGCAGTAAATGGTGATATTGATTATAAACTCATCCCAATCAGTAGTTACTATAGTGGAATGCAAAAAAATACCAAAGAAATCAAACAATTGTTTGAAGCTTTTGCCCAAGCCGATCAACATCCAGTTTATTATCACTGTTATGGTGGCGCGGATAGAACTGGTGTAGTGGGATTCATGCTTGGCGCAGTTCTTGGTATGAGTTACACAGACTTAGTTATTGACTTTGAATTAACAAGTTATAGTAGCAATCCATCTAGAAACTATCGTGGACATTTGCGCAATGGCCCATGGAATGATTGGCCAGGTTTAGTTGATTATCTTACAAGAACCTCTAATAATGGTTTAGGTTGGGGTACAACAAAAACTATCAAGCAAGGCATGGAAGAATACTTAAAGAGTAAATGTGGAATTAGTCAAACCACAATTGACACAATTAGAAATATCATGCTTGAACCTGCAAAATAGAATAAAAATAAATAAATATTATAAAAGGATAGGTCAGAATAGTGGGCCTATTCTTTTTATATATATTAGCGCACGCGCGCACGTTATGTAGGCACATATATACGTATTTTTGTAAAAAATATAAAAAAGTTCTTGCACACTATATTTACATGCGTATAATAGTAAAAGCGCGCCCCAAAAGGGAACGCTGAATATCACTGAAAAAAATGGTGAAAAAAAATTAAAAAAAGCCATTGACATTAATAAATGTTAAGTGATATTATATCAAAGCACGTGTCGGGGAGACCCAATGAGATTATTACTAAAGTAATAACGTGCAACTGATCTTTGAAAACTAAACAGATGTACAAACATCACAACGTCAATTTGTTTAAAAAACAAAAATACAAAACCAGATAATTATTTTGAACTAGAATAAAACTTTGAGAGTTTGATCCTGGCTCAGGATGAACGCTGGCGGCGTGCCTAATACATGCA
>CAMVBL010000010.1 GCA_947165725.1 uncultured Caryophanales bacterium | reverse complement strand
TCCGTGTCGCTCTTTTAGAAGCTGATGTTAATTATAAAGTCGTTAAAGAATTTACAAATAACGTCAAAGAAAAGGCTCTAGGGCAAGATGTATTAAGTAAACTTAATCCAAGCCAAATGCTCGTTAAAATCGTGCATGAGGAATTAATTGAATTATTAGGCAGTGATGACGCTGAAATTAAATATCAAACAGGTCGACCAACAATCATTATTCTCGTTGGTTTACAAGGTAGTGGTAAGACCACAACCGCAGGTAAGCTTGCCTACTTATTAAAAAACAAACTTAAAAAGAAAGTCTTAATGGCAGCTTGTGACGTCTATCGTCCTGCGGCTATTGACCAATTAGATCAACTCGCTAAATCAGTAGGCGTTGATATCGTCAACATGGGCACAAAAGTGAACCCAGTTGATATTGCTAAAGCGGCTAAGAAAAAAGCTTATGATGAAGACTATCATGTTTTGATCATCGATACCGCTGGTCGACTCCAAATTGATGAAGCCTTAATGGATGAATTAAATAACATCAAACGTGACGTTGAACCACAAGAAATTCTCCTCTTAGTGGACGCTGCTGCTGGTCAAGATGCAGTGAATGTCGCTAATGCCTTTAATGATAAAATATCATTAACAGGCTGCATTATGTCCAAGTTAGATGGCGATGCACGTGGTGGTGCTGCTTTATCAATTAGACATATGACTGGTGTCCCAATTAAGTTTACTGGTGTTGGCGAAAAAGTCACAGATTTAGATATCTTCCATCCTGACCGTATGGCGGACCGTATCTTAGGTATGGGCGATGTCATGACTCTTGTGGAAAAAGCCCAACAAGAATTAGACGAAAAAGAAGTTAAACATTCAATGAACAAGATGATGTCTGGTTCATTTGATTTAAACGATATGCTCGCTCAGATGAAACAAGTTAATAAGCTTGGTTCATTAGGTGGTCTTCTCAAACTTATTCCAGGTATGCCAAAAATCACACCTGAACAACAAGAAATGGCCGAAAGAGAAATGCGTAATTTTGAAATTATCATTAACTCCATGACCAAAGAAGAAAGAAAACATCCTGAACTATTTAAATATTCTCGTAAGCAAAGAGTCGCTAATGGTTCTGGTAAGACCATGCAAGATGTAAATAAGGTTTTAAAGAAATACGAGCAAATGAAAGAAATGATGAAGAAAATGGAGCAATACCGTAAGACCGGAAAGATGCCTCCAGGCGGCTTAGGCGGCATGGGTGGTATGGGCTTCCCAGGAATGTAAAAAAGAGTGAGGAAATAATTAACCTCACTTTTCTTTTATAAACTTTTTACCTTTTTCAATCGCGTCCTTTTCCCATTTAGGAGTTTCATCGCTATTTAGTTCATCCATTAATTTCTTTTCTTGCTTATTTAATGGATAGTCCTTTAATAGATCTGGACGATACTCTTTTGTGAGCTTTAAGGATTGCTTTTTACGCCATTTCTCAATCGCGCCATGATTGCCTGAATAAAGGATATCTGGGATATATTGACCATCATATTCAAATGGTTCACTATACTGTGGATATTCTAATAATCCATTTTCAAATGATTCATCGACGATTGATTCAGAAGCGATAACGCCATCAAGTAAACGGATAACAGAATCACTAATAATTTGTGCGCCGATTTCTCCACCTGTGAGAATATAATCGCCAATAGAGACTAATTCATCAACGTATTTATTGATGCGTTCATCTGTACCTTCATAATGACCACAAATAAGGATAAGGTGTTCATAGTTTTTAGCAAAATAGCGGGCACGTGCTTGATTGTAAGTCTTTCCTCTTGGTGAAAGAAGGATGACATGACTATTTTCTTTTTTGACTGATTTTAAGCAATCAATGACTGGTTGACATTTCATGATCAAACCAGCACCTCCACCGACTGGCGCGCTATCAACACGACCATATTTATCAGTGGTAAAATCTCTAATATTAATAACTTCGATTTGAACTTTTTCTTTCGCGATTGCGCGTTTGATGATGGAGTTGGTTAAGAAACCATCAAAGAATTCTGGGAACAATGTAAGAATACTTATTTTCATAACATGCCTCCAATAACGTTAATCTCGATTTTCTTTTTGTTAATATCAACTCTTCTAATGAAAGCTTTAATGAAAGGGACAAAGAAATCTTCTTTTCCTTTTCTTTTAACTCTTAAAGTGAGTTGAGCAGGGAACTCTTCAACTTGACTAACTTCGCCTAATTCTTGGCCTTTATCGTCTAAAACTTTGCAACCTACAAGGTCCACAAAGTAGTATTCATCTTTTTTTAAAGAATCGTAGTCTTTTTCGGCTCTGATTTCATAGCCTTTATACGCTAAAGCTTCTTCTTTAGAATTGACACCTTGAACTTTAACGAAGTCAAACATACCGCTTCCACGATATGCTTCCACAGTCACAACAGTACGTTCCTTGGCATTAGGCGAACACAAAAATATTTCCTTACCTTTTCGATAACGAGTTTCAGCAAAATCAGTTTTACTTAAAACCTTAAAAGTACCATCTAAGGAGAAGGCATCAGTAATATAACCAAGTAATAAGCATTCGTCTTTCATATTATTAACAAAAAAGAGGATTAATCCTCTTTTCTTTCATCATCAAAGGATTCGAACTTGAGATGGACGTGCTTTTCTTCACTTTTGCCAGCGATGGAAACGACTTCTCTGATAGCGTTAGCGATTAAACCTTTACGGCCAATGAGTCTAGCGGTATCGTCTTTTTCCGCGGCAATAATAATTAAGACGTCTTTTTCTTCTTCGTTCACTCTAAGAAGAACTGAACTTGGATCTTCAATGATTGGATCAATAATTGTTTTAACAATTTTCTCGTAATCCATCGTTAAGCTCCTTATTTCGCGTTTTTCTTATTTGCAACGTATTTGGCGTTTAAACCCTTACGGTTGAACATAGCTTTAACTGTTTCTGATGGAACAGCACCGGCGTTTAACCATTTTAATGCTAATTCTTCATCGATGACGGCATTTTCAATACCTTTGGCTGGGTCATAGTAACCAATTTGTTCAATGATACGACCATCACGAGCGAAGTGAGAGTCAGCGGCGACGACACGGAAGAATGGATCTTTATGTCTACCGATTCTTGTTAATCTAATTTTAACTGCCATAATAATAGCCTCCTAATTTTTAATTCCTCGACAATATTACAAGTAATAATAATAAGTGTCAAGCATTTTTGCTTTACAGTAATGATATTTGATAAAAAAGAGGTTGCAAATAGCTTTGTATATTGTTATTATACTTGAGCATGTTTTAAAACATGATACGGGTGTTCCGCTGTCAAAATTGAGAATGAACATCAAGAGATAGTTGTATGTAGGAGGTCGAAAAAGATTTATGAACAATAATCTTGTTAAAGAGATCACCGCTAGTCAATTACGTAATGATTTACCAGAATTCTCTTCTGGTGACGAAGTCAAAGTTTCCGTTCGTATCGTTGAAGGTAACAAGGCTCGTATCCAAAACTTCCAAGGTGTCGTTATTTCCCGCCGTGGAGGTGGTGTCTCCGCCACATTTACAGTTCGTAAAATGAGTGGTGGCATCGGTGTTGAAAGAACTTTCCCAGTTCATTCTCCATCTATTGCTTCTATCCAAGTTGTCCGTAAGGGTAAAGTTAGAAGAAATAAAATTACTTACATCCGTAAATTGTCTGGCAAATCTGCTCGTATTAAAGAAATTCTCTAATCAGCAAACAGATAAAAATGGGCTTGTTAAAAGCCCTTTTTTATTGCCTTTTGCGCGCATATACTCATATAATGAGATAGATGAAAAACAAGAAACTTCTCACAGTATTAAGAGCCTTAGGTGCATTTGCTTTGCTTCTCGCTGTCTGCTTAAGTGGAGCACTTATTTTTCATTCTTATTATTATGAATTAATTTATGTCTCAGGAACTTCTATGTCCCCAACATTAAACGGCACAGAAGATGACGCTAGTGGTTCACTAGTGGATTTTGGTATTATCGATGCTCATAAATCCGCTTTAGATCACATTAAGCGTTTTGATATTGTTAGTACCTATTATCCGGACTCCACTGACTATGATGCTCAAGGCAATCTTTATAAGAACGCTAAAAAGAAGATTAAAAGAGTGGTGGCGCTTCCTGGTGAAACATTCAAAGTTGAAAAGGGCAAAATCTATGTTTTAAACGGCTCTGAATTTGAATTACAACAAGCGACATTTAAAACTCTTCCTTCTCAAGATGAAGACTATACAGGCAAAGATACTATCGCTCCAATCACCTTAGGAGAAGATGAATATTGGGTCTTAGGTGATAACCGTAAAGCTAGCCGAGATTGTGCCTTTTTAGGTAAGCCAATTAAATACGAAAATCTCTTCGGCGTTTTAGTGGCGATTGAAGGAAAAGGCAAACTTTATTTAAAGAGATATACATGTTCAAGTTGTGGTAAAACTTATTCCGCAAAAGGTGGCAATGTTTGTCCTAACTGTTATGTTGATTTAACGCCAGAATATGATGTTGGTAATAAACAATATCACTGGCCAACTTTCTATTAGAGGTAAGAAGATGGCGCAACAAATTCATTGGTTTCCAGGACACATGAATAAGGCTTTAAATGAGGTTGAAAATAAGGTTAAACTCGTTGATGTTATCATCGAGCTTTTAGATGCGCGTGCTCCTATCTCATCAATTAACGAAAATTTAGAAAAACTTATCCAAAATAAAAAGAAGATTATTGTTCTTACAAAAATCGATTTAGCCGATCCAGAAGCGACAAAAACATGGGTCGAGGAATTAAAGAAAAAATACGATATCATTCTCACTTTGGATTTAAAAAACAATAGTGCGGAGTCCATTCTTTCTAAAGCCGTTATTTCATTAGGAAAAGATAAATGGGCAAAAGAAATGGCTAAAGGCATGAAGCCTCAACCAATTAGAACAATGATTATTGGTATTCCTAATGTAGGTAAATCATCATTAATTAACAGACTCGCTAAAAGAAAGGCTGCAGGTGTCCAAAATAAGCCTGGATACACACGTGGCGAGCAATGGATCAAAGTTAATAAGGATTTCCTCCTTTTAGATACCCCAGGAATCCTTCCAATGAGCTACGAAAACCAGAAAAAGGCTGCAAATCTCGCCTTAATTGGTGCAATTCGCGAAGATATTCTTCCAAATGAACAATTAGGAGAGCTACTTTTAGGCTATTTACGAAACCAATACCCGTCTGCCTTATTTGAAAGATTCGCTATTGAAACAATTGAAGATAGAATCAAAGTTTTGAATCAAATTGCTGAGAAAAGAAAACTCGTGGATAGTGTAGGTCAAAACGATTTAATCCGCGCCGAAGCTCTTTTACTCAAAGAATTCAAAGATGGCTTATTAGGAAGAATCACATTAGAGAAATATGGCGCTTGAGTTAGATGAGCAATATTACGCTCAAGGTTATAAGTTAATAGTGGGCTGTGATGAAGCCGGTCGAGGTTGTTTACTCGGACCAGTTTTTGCCGCTGCGGTTATCTGGCCTCAAGGACTCTCTTCTCCTCTTATTAATGACTCTAAAAAGCTCACTGCTAAGAAGAGAGAAGAAGCCTATGATTTCATTATTAAAAACGCTATCGCCTATGGTATTGCATCAGTCAGTGCAGATGAAATAGATGAGGTTAATATTTATAATGCTTCACGTATGGCAATGCAGCGCGCTATTGAGAATATGAAACATGATTTTGATCTTGTTTTAACGGATGCGATGAAGATGCCAAATTACCCAAAACCAGTAGTCGATATTATACATGGTGATGCCCAATCAATGTGCATTGCCGCGGCTTCCATTCTAGCGAAAGTTTCCCGTGACCGCTTATGCTTAGAACTAGATGAAAAATATCCCCAATACAATATCAAGAAAAACAAAGGATATGGCACTAAAGACCACCTAGAAGCGCTCAAAGAGTATGGCCCAGTAAAACACTTACATCGCTTCACTTACGCTCCTGTCAGAGCCTGTTTTATCGAAAAAGTTTCACTATTTTAAAAATATTTCGGACAAATTTGAAAAATCGCCCCTATTTAATCTATAGGAGGCTTTTTTATTTATGATTGAATATGACTCAAGAAAAATCTTAATTTACCTCGCTGTCAAATATGATGGTGATCCATTCAAAATTATTAACGCTGTACGCTTACGTGAGGACGAACATGTTCCTTATTCAGAAATGGAAAAGGTGTGCGACAGTATTAAAAGCAAAGTAATTACTTATTTAGATAAGGATTTTCCAGATACTCTAAAAAAGATGTTTCGTCCACCTTTAGTGCTTTTCTATTATGGTGATATCACATTACTTGATGATAACAAACGCCGCTATGGAGTTGTGGGCTCTAGAGAATATAGTGAATATGGCGAACTCGCTACTAGAAAACTAGTTAAAGAAATGGGAAGAGATAAAATCCTAGTTTCAGGTATGGCTAGAGGGATAGATACTATTGGTCATACTGCAGCAATGGAAAATAAAGTGAGAACAATCGCTGTATTGGGTTCTGGTATTGATAACTGTTATCCCGAAGAAAACAAAGAATTATATGAAAGACTAAAGAAAGAAGAATTAGTCATCAGTGAATATCCAAATATGTCTGAGCCTGATAAAACACACTTTCCAATGCGTAATAGATTAGTAGTGGCGCTTTCCGATGCTTTAATCGTTCCGCAAATAAATTCTCATGTCAGTGGTACGACAATCTCAGTTAATCTTGCAGTGGGCAATAATAAGCCAGTCTACGTCGTTCCACATTCCATTTTTGAGGAGACAGTGAATAACGATTTAATCCAAGAAGGCGCCAATGTTGCGGAAAGTGGAAGACAAATATTAGAAGATTTGCACTGGGACTAAAAAAGGAAATTTTTCTTAAATAAAGTTCTCTTTTATTTAATTAAGGAATAAAGGAATTTGCTCGTTGACAAGCATTATGAGTAGGCTTATAGTTTTGAAACGGAAAAGACGTATGAAGTTAGTTATTGTTGAATCACCTGCCAAATGTACAACCATCAAGCGCTATCTAGGTGACAACTATATCGTCATGGCGTCACTCGGACATATTCGTGACTTAGCCACATCTGGAAAAGATGGTTTAGGCGTGGATGTTAATAACGATTTTTCGCCCACATATATTATCAATAAAGACAAACAACACATTGTTCGCGAACTTAAAAACGCGATGGATAAATGCGATGAAGTTATATTAGCAACCGACCCTGATAGAGAAGGTGAAGCTATTGCCTGGCACTTAGCCCAAGTTTTAGGCTTGGATGTTGAAACCACTAAGAGATTAGAATTCCATGAAATTACTCGTGATTCCATTAGTGAGGCCATGAATCATCCAAGAACCATTAATAAGTCACTTGTTTCTTCTCAAGAAACACGTCGTATTATTGACCGTATTATTGGCTTCAAATTATCCACACTTTTATTTAAGAAAATTCACTCCCGTTCCGCTGGTAGAGTGCAATCCGCTACATTAAAGATGATTGCGGATCACGATGATGAAATCGCTAAATTCGTGCCAGAAGAATATTGGACAATTACCACCAAGATTAAAGCGTTCAATAAAGAATTCAGTGTCGCTTTACTTTCTGATAATGGACAAGATGTTGAAATCAAGAATAGTGAACAAGCTCACGCTATTTTAGATAGAATTCCAGAAAAGTTAAACGTTGCTAAGGTTGAAAAGAAAATCAAGATTAGTGAAAGTAAAGAACCATTCATCACTTCCACCTTACAACAAGAAGCTTTCTCTCGTTTAAAATTTAAAACAAAGAAAACCCAATTAGTTGCGCAGCAACTATATGAAGGTATTGAAGTCGATGGCGAACACGTTGGTTTAATCACCTATATGCGTACTGATAGTACACGTTTATCACCAACGTTCGTCCAACGTGCGACTGACTATATTACTGAAAAATTCGGTAAAGAATATTTAGGTCATGCGAAAAAGATTAGACAAGTCAGTATGATGCAAGATGCTCACGAAGCGATTCGTCCAACAAGCAACCATCGTACTCCAGAATCCGTTAGAAAATTCTTAACAAACGATCAATATAATCTTTATAAATTAATCTATAACCGCACACTTGCATCTTTGATGCAGTCTAAGAAAGATGAGCAAATGACCGTCTTCTTAGAAGGTGATGGCTTAATGTTCAAATTAGATTTAACTCGTACCCTCTTCCAAGGCTATGAAGCCATCTATAAAGATGCGGAAAAAGAAGAAAATCATTTCGAATTCTTCCCAGACTTTGAAAATGATGAACAATTCGAAGTCACGCTTAAAGAAACTGAACAAAAGTTTACACAACCTCCAGCCCATTATTCTGAAGCGAAGATTGTTAGACTTATGGAAGAAGTCGGTATTGGTAGGCCATCAACATATGCTTCCACAATTGATACCATCAGAAAGAGAAAATATGTTGATAACGAAAATGGTATCTTAATTACCACAAAACAAGGTAACTTAACTTCTGTTGTCTTGAATAAATACTTCCCAGAAATCGTTAACACCAAGTACACAGCGACGATGGAAAAGAAACTCGACAACATTGAAGAAGGTAACCAATCCAGAAGTAAGATTTTAAATGATTTCTACTATCCATTTATCGAAGAATTCGATAGAGTTAGCAAAATCATGTATAAAGAAAGCTTTGTTGAAACTGGTGAAAAGTGCCCAAAATGTGGTGCGCCACTAGTGATTAAGGAAGGTAAAAATGGTCAATTCGTTGGCTGCTCCAACTTCCCAGAATGTAAATACGTTCAAAAGCAAGAAAGCGATGCACCAAAGCCAACTCCAATTGGTGAAAAGTGTCCTGAATGTGGTGGTGAATTATTACTAAGAAACAAAAATGGTAACTCCTTCATCACATGTTCCAATTTCCCAAAATGCCGTTACACTAGAAAAGTAGCGAGTTCAAATACTTCTCCAGTGATTGAAGAAGAAAAGAAAGTCAAAGATTGCCCTGATTGCGACGGTTATCTCGTCAAGAAGAAAGGTAGATTCGGCTACTTCCTTGGATGTATCAATTATCCAAAGTGCAATCACATGGAAAGAATCTTAAGGAAAAAGCGGAAGTAAATCCGTTTTTTTCTTATTTTTGTTATGATTAATGTATGAATAAACCTGAACAAGAGTTTTTAGATCATCTCTTAAATGTCAGAAACTACTCCAAAAAGACAGTCTCTAGTTATCAAGAAGACATTGATAAGTTTTGTGCTTATCTTTTTAAGGAAGATGTTCTTTTAGAGAAAGTGGATACGATGATCATCCGTAATTTCTTAACGGAAGAAATGGCTAGAGGCGTTAGTAAGAGAAGCTGTAAGAGACGTCTATCATCGTTAAGACACTTCTATAAATATATGGTAAATGTAGGTTACTTAGATGATAACCCATTCATTTTTATAAGCGCCCCTAAGGTGCCAACAAAATATCCTCATGCTCTTTACAAAGATCAAATTGAACAGATTTTTAAAAGAAACGCTGAAAGACAAGATTCACTTAAATCTCGTGACCAAGCAATCCTAAGTTTGCTCTATTATTCTGGTATTCGAGCGGAAGAATTAGTAAACCTAAATGTCCAAGATGTGCAATTAAGAGACAGGGTGGTACGTGTTTTGGGCAAAGGTAACAAGGAAAGAATCGTTCCTTTTGCCCCTGATTGTCAAAAAGCCATCAAGTACTATATTGAACATGAAAGAATGGAACTATTAAAAAAGAGCAAGGACCATCCAGCTTCCTTATTCTTAAACGCTAAAGGTAAAAAGTTAACGACTAGAGGACTAGAGTATATCTTGGACGCTATTGAAGAGAAAACAGGTGTATTTGTAGGTTTACACCCACACATTCTCAGACACTCATTTGCGACACACTTATTAGAAAACGGAGCGGACCTCCGTGTTATCCAGGAACTCCTCGGACACGAGAGCATAAACGCGACACAGGTCTACACTCACGTCACAGAGGAAGCGATGAAAGAAACGTATATGTCTGCTCACCCAAGAGCTAAAAAGAAATAATATTTATATTTTTCTTGCGCGCTCACTAGAGTTTTGTTAATATATTAAACGCTGTGAATACAGCAAATACACACATTGTGGATTGAACCGCCAATGTGCTTGTTGAAAACAAGTGGTCGGGTTCTTCGAAGCAATGGAGGTACAACAAAAGGAGGCCTAAAAATGGCAGAAGAAAAGAAAGAAGTTCTCGAAGCTGAACAAGCTCCAGAACAAGCTGCCCCAACAATGGAAGCAGTTATGCATGATCCTGATGCACCAGTTATTACAATGAGAAAACTTCTCGAAGCCGGTGCTCATTTTGGTCATCAAACCCGTAGATGGAACCCAAAGATGAAAAAGTACATCTATGGTGCAAGAAATGGTGTTTACATCATTGACTTACAACAAACAGTCGACGCAATTACAGTTGCCTACGCCAAAATGAAAGAAATCGTTGATAATGGTGGCAAAGTCTTATTCGTCGGTACAAAGAAACAATGCCAAGAAGCTGTCCAACAAGAAGCTTTACGTTCTGGCAGTTTCTACATCACCAACCGTTGGTTAGGTGGTACATTAACAAACTTCAAGACCATCCAATCCAGAATTAGATACTTGAAAGATCTCGAAAGAAGAGAAGAAGAAGGCGAACTTGATTTATTAAGCAAAGTTGAAGCCGCTCAACTCAGAAGAGAAAAAGAAAAATTATCCAAGAACTTAGATGGTATTAAGGAAATGAGAAAAATTCCTAACGCCATGTTCGTTATTGACCCACGCATTGAACACAATGCTGTTGCCGAAGCTAGAAAGTTAGGCATCCCAGTCTTCGCTATCGTTGACACAAACAGTGATCCAGATGTCGTTGACTATGTCATTCCAGCTAACGACGATGCAGTTCGTTCCTTCAGTTTAATCTTAGCCGTCATCGCTGACGCTATCGTTGAAAGTAAGAACGGTGTCCCAGTCGTGGCCTATACAAAAGATGAAGGCGAAGCTGTCACAATGAAAGAAGTCATTCGCCAAACAGAAAAAGAAAACGCTGAAAAATTAGCAAAGATCAGAGCTGAAAGACAAGCCCGTCAAGAAGCTTATGAAAAAGAACAAGCCGAAAGAGAAGCTCGCCGTAACGCTGAAAAACAACAACGCAGAGCCGCTAAACCAAAAGCCCCAAAAGCTGAAGGTGAAGAAGCTCCAGCCGCTGCTGAAGAAGCCAAGGAAGCTCCAAAGGCTGAAGGAGAAGACAAATAATGGCCTTAATTGATTTAATCAAACAATTACGTGATAGAACCGGTGCGGGTCTTATGGACTGCAAAGCCGCTTTATTAAACAACGGTGAAGATTTAGACAAAGCTACCGACTGGTTAAGAGAAAAAGGTTTAGCCAAAGCTGCTAAGAAAGCTGATCGTATTGCTGCTGAAGGTTTAGCCTTAACAAAGACATGCGAAAAATGCGGTAAATCCGTCGTTATCGAAGTTAACTGTGAAACAGACTTCGTCGCTAAAGGTGATGCTTTCCGTGAATTAGTGGAAAACTGCGCCAAAGTCATCTTAGAAAAAGAACCAAAAGATGTTGAAGAAGCCAAAGCTTTAACAACTGACTTATTCACAGACGCTACAGTTAAAATGGGTGAAAAATTCGACTTACGTAGATTCACTCTTATCAACCAAGAAGCTGGCCAATTCGTTTACACATACATCCACATGGGTGGTAAGATTGCCGTTGCGGTCGTCTTAGATAAAGAAGATCCAGAATTAGGTAAAGGTATTGCTATGCACATCGCTGCTAATAACCCAGCCTACTTAGACACAAACGCTATCGGTAGTGATGCTATCGAACACGAAACAAAGATCCAACTCGAAGCTGCTAAGCAAGATCCAAAGCTCGCTGGCAAGCCAGAAGAAATGCTCAAGAAAATTATTGGTGGTAAAGTTAACAAATACTTCGCTGAAATGGTTCTTCTTGAACAACCATACTTACTCGATACTGAATCTGGTAAGAAAGTTGGCCAAGTCCTTCAAGAAAAGAAGACAAACGTTCTCAAATACGTCCGTTACCAAGTTGGTGAAGGTATTGAAAAACGTAAAGATGATTTCGCTAGCGAAGTCATGAGCCAAATGAAGTAATTAAACAATTAAAAGAAGCACCTTTTGGTGTTTCTTTTTTAGGAGGCAAAACATGGCATATAAAAGAGTTTTATTAAAGCTATCAGGCGAAGCCTTAAAAGAAAATAGTGATGCTATTCTTTCTGCTGAAGCATTGGATAACATGGCGCAAATGGTTAAGAAAATCCATGAAAGTGGTGTCCAAGTTTGTATTGTTATCGGTGCTGGTAACATCTGGCGTGGTAAGATTGCCAAAGATGCTGGCATGGATCAATTCGAAGCGGATTATATGGGCATGATGGGCACGGTTATTAATGCTGTGGCATTAGGTGCAAGATTAAAAGTCTTAGGTGTTAAATCACTTGTGACAAGTGCGATTGGCCCAGTTCCAGAAGTCAATGTTCCTTATAGCGTTGAAGTTGCTGATAAAGCCATGAACGAAGGCAAAGTTGTCTTCCTTTCTGGTGGTACAGGTAAACCATATTGTTCCACAGATACCGCTGCGGCTATGCGTGCGGTTGAACTTAACTGTGATGCAATCTTAATGGGCAAGAATGGTGTAGAGGGTGTTTATGATAAAGATCCAAGAAAAGATAGTACCGCTAAATTCTTCCCAGTCATCACTTATGAAGAAATGTTAAAACTTAATCTTCAAATTATGGATATATCTGCGATAGAATTAATTAAGGATAAAGATATCCAAATTCGTGTCTTTAGAATGGAAGCTGATAATTTTATCGCTGCCGCTCAAGGCAAGAACGTTGGTAGTATCTGCAAAAAAGGAGAATAATCACCCATGGATGAACTCGTATTAGATATGCAAGAAAAGATGAATAAATCCATCGATTCTTTAAGACAACAATTAACCTCTTTAAGAACAGGAAAAGCAACACCAAATATGCTTAACGGTATTGAAGTTGATTACTATGGCACAATGACCCCAATCAACCAAATGAGTTCCGTTTCTGTTCCAGAACCAAGACAATTACTCATTAAACCTTACGATAAAAATGACGCTAAAGCCATTATCGCTGCCATCAATAAGAGCGATTTAGGAATTAACCCAATTAACGAAGGTACACAAATCAGATTAACAATTCCTCCACTAACCGAAGAAAGAAGAAGAGAAGTTGTTAAACAAGCTAAGAAATATGGTGAAGACATTAAGGTTGCTATTCGTAACATTCGTCGTGACTATGTTGAATTAGCAAAAGATGATGATGCTTATACAGAAGATTATCAAAAGAAGATGTTAGAAGACTTAGAAAAAGTCGTCGCAGATTCCATCAAAGCGGTTGATCAAGTCGTCGCTGACAAAGAAAAAGAATTGATGTCTATCTAACCATCAACTAACAAATTTAATAAAAGAGCGGATATTTGTTACAAATACCGCTTTTTATGTGTATACTATTTTTGGTGTTAAAAAATATGAGAGATCATAAACCAATTTTTCAACCAAATGAATTAAGTAATGAAGCCGCAACATCAATGCGCACTAGAATTATCGCTGGCTTAACAGCAATTGCGATTGTTTTACCTTTCGTCATCTTTGGCGATTGGCCATTCTTTGGCTTTATTTGCGTGGTCTTAGTTTTTGCTATTATCGAAATCATTAGATGTGCTAAAACTAAGTATTCCAAAGTCTTATATTTGACTGCCTTTGTCTTAGCGTTCTTAATATTGTTCTGGAATTTCTTCCAAGACATTCCAAAGATGTTCAATAATGGTGGTGAATGGCATGGCTTATACGATAGTTATAATCGTGTTACATTAAGTGTCACAATTATCTTCGTTGGTATTATTCTTTCCGCAATGACAGTCATTATTGATAAGAACTTTACCATTATTGATGCCTGTTTCATTATTACCACAGTCATCATTATTGCTTTAGGCTTAGAAAGCTTATTATTCATCCGTTATTTCCCAGTGCATTTATA
Organism: uncultured Caryophanales bacterium; assembly: GCA_947165725.1. The sequence goes on along the minus strand of CAMVBL010000010.1, from coordinate 12,671 downwards.
CCATGAAGAACTTGCGGAATTAGGTAAAACTGTCCCATATATCAATGGTTATGATAATGCTGAGTCATTCTTATTCCTTTTATATGTGGCCTTAGGCGCTTGCTTAAATGATGCCTTTGCCTATTTCGTTGGTGTCTTCTTTGGTAAACATAAAATGAATCCAAGATTATCTCCTAAGAAAACTTGGGAAGGTTTCTTTGGCGGTGTTATTTTAACTAGCTTATTCTGCTCAGGATTTGCCTTCATCATGAGTGCGGTGGGACACCCAATCTTAAAAGGTTTATTAGATATCAATCACTGGTATCACATCATCATTCTTTCTACATTAATTCCATTAGTTTCTGTTGTGGGCGATTTAGTCTTCTCCTCAATTAAGAGACACTACGAAATCAAAGATTTCAGTAGATTAATTCCAGGTCATGGTGGTATTCTTGACCGCTTAGATTCGATTTTATTCGCGGCCATTACTGTCGCTATTTATACATCCATCTTCTGTGACGTACCGGGAGTATTTATTCTTCCATGATGACCGTATGCCTCTTAGGGGCATCTGGCTCAATCGGTAGTCAAACAATTGACGTGATGCTCAAAAACCCAAATGATTTTGACCTCCTTGCTTTTTCTGTTGGTCATCAAACAAGAAAGATTAGAGGTATCTTAAATCATTTCCCAAACGTTAAAGCTATTTGCATCCAAGATAAAAATAAACTTAGTTACTTCAAGAAAGCCTATCCAAACATTACCTTCTTTTATGGTGATGAAGGTTTACTTGAATTAATTAGAGTGAGCAACGCTCAAATGGTTGTTAATGCCTTAGTGGGTTTTGTTGGTTTAAGACCTACAATTGAAGCGTTAGAAAATAACAAAATAGTGGCCTTATCCAATAAGGAATCTTTAGTCGTTGGTGGTGAAATCATCAATGACTTATTAAAACAAGGTAAAGGTAAACTTGTACCAATCGATAGTGAACACGTCGCTATCGCTAAATGCTTAGCAGTCCAAAACGCCGATATTGATAAAGTAATTATTACCGCTTCTGGTGGTGCTTTTAGAAACTTATCTAGAGATCAATTAAAAGATGTGACACCAGAACAAGCCCTTAACCATCCTAACTGGAAAATGGGTAAAAAGATTACCATCGATAGCGCTACTATGGTCAATAAGGCTTTTGAAATCATTGAAGCGCATTATCTATTCGGCTTGCCAATAGATAAAATATCCACAATTTTGAATTTAAACTCTTACGTACATTCGCTTGTGCGCTATAATAATGGCACGTATCGCATGGAGGTTGGTAAGCCTGACATGCGTAAGCCTATTAAGTATGCCTTATACCAAGGCTTAATCAATTATGAAACTGTCGTAAGCGATGATCTCTCTAAGATTAAAAATACGACTTTTGCCGACTTTAACGAAGACCGTTATCCAATCGTTAGATTAGCTAAAAAAGTCATCTTAGAAAAAGGATCCTTAGGTGCGGTATTTAACGCCGCTAATGAAGAAGCAGTTTATGCTTTTTTAGACCATAAGATTCATTTCTTAGGTATCGAAGAAATCATTAATCAATGTGTCAACGAACACAAATTAATTAAAAAGCCTAATTATGACACACTTAAGAAGATAGATTTATCTACGAGAGCGAAAGTCAAAGAACTTATTAACGGAAGGAGGAACTAAGAATGCAAGTATTATCCACAATTCTTTATATTTTGCTATTCATCGTTTTCTTATCCGTTTTAATTATTGTCCATGAACTTGGTCACTTAGCCGCTGCTAAAGCATTCAATGTCTATTGTTTAGAATATTCAGTCGGTATGGGCCCTCTTCTTTTTAAGCTTAAAAGGAAGAACGGTGAAACTCAGTTCTCTTTAAGAGCCATTCCTTTTGGTGGCTATGTCTCAATGTATGGAGAAGGAGTGGAACTACCAGAAGGAGTAGAAGTACCACCTGAACGTTCCCTTAATAATATCAAGTGGTGGAAACGCGCCATCATTTTAGTGGCCGGTGTCACTATGAACTCCGTCCTAGCAATTACTTTCTTCTTTATTAGTAACTGCATTCCACAACAAACATATGACTACATTAACCAAGTCGCGATTAAAGAATCTTCCGTAGCCTATAATGCTGGTTTAAGAAATGAAGATTATATCAAAGTCGAAAACTGGCAGTACTACGATGAAGTCGCAAATGTTCAAAGAACATATTTCCTTGCAGATACCGCTACAACATTTGATGGTAACGATTCCGTTAAATATGCGACATGTTTTAACTTTACAAATCTCAGTTTAAAGAATACTGACTTTGCTAATTTTACATTCATCTATGAAACTAAAACCGCTGAATCATTAGGTTCAACATATTTAGTAACTTATGAAAATGCCGCCTCTGTAAAATTCTTATTAAGAAGTGGTGAAGATGGTGAAGTAGTTAATGTTAATGGCACATGGAAAATAGGCGATAAAGTCTTAAAAGTCCAAGATCCATATCAAGGTCAATACAAAATCACATCGATTGAAAAGCAATCAATGGATGGTCAATTAATTCCTGATTTTTCTAAAAATGTGAACAAAGATTTTACAACTGCGAATATCCATATCACAAAGAAAGTTCCTGGTACAGGTGATCAAGAAGGTAAGCTCGTCGATGGTGATGTTACTTCTTTTAACATCCAACAAAAAGATGGTGTTATTTCAACCTACGGTTGTTCCTTATATTTAAGAACTGTCCAACTTAATGCCGGCCAAGCATTCGGTAAGAGTTTCCGTGATTTTGGTGAATCCTCAGTTTTATTAGTGAGAGCGATTGGTGACTTATTCACCAAGCCAAGCGCATGGAAAGATACTGGTGGTATTATCGCTGTCGCTTTTGAAACCACAGGTGTTTTACAAAACTTTGGCTTTGCTAGATTCTTATATGTTTGGGCATTTATTTCCGTTAACTTAGCGGTATTTAATCTTCTCCCATTCCCTGGCTTAGATGGCTGGCAATTACTCGTCACCTTCATAGAAGCTGGTACAAGAAAGAAGATTCCAGATAAAGTTAAAAATATTGTCTCCCTTATTGGCTTAGGCTTGTTATTATTACTTATGGGAGCGTTAGTAGTTAAAGACGTAGCTCGCTACTTCTTTATGGCGGTGGTGTTATGACAGATAAGATGATATCTTTCTTAAACCATATTCATATCGACAATGTCGAAGCTTTTGACTTGGACTTTGAAATGGTGGGTCGTAACCGCTTCAAACGTGAACAAGTCGATATGGTGATCGTTAAAAAGACACCTTGGAAATATCACTTATTAAGAGAATTCCAAGATGGCTTAAATACTTTAACTTATCCATATATGCTCCGTTTCTCTTACATAGTAAGACCAGATATGAAAGACCTACTAGAGTTATTTGAGGAATGGTATCAAACTATTTACCACGTCCCTCATAATCTTCTTTTAGAACCACAAGATGATGTCTTGTTAAAAGTGACTTACGCTAATGAAGCTGAGAAAGAACAATATCAAAGCTGTATTAAAGACTTTAGAGACTTTTTGGACTTCTTAAATTACGAATTCTCCATTAAGGAAGAAGTCGCTCCTCAAGAGGAAGAAGTTAATATTTCTAAGAGTGAAATGCGTAAGATTGTCCAAAAGGCTAATAAAGAAGCAGAAGAAGCTTTGGAAGAAGAAAGCGCCGCTAGACAAATCAATGATCGTAGTGAAGTTGAACAATTAATCGCAGAAGAAAAGGCCCAGTTAAACGAAGAAACTGAAGATGAATTATTAAAACGCGCTCGTCAAAACGCTAGAGAAATGGCCAGAGACAGAGAAAGAGCGAGATTAAATAAACGTGGTAATTATGAACCACTTGAAAAGATCGATGATATCGTGAGAACAACAGACCATGTTGACTTCTCCGCTAAAGTCTTTTCCGTTGAAATCAATGAATACGGTGAAAGAAAGAAATTAAACATCGGTTTATTTGATGATGCTGATGGTGCGATTTACGCTAACATGTATCAAAATGCATCATTATCTGATGAAACAATTGAAGAAATGAAGAAGTGGGGCACTAATGTCCGTGTACGTGGTGCTGCCTACTACGATGAATATAACAAAACCATGGCGGTCAAAGCCCATTATATTGACTTATTACCACCAGATGAAATTCAAAAAGATACTTCTGAAAAGAAGCGTGTTGAACTTCACCTACATTCTAATATGTCCACAATGGATGGCATTAGCCATATGATTGAATATGCTAAATACGCTAAAGCCTTAGGTCATACCGCGATGGCCATTACTGATCACGCTGTTGTTCAAGGCTATCCAGATGCCCAAGATGCTGGTAAAAAGACTGGCATTAAGATGCTTTATGGTGTCGAATTCTACATGGTTGATGACCTTAAATACATTCAAAACCCATCACCTGTCGAATTAAATAAGGCCAAGTATGTTGTTCTCGACTTAGAAACAACTGGCTTAAATGCCTATTATGATCGCATTATCGAGTTTGGTGCGGTTAAGGTTGAACACGGTATTGTCACTGAATCAATGGATTTACTTATCAATCCTGAAAGGCCACTTCCAAAACGTATTGTTGAAATTACTAATATCACAGATAAGATGTTAGAAAAGCAACCTACTATTAGAGAAGCTTTACCAAAGATTATTGATTGGATTGGTGATGCGATTTTAGTGACACATAACGCCTCCTTCGACTTTTCATTTTTACAGTATGCCTTAAAGAGAGAAAACATGCCGATTCTAACTAATCCAGTAATCGACACCCTTCCTTTATCACGTTATTTATTCCCAGAATCTAGAAGCCATACTTTAGGTAGCTTATGCCGTAATATGGAAGTCGAATATAAAGAAGATGAAGCCCATAGAGCGGACTACGACGCGAAGGTCTTAAATGATGTTTGGATGCCAATGCTCGTTCTTTTAACAAAGAGCAATCGTCATTTAACTCATGCCGCTTTAGGGGAATTAGGTACGCCAAAAGCTCTTTATAAACACATTAGACCAACACATGTCATTGCTTTAGCAAAGAATAAGGAAGGTCTTAAAGCCTTATATAAACTCGTTTCATATTCACATATTGATTATTTAGCGGATGTTCCAAAGATTCCACGAAGTGAAATTGAAAAATTAAGAGAAAACTTAATCATTGGTTCCGCTTGCTTCAATGGTGATGTCTTTAGAGCGGCTTCTAACTATGGTGATGATGTCCTTAAACAAGCCATCTCTTTCTATGACTATATTGAAATTCAGCCATTAGAAAATTACTCATTCCTCATCAATATGGGTGATATGGATAAAGAAGACTTATTAATGCATATCAAAGATATTGTTAGATGCGCTGATGAGATGGGTAAACCAGTCTGCGCTACGGGTGATGTTCACTATGTTGATAAGAGACATAAAGTCTTTAGAGACGTCTATATTTCCGCTAAAGGTATTGGTGGTGTGAATCACCCACTTAATCCATATAAACGTAGTAAGATGCCTGAATTTGAAAATCCAGACCAACATTATCGTTCAACTGATGAAATGCTTAAGTGTATGGAATTCTTAGGCGAAGAAAAAGCTTATGAAGTCACAGTCACAAACACAAACATGATTGCGGATATGATTGAGCCTATTTTACCTGTTCCTAACGATCACTTATATACCCCGACTATTGAAAACTGTGAAACCAATTTAAAGAACATGTGCTATGAAAAAGCCCATGAATTATATGGTGATCCACTTCCTGAATATATTGAAACTCGTTTAGAAAAAGAACTTAACGGTATTATCTCCAATGGTTATTCAGTTATTTACTACATCGCTCACTTATTAATTAAGAAAGCAAATGAAGATGGTTACATTGTCGGTAGCCGTGGTTCTGTCGGTTCTTCTTTTGTGGCGACTATGTCTAACATCACAGAAGTTAATCCATTACCACCTCATTACCGTTGTCCAAAATGTAAACATTTTGAATGGACAAGTGAAACGATGCCTGAATATCGTTCTGGTTATGATTTACCAGATAGAGTCTGTCCTGTATGCGGCACACCTTTAGTGCACGATGGTCAAAATATTCCATTTGAAACATTCTTAGGCTTCAACGCTGAAAAGACTCCTGATATTGACCTTAACTTCCCTGGTGATTATCAAGCTAGGGCTCATGACTACACGAAAGTGTTATTAGGTGAAAATAACGTCTTTAGAGCGGGCACGATTGAAACAGTCGCGGATAAGACTGCTTTCGGTTTTGCACGCGGCTATATTGAAAGAAAAGGCTTAGACCTTGAAACATATCCAAAAGTGAAGATTGCTTATCTCGCTAGTGGATGTATTGATGTTAAACGTACAACAGGTCAACACCCAGGTGGCATTGTCGTTGTTCCTACTGATCATGAAGTATATGACTTCACTCCTGTGCAATATCCTGCTGATGATATCGATAGTAACTGGAAGACCACACACTTCGACTTCCATTCTATCCATGACACAATTCTTAAACTTGACCTTCTAGGTCACGTCGACCCAATGGCCTTAAAAATGATGTCTGACTTAACAGGAGTTAAGCTTCAAGATATCCCAATGAATGATAAGAAAGTTCTTTCCTTGTTCTCAAGTGCAGAAGCTTTAGGCATGGATCATGACTATATGAACGCTAAAACAGGTGCGTTATTACTTCCTGAATTCGGTACTGAATTCGTTAGAGGCGTTTTGGAAGAAACAAATCCTAAATCATTCTCTGACCTAGTCATTATTTCTGGTCTAACACATGGTACTGGTGTGTGGCAGGGCAACTCTGATGAACTTGTTAAAAACGGCACCGCAACATTACAAGAAGTTATCGGATGTCGTGATGATATTATGACCTATCTTATCGGTAAAGGTATTCCAAGTAATATCTCCTTTATGATTATGGAAGATGTCCGTAAAGGTCGCGGCTTAAAAGAACAATACGAAGAGATTATGAAGGCTAATAAAGTGCCTGATTGGTATATCGAATCATGTAAGAAAATTAAATATATGTTCCCTAAAGGACACGCTGTGGCGTATGTCACTATGGCGGTCAGAGTAGGTTACTTCAAAATCTACTATCCTTTAGAGTTTTATGCGACATTCTTCTCTGTTAGAAGTAAGCAATATGACATCAAGACCATGATTAAAGGAAAGGATGCTATCATTAGTAAAATCGAGGAATTACGTACAAAACAAAGAGTTTCTAATGAAAAACTTTCACCAAAAGAAGGCGAACAATTAAAGACCTTAATCAATGCTTTAGAAATGGTGCAAAGAGGTTATCATTTCTCTAACATTGATTTATATCGTAGTGACGCTTCTAACTTCGTTGTTGACTACGAACACAAAGCTTTAATTCCACCGTTTATCACCATTGATGGTTTAGGCGAAAACAACGCCATCACAGTCGTGGAAGAAAGAAAGAATGGTGAATTCCTCTCTAAGGAAGATTTATTAAGAAGAACCAAACTCACATCCACTAATGTCCAAGACTTAACAGATATGGGTGTTTTAGATTCACTCTCTGACAGTGATCAACTCTCATTATTTGATTTCTAAGCGGGAAGTAGCACAGCTTGGTAGTGCGCTCGCTTCGGGAGCGAGAGGTCGTGGGTTCGAATCCCATCTTTCCGACCATAATGAAGAAACAGCGAAAATGCCTAGGCAAATTCGCTTTTTTTCTTATTTTATTAGGTTTTTCAACGGCCCCTTTACTTTTCGACTTTAATATATCGAATTTGTTCAATTTGTGGGACTTCTGCTGCCCTTCTTACCATATTTTCATATATTTGGTCTCTTAAATCTTTAATCGCATCCGCTCGATTAAGAGATGGGTTTGGATAGAATGGACCATCGATGATTGAAACGAGTTTTGGCTTCTTTGGATTCTTTCCTGGTCTATATGTATTAGTGATAGAGAAGCAAGGAACATTTAGGTCAACCGGATATCTAAATGATGCATGTTTGAAGTTTCTTATTTTTGTATATGTTGGCCAGATATGTGCTTCTGGATAGATGGTAATAGAGGCTTTCTTATCTTTTATATAATATTGAACTGAATCTAAGAATGGTTTGATATTTTCAATGTGATATGGGATTGGCAGTGCCCCTAACATTGAAACTATTGTTCTAACAAATGGTATGCTTGTGGCTTCTTCGCCTACTAGGATGTAATTCTTTCTCGATAAGATATTTGGAGTATAAGCATCACCCATAGAAGTAGTGTGATTAGCATATATGAAGTAACCACTCTTCTTATATTTCTTTAATATCTTTTTATTAACTATCTTTTGCTTATAAACAATCTTGTTCATCAACCAGATTAATGGTCTGGCAATTGTTCTTAATAAAGTAGAGAAAAATCTAAAGAAAATATTCTTATGGATATATTTATATCCAACTTTATTGTGTTTTGCGACAATACCGTTATTTGCGAAGTCATCGTTTATTTCGTCTTGGTAATATCTTTTCTCTTGAGTTGTATAACAATCTTTTTTTGTATAAGAGAGAATCATGTTTCTCGTCTTTTCCATACAGTATTTTTGTTCGAACTGTTTTGTATAACCGAGATATTGTTTAGAACATTCTTCTTTTTCTTCAGGATGTTCAATCCAGTAATCAATTTTATTCGCTAAATCTTCTGGAGAATCGTATTTGAAGAGATTCTTTTCACTCAAAGCAAATTTATTAGTCGCACTTCTCTCTGAATCAGATATTACTGGTACTAATCCACATGTAATAGCTTCCAAACAGGAGATAGCTTCAATTTCAATTTCTGCTGGATGGACATATAAGTCACATGAATTGATAACTTTCACTAAATCTTGTCTTGAATAAAATTTCATGATCGGTGGAATAATCCCTAATTCTTTTGAAAGTTTTTTCATGCTGTTTGCATACGGACCTTGACCAGCAAAAACAAGTTGAATATCATCCTTGTATTTTGATAAAGAAACCGCTTTTATAAGCAACGGGTGTGTTTTTTCTTTTGAATATCTACCAATAAACAAGATATTAAAGTGATTGGCTAGTTTACCTTTTCTCTCCAATTTATATTTCTTATATTGATGATTCACGCCATTAGAGATGACATATGAATTTGTTTTTCTTTTTATGACACGTTCAAAATATTCTCTAATAAAATCAGTTGGATAGTGAATAGCGTCCACGTATTTATAAAAATGATTATAAAAATTCTTATATGTGAGATTATTTGCTAGTGGGACATTCATTAATCCAATGTGAGATGTAAAATTCTCGGCTTGGACGTGGAATCCGGCGGTTACAGGTATGCCTCTTTTTCTTGCTTCTTTTAATGTTGCTCTGCCCAATGCGAAAGGCATCATAATGTGAACAACATCAACACCATCTAATGCTTTTCGTATTATTTTCTTAGTTGGTTTAGCTAATACAACATTGTTTTTATGAACAAAGTAATTGATGATGTAACCTAAATTTAGTTCTGGTACAACAAAATAATTATGGTTACCTTTTTTATCGCGATCCGCACATAAGATTTTGACATCATCGCCTTGAGACGACATATATCTTACTAAATTCATACACGCGATAGTGGTGCCATTATTCTCTTCTCCTAATACATCTGCTACTACAAGAACTTTCATAAACCCCTCGAGCACGAATAGATTATTCCTTTAATTGAAAAAACAATATAAACTGATAAAATATTTTTCGTAGAATTTGTATTCTACAATTCGTAGAGAAGATTTTTTGTGACAAAAAATACACGTGACATTAAAGAAATCATAGGCGGGAACATAACTTTTTTAAGAAAAGGTAAGAAGTGGACTCAACTTGAACTCGCCGAAAAAATGGACTACTCAGATAAGGCAATCTCTAAATGGGAGAGAGGTGAATCCAGTCCAGATCCAGACGCTTTGCTTGCTTTAGCGAACCTTTTTGATGTCCAAATCGACTACTTCTTCCATGAGAACGAAGATGAACAAAAGAAGTTTGTGAAAAAGTCTAGTAAGATGTTTATCAACGGACTTCTCGTCACTATTTTGCTTTGTATCTCTGTATTCACCATCTCTACAGTTGTGTTTCTGATTGCTTCATTAAGAGATATCAGTAATGCGAGTACATTCTGGATTGCCTTTATATATGCGATACCATTATGTGCGATTATCGTGTCTATATTTTTAAAAAGACGTGATTATAGGTTTGCTATGTCAATCAGTTTGTCTATTTTAATGTGGTCAATTTTGCTGGTTGGATTCTTACAACTATTAATCAGTAATTATTATGCTTGGATGATATTCCTTGTCGGGGTGCCACTAGAAGCTGCGATAATGATCTACTATTTCTTAAAGAAATAAAAAAGGGGCTGTTGAAACTATCTAGTAATAACCAGACATATCCATCTAATTAATGCATATCGTTTTACTTATAAAATAAATACGAGGATAATAAGCCATATGAAAACTATTTATCTCGCTGGTGGTTGCTTCTGGGGAGTGGAACATTTCTTCTCATTAGCAAAAGGTATCGTTAATACAGAAGTTGGCTACGCTAATGGCACTTTAGACAACCCTAAATATGAAGACTTAAAACATGGTTTGGATGACGCTAGTGAAACAGTGAAAATCGACTATGATGAAAGTGTCATTTCTTTAGAAAAAATACTTGAATTATACCTTCGTGTTGTGGATCCATATTCAGTCAATAAACAAGGCGAAGATGAAGGTGTTCAATATCGTACAGGCGTCTATTATCAAAACGATATCGATAAAGAAATAATTAAAAAATATTTCGCTAAAGTATTACAAAAAGATTATAAGATTGAAGTTACTCGTCTTAATAAGTTCTATACCGCTGAAGAGTATCATCAAGACTATCTAGATAAGAATCCTCAAGGGTATTGCCATATCAATATGGCGAAACTAAAACCAGAGGAAAGGAAATAGCAAAATTGTCATTCTTGAAGAATGACTTTTTTGTTGCTATTATTTTTAAGATAAGAATAGAGGAAAGAATTTATGAAACACACGAAAGTGACTTTATTTTCTTTGGCGATGGTGGCCTTTTTAGTGGCTTGCCAAAATAACACCCCAAAGAAAGAATATTTTATTAGATTGAATGATGTTGAAAACACCACAATGGTGACAAGTAACGTCAAACAATACATCGATGACATGAAGAAACAAGAAGTCCAATACAAAGCGGAAGGTGGCGACATCTATAAGATTTGGGACTTATATGGTGAAGATGGTATCGATATTGATGAAGGTAGCAAGAAAGATGAAGATAGAATCTATCTTGATACAGGTGATGTCAACGGCAAAAACCAAACAGTAAGAGGATCCACTCCTGATAGAAGTGATAAAAACACCGGTGTTGATTTAGTCTTTAACGTTGTGGAAGGCCATGAAGCTGAACAATATAAAGTTTTAGTTAGCGATAGTGAAAACTTTGAAAACGCTAAAGAATACGTCACAAAAGATACATCAGTTAATGTTAAAAACCTTTTAATGAATACTAAGTATTATTGGAAAGTAGAAGGCAATAACGAAGAATCTGATGTTGGCACATTCACCACAGGTGATTATGTCCGTTGGATTAGTGCCCGTCCATTATTTAATGTTCGTGATAATGGTGGCTTTATGACTGATTCTGGTAAAAGAGTCAAACAAGGCCTCATCTATAGAGGTGGTGAAATCACCATCAAAACATGGGGTGATCACGCTTTAACCGCGACTGAAGAAAGTAAGGCAATTTTTAGAGAAGATATGGGCATGGTCGGTGGTTTAGAAATCGACTTAAGAGGTACTGGTGATATTGGTGATGGCTATAAAGCCAATGCTTTCGCAGAAGACGGGGATATTGCTTATGAAATGCTCGCTATAAAGTCTTACAACGAAACATTCTCAAAAGATGGCTCTGGTGCCACAAATCCAACCAAAGCTAGAGAAACAGTTGCCAAAATCTTTGAACATATTAAAGAAGCTGATAAAAAACCAATTTATTATCACTGCTATGGTGGTGCGGATAGAACTGGTACACTTGGTTTCTTAATTAATGGTTTATTAGGCGTTAGTTATAGTGACTTAGTTATCGACTTTGAATTAACTTCCTATAGTTCCATCAATAATGAACATATTAGAAGTCACTTACGTGATCACCAATACGATCATTGGCGTAATCTTATTAACTTTGTTAAGACAGATACCACAAATGGCTATGCTTATGATGAAAATGCTCCATTAAAGGACAACATCTATAACTTATTAAATCTCGGTTGTAAGATTCCAGCAGAAACGTTAGATACAATTAGAGACATCATGCTTGAAGAATAAACAAAAACCAGTGTTAGAAACCGTCATCTCCCGGTGGCGGTTTTTGTTTTCTCAATCGTTTTTATTGAAAGTGACATCTGCCTTGCTCTATTTTAGATGGGCTTCCCACTCAAGAACTCTAATGAATTCAGTATCAATGGGCTATCCCCGAGAGTCCCTCGGTTAAGGATATTTATTAACAAGATATCCAACTTGTTTAGATTAGAACTAATTAGAAGGATTAAGGACCATTCTTATTCCTTCTTTTTTGATGTTAATCGCGGCATTTAAATCGCGGTTATGTTTTGTTCCACATTCAGGACAGATCCAACTTCTTTGATTCAATGTCAAACTAGATTTACGAT
>CAMVBL010000009.1 GCA_947165725.1 uncultured Caryophanales bacterium | reverse complement strand
TGGGCTTCTCAAGTGTCCATACACGTAAACATATCTACCGCGCTATCGTGGAAGGTATTGCGTTCGCCTTACGTGAAGGCTTAGAAAGCATTCAAAAATCACAAAAACAAAAAGTTAAATCATTAAGAATCTCTGGTGGTGGATCATTAAGTGATGAAATCTGCCAAATTACTGCGGATATCTTCGGTTTAGAAATCGCTAGAGTGCAAACAATAGAATCAACATCATTAGGCGCTGCTGTGGCGACATTCACCGCAGTTGGTGAATTCAAAGATGTTCATGATGCAGTAGCACATATGACCAACATCTCCAATGTGTTCAAACCAAATATGGAAAATCACAAGAGATACGACCAAATCTATAAGGAAATCTACTTGAAGATTTATCCAAGATTGAACCCATTGAATAGATTGATTAATAAATTGTTCAAGAGGTAACTATGCAAAACTTTGTCTTAATTTCCCCAAACTTCCCAGACACCTATTACATGTTCGCTGAAGCGTTAAAGATTAATGGCTTCCGCGTCTTGGGCGTTGGAGACTGCCCATATGAACGTTTAGCGTGGGAACTTAAGACATGTTTAGATGACTATTACTGCTGTAGCAGTTTGGAAAACTTTGAAGAACAAAAGAATGCTGTTCAGTTGTTTACTGATAGATATGGACAGATTGATTACCTTGAAAGTAATAATGAGTATTGGCTTAGTAGAGACGCTGAACTAAGACAAATTTTTAATATTCCAAATGGTGTTAGACCAGAAGAATTAAAGTACTGGCAACACAAATCGTTGATGAAAGAACTCTACCGTAAAGGTGGTGCGAGAGTTGCTGATTACGTGATGGTGACAGATAAAGAATCGGTTCTAAAGTTTATTGAAAAGGTAGGTTATCCTGTCTTCATCAAACCTGATATCGGTGTTGGCGCTGCTGGTGACTATAAAATCGAAAATGAAGCGGACTTAGATAACTTCTTTAATACAAAAGAATCTTGGATCACCTATATTTGTGAACAATTCCTTTATGGTGACATTATTTCATTTGATGGCATATGTGATAGCAATAGCAATGTTGTTTTCTGCGCTTCTAACTTCTTCCCACCTTCTGTCGCGGATGTTGTTAAGGAAGGTAAAGATCTTTTCTATTACACATTAAAGAAAGTGCCGAATGATTTATTAGAGATTGGCCAAAACGTTGTGAGAGCTTTTGGTGTGAAGAAAAGATTCTTCCATCTTGAGTTTTTTAGGTTAAGTAAGGCAGCGAAAAATGTCGGTGTTAAAGGCGATATCGTCGCTCTTGAAACTAATATGAGACCAGCGGGAGGCTTCACTCCTGATTTAATTAACTTCTCACAATCCGTTAACTGTTATCAAATTTGGGCGGACGTTATGGCGTTTGATGAAAATAAGCAAGATTTAAATATGACCAAATACTACGCGGCATGCGCTTCACGTAGAAATGGTGTTTGGTATCAACATAGTGATAGTGAAATCTTTGCTAAATATCGTAATCAATTATCCGCGGATGGCTATTATCCACACGTGTTAAGTGGGGCGATGGGTGATCGCTTCTTCATGGCGAAGCTAAGCACTTTAGAAGAAGTTGATGAATTTAGAGAATTCGTGGAATCGAGACTTTAATATGGACGAATATACATCTAGAAGACGCAAAAGAAGGAGCAGATACTTCACTGGAGAGGACATTGATATGCTCCGTGAGCGGGAAAGAGAAAGAAAACGCGACAATCACAGGAATATTTGCGACACTAACATCGATGGTGCTTAATCGCAAATGTTACAACTGTAAACCATTTGTAATTATGAGGTAATCACTTAATACTAGTCATTACCTTTTTTATTTGCAAAAATACACTTATCGGGAGGCATACTATGGCTAAATATCAAATTTTTACCGACTCAAGTTCTGACTTAACTACAGAACTAAGAAAACAAAACAACATTGATTACTTCCACTTCGGTTTAGTCGTTGATGGCGTTGAATACCGCGCGGACATCGACTGGAAAGATTATACCTGTGAAGAATTCTATGGTTGGCTCAAACAAGGAAAGAAAGTTAAAACAACTCAAGTTTCTCTAGAAGAAGTTCTTAATAAGGTTCGTCCATACTTTGAAAAGGGCATCGACGTTATCTACTTCGCGTGCTCACACAAATTAACAGGTTCAATGAACCTATTCTTACTAGCTAGAGAACAATTATTGGAAGAATTCCCAGAACGTAAGATGATTGGTGTTGAAACATTAACATCTAGCTTCGCTTTAGGTATCTTCACAATGGATGCTGCTAAAAAGCAACAAGAAGGTTTATCAATTGAAGAATTAGAAAAATGGGCTTTAGAAAGACGTTATTTCTATCAATTCTACGCAACAGTTGATACCTTATCTTATTTAAAGGCTGCTGGTCGTATTAAAGGCACTGCTGCTTTCTTTGGCAACATCATCGGTGTTAAACCAATCTTTATTTCTGATAGAGAAGGTAACAACTTAACAATCGAAAAAGTTAAAGGCACAAAGGCGTCATTAAACGCTATCTTCGAACACGCTAAAGAAGATATGACAGAAGAAACCGATGCAATCTATGTTGGTCAAGGTGACTGCATGGATCGTGCGTTACTTCTCAAACACAGAATTGAAGAAGAACTCAAAGTTAAATGTGAAATTATTCCAATTGGACCAATTGTTGGTACAACATGTGGCCCAGGCATCATTGCTACCTTCTTACGCGGTAAAGAAGTTACCCGTTATGAAGGTGATGGTAAATAATATAACTAAATACTTATAAAGGCGCCTTAATTTGGACTAGTCAACAAAAAGTAGACAGTTCAAAAAAGGCTCAATACCCCATGTCAGTTTTGTACTGATGTGGGGTTTTGTATTTAAGACAATGCATTGCACGTGCATATAACATTAATTAAAAATAAAAATATGTCTTTTTGCATCTGGTTTTCTTAGTGGTCTTTGCGATTTGCATGGCATTTGTAAAATGGTTAGCATCCCGAACCTTAGCGCTAACAAATAGGTGCTTTTTTGTTACAAAGCAAATCTTTACAAAAACCATACCCAATGTTCGTGTTTTTCTCTTAACAATAAACCAAAATTTGAGTGTATTTAAAGCAAGCAAAAAAAGATGCTTAATAACATAATCGTCATAGAAAAAAGAACAAAATAATCATTTTTTTACAAAGCAAAATGTTTCGATTAATAAAAGACAATTTTGCGATTTCTATCATTTTTAGGCGCGGAGGACACTTGTTTAGTATATTTTTTGTGCTAAGATAGGTATGCGTTCAGTTCGTAAAAAGAAAGAAGGAAATCATATGAAACTTAAACGACTAATGTTGTGCTTAAGCACTTTAGTTTTAAGCACCTCAGCAATGCTTACAGCATGTAATTCAAAAGGCAGTGGCGAGGAATTAACTCGTGTGAAGAAAATCGTCGCCGAAGCCGAAAAAATGTCTAGAGATGACCTTTTCAAAAAAGCCGCCGAAGAAATCGGTGACAAGACATTCCACTGGTATGCTACATCTAGCCGTGGTGGTAAGGTTAAAGACAAATTCGTTGAAGAACTCAACAAAGTTAGACCATCTGGCGCTAAAGAAATCTCTGTTGATCAAATCGATTACCAAACAACAGTCGATGGTAAGATCTACACATTCTTAAACGCAGAGATCGAATCTAACAAACCAGTGACAAGTGGTGCTCTCTTACAAGACGGTTACCAACTTCAAACTAAAGGTATCGAAAAAGGTTACGTCAACTACATTCCAAAAGAATGGAATGAAAAAGAGGGCGTTAATAAAGAACGTGATGCAAATCCATTCTCATTACAATTCCAATTCAAAACATGGATGTACAACAACAAAGAAAAGAACGTGGAAATCGATAACGTTTGGGATTTCGCTAAAGAAGGCGTCACCATTGACACAATGGATCCAACAAACGAAAACGTTAACATGGACTGGCTCATCCAACTCACATCCGATGACAACTGCAAGTTATTAAAAGAAGCTTTCGAAGATAAGACAAACTCTTCCGGTTTAGATAAGAAAGCTTTAGAAAAATATGCAAGCTACGGTGGTGATCGTTCATACGCGTTCTTATTCATCGAACGTTTCATTAAGAACGCTACATTCTATGCTGATGACGGTGCTGCTCTTAAAGCATTCGTCGCTGCTCCAGGTCACGCTGCATGGATTGTTTATTCCAAGATTCAAAACGTTGAAGAATCTGCTCAAGTTACAAAGAAAGACATCGTTATTGCTGCTTTAGGTGACAAACACTCTGATGGCAAGAACCCAACACTTGCTATGAAGGGTTTCGGTGGCTTCATGTATAAGCATTACTTAATGCTCATGCCAGATAGCCCACTCCCATGGACAACATGTGCTTTCATTAACTTCTTATCCACAACTAAAGTTGGCTACTCCAAGTGGTCAGGCGACGTTGGTGACTATCCAACATATGGTGAAGAAATCAACCAAGACCGTTCAATGAACGGACATGGAAGCGTTGGTGAAGATGGCAAATGGACCGTTGATAGTTCTAAACCAAACGAATTCCCATGCTTAAATGACCCAAGCGCTAAATGGTGGATTGACACTGCTAAATCAACAGTCGAAACACCAAGCTACATTGGTACATACTACAACACAGTTGCTGCATTCATCATGCAACAAATCGCTGCAAAGAAATAAAATAACTAGTCACACCCTAGGTCGGCAAGCTCTTCACGGGCTTGCCGCTTTGTGTGGCTGATAAATTATAAGGAGAGATCTTTATGTCAGCTGCATTCACAAACAAAGAAAGAACTCCGTTTTTTAAAGTTGTTCGCCGTGGTGCAACAAAAACATTTACATTCTTAGGCGTTCCTGCAAACTCCATTTTAATTATGTTTGCAGTTATTCTTTTGATTTTAAATGTTTTCCCTTTTATTTCTCTTTTAGTATCTTCACTCACTGCTTCTGGTAAAGGCATTGTTCCTGTTGATCACTGGGAAATCGATGTCTGGAATGCTTGGGCAGATGGTGATAGAGATTATTTAAACGCCGGTCAATTTACTTTCTATAACTGGTGGTCTATTTTGTTTAATTCAAAATTAGCAGTTGGTAATTTCTGGCTACCTCTTGCAAGAAGCTTACTCGTCTCTATCTTTGCATGTATCTTCGCAATTGCATTTGGTGGCATAATGGCATTCTTAATTACTCGAACAAATATGCCATTTAAGAAATTTATCGGTGCTGTTTTTATTTTCCCTTACATCATGCCTCAATGGACACTAGCGTTGTTCTGGAAGAACTTCTTTGTGACCACCGCGTCTGGATTCTCCGCCTTTGGTGGTGAATTCCAAGCTTTAACTCATATCATGGTTCCAAATTGGATGATATTTGGATGGTTCCCAATTGCTATGGTCCTTGGCCTACACTATACCCCATTCGCGTATATTCTCATTGGTGGTGCTCTTCGTAATATGGATAGCAACCTCGAAGAAGCAGCAACAATTTTAAATATTCCTAGGTGGAAACGTTTTACCAAAGTGACGGTTCCAATGCTAAAACCAGCATTATTCTCAACGATCTTGCTTGTTTTCTCATCGGCTATGTCTTCATATTCTGTTCCTACAACCTTAGGTAATCCGGTTCAATTCTACACGTTAGCAACGCGTATGAAAGGATTGATTGAAGGTTCTGGTGGTAGAAATATCGGTTCAGGTTATGCTGTTGCGATTGTCTTAATTCTTATCGGTGTCGTAATGCTTATCATGAATCAATTACAAACAGGTTCTCGTAAGCAATTCACTACAGTTACCGGTAAATCCGGACAAATTAGTAAACGCAATCTTGGTAAAATCGGTCGTTGGATTACCGGTGGTGTCGTTTGCTTCTTCGTGGCAATCACCTGCTTCGGTCCAATGATTTCCTTCTTCCTAGAATCACTCTTACCGAACTCTGGTGACTTCTCAAGCGGCTTATCATTCAAGGCTTGGATTTCAAAAGAACCAATTGGTAATGCTTCCGCTGGATATGTTGGTTTATTAAATGAAAAACGTGTCTGGTCATCATTACTCGGTTCATTTGGTTTATCGTTAGCCTGTGGCTTCTTTGCGGGTCTATTCGGCTTGTTAATTGGTTATGCAGTTTCAAGAAAGAGAAAGTCAGTACTTGGCGCTGTGGTTAATAACGTCGCATTCTTCCCGTACTTGATGCCATCTGTCGCGCTTTCATTAATCTTTATGCTTGTCGCCACTAAGTTAGGTGTCCCAGCATCAAGCGCTACTGTTGGTATTTTTATCGTGATGGTGGTAGTGGGTGTTATTAAATACATCCCATTTGCCTCAAGAACATCACTTAATGCGATGCTACAGTTATCCGCGGAAATTGAAGAAGCTGGTCTTATCATGCATATCCCATGGTGGAAACGCATGACACACATCATCTTCCCAATTCAAAAGGCCGCGATTATATCTGGTTTCTTATTACCATTTATATCCTGTATGAGAGAATTAGACTTGTTCGTCTTCCTCGGCAGTGATTATTTCATTCTTACACGTTTCATGTTTATGCTCGAAGATACTGGCGTTGCCGCTTTAGAGAACGCCGCAAACTTCTTGCTTATTGTTATCATCCTAGCAGCTAACTACCTAGTCAACTTCTTGACTGGTGCTTCTATGGATAAAGGAATTGGAGGTTCAGCAAAATAATATGCCTAAAATCATTTTGACAAATGTCACAAAACGTTGGGGTAACTTCTTCGGCGTTGACAATATTTCAATGGAACTTGAAGATAATGGCTTCATTACCTTACTTGGTCCTTCTGGATGTGGTAAAACCACAACATTACGTATGATTGCGGGTTTAGAAACTCCAACTTCCGGTAAAATTGTCATCGGCGATCAAGTCGTCTATGACTCTGAAGAAGGAATTAATGTTTCCGCTGCTAATCGTCATGTCGGATTCTTATTCCAAAACTATGCCTTGTGGCCACATATGACTGTTTATAAAAACATCACATTTGGTTTACAAGAATTACACGATAATTTACCACTCATTAATAGTGAGTATCTTAAATACATCGCTCTTTCTAAAGCCGTAACTAAAGTTACCGACATTAGAAAATTCCTCAACTATGCAGTTGATAAGAAAGGCAAAGTCGATAAAAACAAAGCCTGTTTATATTTAATTGATGGCTTTAAGATTTCTATGAGCGCTGCTAATGAATTATATGCTCTTAATTTTGATTCTAAGCCTTTAACTGAATGTAAGGATTTCGCAGAACAAAAGAGGAAAGAATTCTTAGAAAAAGCCGAAAAGATTCGTAACACTGAAAAAGAAAAAGGTCGTATCTTCAACGACAATGGTGTTTATGTTGATGCAGAAGGAAAACCAATCATTAAATACCGTAAGTTAAATAAAGAAGAAATCGACTTAAGAGTCCGTCATGTGGCACGTATCGTTCACATTGGCGAATTCATGGATCGTTATCCATCTGAATTATCAGGTGGTCAACAACAACGTGTCGCTATCGCAAGAACCTTAGCACCAGAGCCAAAAGTTATCTTCATGGATGAACCATTATCTAACTTAGATGCTAAATTACGTTTAGAAATGCGTTCTGAATTAAAACGTTTACACCTTGATACAGGTTCAACATTCGTTTACGTGACCCATGACCAACAAGAAGCTATGACTCTTGCGACACGTGTCTGCTTAATCAACAATGGTGTACTTCAACAATATGAACCACCATTAGATATCTTCAAAAAGCCTGCTAACTTATTTGTCGCAGACTTCATTGGTTCACCATCTATTAACTTTATTGAAGCGCGTCCAACCCAAAAGGGTGATGTGATTGAACTTGAAATGTTAAATGGTAGAACATTTGTGTTCATACCTAACAAGAAAGTCGATATCAACGAATTCTTCAAACAACGTGATGCTGAAATTCAAGCTAAAGAAGATGCTTTAGAAGAAGCAAAGAAACAACGTGGTTATGTTGAAAAAGAAAACGCTGATCGCCGCTTTAACTATCATATTCACACAGTTCATGGCGACATCGAAGCAGAAGAAGAACACGATATTCCAGATGATACACTTATCTTAGGCATTAGACCTGTCTTTATAAACATTAAAAACCAAAATAGTGGTTTAAAAGGTGAAATCTATAGTGCTCTTCCTACTGGTACTGAAACAACAGTTAAACTATCAATCGATGATTTCTTCTTAACATCTGTTGTATACGGTGATGTTGACTATGAAATGGGCGCGAAGATTAACGTCTCATTTGACACTAATAGAATTCTTCTATATGACCGTAAATCAGGCAAACTTATCACTGATGGTACATTGAAGATTAAACAATAATTATCAACATTGATTAAGGTTGTCCAAAACCGCTTTAAACTATGTCGTGTTGAGGTGGGTTTGGCAATCATCCTTTCAAAGGACAAGTCGTTCATTGGAGCGGCTTGTTTATTTAATAATCTTCTCTGCTACTAGAGTAGATATACAACTGAACGCTGCGTTAATCGCGGCGTTTGTTTTTTCAAACACTGATAAGTTAGCGTCTACATCTGCATAGCCAGGATTAATCATATATTTAACGATAGGGGAGAGTGAGTCTCTTTGTTCTTCCAAAACTTCTTTTTCTTCAGGACTACGCATGGTGAATTTTCTTTTGTATGTTCTTGCCATTTAATAACCTCCTTCAAATAGAATATCAAAGAAAAAAGTGGACGGAGGCTTTTTTACCTTGTCCACTTTTACATTAGCACTTCAATTAGGTGCCTTTTTTGTTACTCGCATATATAATGTAGATATGAAGAAACCAGGCAACAGAAATAAAGCGCGTGAAAAGGCGCCTGTTAAGAAGAATTACAACAACATCAAGGAATATAAGGTCACAAAAGAATGTGAGCTTTTAGAATTCCTTTTAGAGACATTTAAAAACCAATCAAGAAACTCTGTGAAGTCATTATTAAGTTCACACCGTGTCTCTATTGATGGTGCACCTGTTAGCCAATTTAACTTCAAATTATATCCAGAGGACACAATTATTATTTCTAATTCCCCAATTAAAAAGAAAACTAGAAGTAAATTACCAATTATTTATGAAGATGATGACATCATCGTTATTAATAAACCTAGTGGTCTACTTTCAGTAGCCTCTGATAATGAGAAATCATCCACAGCGTACCGCATGCTAAGTGATTATGTGCAACAAAAAGATAAACATAACCGTGTCTTCGTGGTCCATAGATTAGATGAAGATACTTCTGGTGTCTTTATGATCGCGAAAAACGTGAAGATTCAACAAGCCTTACAAGAGAAGTGGAATGATATCGTTAAAAAACGCGGTTATTACGCGATTGTAGAAGGTGTCATGGAAAAGAATAGTGATACGATTAAATCTTATTTAAAAAAGAATAGTCAAAACTTGATGTATTCTTCTAAAAAACCAGGGGACGGACAACTTGCGATTACCCACTACAAAGTAATGAAAACTAATGGCACGTATTCCTTACTTGATGTCAATATCGATACTGGTAGAAAGAATCAAATTCGTGTTCACTTAGGTGAAAGAGGTCACCATATCATTGGTGATGATAAGTATGGCGAACCCGCTAATCCGATTAAAAGACTTGGTTTGCATGCTTATGAATTAGACTTTATTCATCCATTTACAGGTAAGCTAATGAAGTTTACCGCTCCAACACCAAAAGAGTTTGGTGCATTATTTGAAAATAAATAGGTAAAATAGTATATATGAACTTTTGGTTAGCAACTTCCTTAATCTTAGCGGTTACAGCAATCTATCTTATTATGATTGAATTTTTTTCTGTGGCCTTTAAGTTAACTGGGCTTGCCACTAATAAAATTAGATTCCAAGTGGCTTCATTATTTACAGGTGCGGGCTTTACCACACAAGAAAGTGAAATTATCACTAATGATAACCGTCGTAGAAGAATCGCTGTTGTCTGTATGTATACAGGTCACATCTTCTCTGTCGTTATCATGGGCTTAATCATTAACGTGTTAATTTCTATTGGTGAATCACTTAATGCGGACCGTCCCGCTAGAACATTTACCGAATGGTATTTCATTGTCTTCTACATTTCTCTTGGTGTATTCCTTTTGGTTTTATTCCTTAAAATTCCACCAATTAATAAGAAGTTCCAAAAGTTATTAGAAAAAATTGCGATTAATACTTCTAAAGCAAGAAGAGAAACAAATATCATTACCGTCCTCGACTATTATGGTAGAAGCGCAATCGTGGAAGTCGTTTTAAATAGGCTTCCAGAGTTCGCTAAAGAAGCATCTTTAGGTAATATGGCGTTAACTAAAAAATACGCCTTAATTCTTCTTTCTTTAAGAAGAGGCAATAGACGTGTGACTATTAGCAGAGACACAATGCTCGCTAAGGGTGATGTTATCGTTGCGTATGGTCATATTAACGATATTCGCGAATGCTTTATTAATTCACTCGCGGAGCATAAGAAAACCAACGATACGGTCGTAATTGATAACACTAATGAAATTCAATTAATTAATAACTATGGGGCTAATACCTTAATGGAAGTTGTGGTCCATGAAGTGCCAAAAGAACTTGATGGTATTAAAATGAAAGATAGCCATCTAACAGATCGCTACTCCATTCAAATCATTATTATTAAAAGAAACAATGAATATCTCTTCGTTGATAAAGATATGATTATTGAAAAGAATGACATTGTGACCTTGTTTGGTCCATATGTTAATATCAGACACTTATTTAATAACGAAGATAAATAAAAAAGCGCCGCAGCGCTTTTTTTAGATTTCACCTCTTCTCACGTGAGAATCGTATTTCTTACGTTCCGCTGTGTTGAGGATCTTCTTTCTCATTCTATATGTGGATGGTGTGATTTCCACAAGCTCATCACTATTGATATAGTCTAAGCAAGCTTCTAAGGACATCTTACGTGGTGTCTTTAAGACAACAGTATTATCTTTAGTAGCACTTCTTACGTTAGTTAAGTTCTTTTTAAGAACACAGTTAACTGCTAAGTCGATATCATAACGGTTTTCACCGATAATCATGCCTTCATAGACCATGACACCTGGTTCAATGAACATTGTGCCTCTTTCTTCAACGTGCTCGATAGCGTATGGAGTGGCTTGTCCTGTTTCAGTGGCCACTAAGACACCAATCTGTCTTTCGCCTAATGAAGCACCGGATACTGGGCGATATTCTTTATATGTATGAGAGATAATGCCATACCCTTTGGTTAAGGTCATGAAATTGGTCATAAAGCCTAATAAACCACGAGATGGGATGACATATTGGAGAATGGTAACTGTTTCTCTAGCGTCCATATTAACTAGTTCAGCATTTCTATTGCCTAAAGACATCATAATGTCACCAACATATTCATTTGGCACATCGATTAATAAGTCTTCATATGGTTCACATCTTTCACCATCAATTTCTTTAATGATGACTTGTGGTTTACTGACTTCTAATTCAAAGCCTTCACGTCTCATGTTTTCGATTAAGATGGATAAGTGTAATTCACCTCTACCAGAGACAACCCAAGATTCTTTATTTGGGATTCTTTCGACTTTAAGAGCAACGTCTTTTTGTGTTTCTCTAAACAATCTTTCTTCAATCTTTCTCGCGGTTAATAACTTACCGTCTTGACCAGATAATGGTGAAGAGTTAGTGCCGAATGTCATTTGCAAGGTTGGCTCATCAAGTCTAATTGGAGGTAATGGATCAACGTTATTGAAGGCACCGATTGTTTCACCAACGTTAATATCGGTTAAACCTGCGACTGCGACGATTTCACCAGCGGAAGCTTCTTCAATTTCTAATCTTTTTAAGCCTTGATAACCAAATAACTTCATAACTCTGAAATTAGTGGTGGTGCCGTCAAGTCTAGCAACGGTAACGTTATCGTTAACGTGGATTGTACCTTTTTTAATTGTGCCTAAGCCAATTCTACCGACAAAGTCGTTATAGTCTAATAAGGCGACTTGCAATTGAAGTGGAGCGTTAACATCAACTTTTGGAGCAGGAATTTCTTTAATAATTGTGTCTAACAATGGTTCCATACCTGGTTTTTGCGTGGAAACATTAGCCTCTAAAGACGATGTACCTTTTAAACCAGAAGTATAAATGACTGGGAATTCTAAGAATTCATCAGGAGCACCTAATTCAATGAAGAGTTCTAAGACTTCATCAAGAGTGCGTTCGATATCAATGTTATTTCTATCGACTTTATTGATAACAACGATTGGTTTAATGTGGGCTTGCAAGGCTTTCTTCAAGACGAATCTTGTTTGAGGCATGGTGCCTTCGAAAGCGTCAACGAGCAATAAGCAACCATCAACCATGTTCATAATTCTTTCAACTTCACCACCGAAGTCAGCGTGTCCTGGAGTATCAAGAATGTTGATTTTTGTGTCTTTATAAATAATGGATGTTGTTTTAGCAAGGATGGTAATGCCTCTTTCTCTTTCAATATCATTACTATCCATCGCTCTTTCGTTAACTTCTTCGTTATCACGGAAGGTGCCGGAGGATTTTAAAAGTTGGTCGACTAATGTGGTCTTACCATGGTCAACGTGTGCGATAATGGCAATGTTACGAATATTCATAAATGAGGCCCTCCTTAGAAAAAACCTCTAATATCTTAGAGGAGTAAACTATATAAAAGCAAGAGAAAATAAAACTAATTTTCTCTATATATTTTGTCTAAATAGTGGTTTTTCTTCTTTTCGTGATACAAATAATAGCCAAGCATTGAGGTAAAGAAACCAATGAAAGCGAAGGTGGAACCAAGATATGAAATATTTAAATATGGTGTTTGATAAGTCATTTCGTATGAATAATCACCAACTGGGGCGACGAAAGAAACAAAGCCACCGTTAGCCTTATAAACTTTTAAGTCACTGGTTTTACCAGTGGTGTTATCTTTAGCCTTAATCTTCCAGCCATTATCAAAGGCCACATAAGAGACCACTAATTTGCTAGAAGTATAGTTGGTTTTGAATGTGAATTTATCCGCGGAATATTTGATATCAGTGACTGGATTAGCGTTTAACTTGTCCCATCTATCACGATAGTGGGAAATATCTTCGGAATAGAATCTAATATTGCTATCGGAAGTATAACTTTCGAAGTATTTGCCACACACTGCAATCTTATAAACATCTCTAGTGATGTAGAAGCCACGCATATAAGCGGTATTATCACTTGTATCGTCATCGTGAGCATCCATCATGAAGATTTTGTTATCTTTATCGATGAAATAGAAATTATATTTTCTAGAGCCAGAGAATGGAGCGCGAACATATAAAGATGTACCCGCTTTAAAGAGTGGATCTCCATTATGCATTGGTGTATACATGGCGAAATATTTCATCGTATCTTCATCTAAATAGTTTGTAACTGGTTCAAAGTCTTTATCAATATCTGGAATCTTAGCAAAATCATAAGATTTAGCGTATGTACCAACATTGTAAACAGCGTGTCTATAATCGATTGATTTATAGAGCGATTGAACAGAAGGAACTTCAGGTTTTTCACTAACTACACTAATGCTATCAGACTTGATCTCTTCAGCATCTTCTTTAGAAACCGCCGCCATATTGGCTAAGGTAATACCATTTTTAACACAAGTGACATCATATCTAGCGACATCGCCCACTAATTCACCATCATAAATCGTGTCATAAGCATGACCAAAGGCATTCATGTTTTTGTTTTGATAAACCTTGTATTCACTTGTTTCTAATTCCTTCATTTCTTCAAAATCATGAGGGACGTTAGCTAAATATCCACCTTTATTATTTGCTTCGATGTTGTTATACATACTCTTTGCTTTGCTGATAAAGTAGTACTTAACCCCTAACAAATTATCTAAGTCTTGGTATTTACCACGATAGCTACCGGCCACAGCTTTTCTACCATCTCTTAAACCATTCCACATCGTGAAATCATCAATTTCAAAGTTATATAAAGAGTGGAAGAAACTACCAGAATTATAACCGTTAATAAAACTATTATTGATACTCCACGCATCACCGATAGAGGTATAAACTCTATAGAATGATTTATCGGTCTTTTGCACTTGTGCTAAGACTTTTCTAAATCTCTCGTTGGCAGCGTAACCGTTATTGTGCGTACCATCATAACCATGTCCACATGTAACAAAGTTGCCAACTGCGATAGCTTCAGCGGATACAAGCGCGGTCACAACGATAAAGAATGCTTTCTTGTTATAGATTAAGAACAATACAATCCAGACCGCAGTGGTATAGACAATCATAAGAATGAACGCTAGGGTGGTGAAATTAAAATTACCTTCCACAAAACGATACATAAAGTCACTGCCATTCTTAGGCTCTTTAACCGCAATATGTTCTGTTAAAATCCAAGAGACAATAATACCAATTAAGGCAAATGCATAACCAATATGGATATGCCATCTAGAAACATTTGGAATCTTATTTAAATATGTACCAACATAGGCAATTAAAATTGCGGGAACAATTAATGTCCATCTTGCATAGGCATTAGTCATACCCATGGTTAAGTAATACATAAATGGGGTGAATAATGAGAAAAGAATTAACGCTAAAGCAATATAATGTGACCATTTCTTTTCTTTGCCTGATTGAATAAAAGCTGGCACTAAGAACATGATAAACGGGATATAGCACCATAAAGAAACAGCGATATCATCAAAGTCCCAGTTATATAACTCTAAAGTTGGTAATGAACGACAAGTTGTTGGTGGGAAGAAGAATTCGATAATTGGATACCAAATACGATTGCTAAAAATACGGCCGTGTTGATCAGGAGCTTTCTTCCAAGAGAATAATAATTCAAAGAAAGATTTGAAGTCTTTGGCCGCTAATAATTTCTTTAATTCGCCAAAATAGGAATAACTATCAAGTTTTGGGGATGACATCGTGGCCATAAAAGCGGGGATGAATATAAAACCTGCCATTAATAGACCAACCGCATAGCCAGCAAAGCCTAATCCTAATAATCTAAAATTCTTCTTTGCATCGTTTATTCTAATTCTTTGGAAGAAACGGAACATCGCATAGAAGAAAGTGGTGATAAGATAAGGAACCATTAAAACATAGTTACAAATCGCAAGGAAGAAGACGCCTAATGCTAAAACCCATGGTTTTTCTTCTTGTAATGTCTTTTCAATACCTAATAAAACGATTGGCAAGAACACTAAAATGTCTTGGTAGTTGTTATACCAAAGATAGAAAGCGCCCCAACCACAGAAGGCGTAAGCGATACCACATATAAATGAAACAGATTCTTTAACTTTGAAGGCCTTCTTCACATAGATTGAGAAGAATAAACCCGCACAAGCAAGTTTAATCATTGATGTGATAGCAACGCTATGTGGCACAAAGACTCTTGGCAAGATAACTATGATGATATTAAATGGCGAAAATAAACCATAATAGGCATTAGAACCTAATGAGTTAGCGCCTAAATATAGTTCTGGATCAAATAAGGTAAAGTGGCCAGTATTAATCCAGTCATGATAATAATCCCAAATATGGTATCCCATAGGGATATATTGAGCGGTATAGTCGCCACCATAGGCTAAAGTAAAGCCATTTTGTACGAGCATCAGCATATAAAAGCCAATGCTAATAACAATGAGTATTAGAAAATAATAAAACGTATTTGAAAAGCGGAAGTTTTTAAACTTCTCGACGATCTTTTTCCACAATCCCATAAAAGGATTAGGCTTTTTATCCCTATCTTTTGCAAATACGATATCCATAAGTTTTAGAATAGTAATTTTTTGATGTAGTTTTTGTTGATTTTGAACTCTTCACTGACGACATTAATCGCGTCTTTTTGTGAAAGACCTAAATTAATGAAATAAGCGACACGGGCAGTGATTTCCTCGTCTTTAATCATCACTTCTTGGTTATTTCCTTCGACGATAATAACCATTTCACCTTTTAAGGTATCTTCGTCAATCATAGAGAGTTCTTCAAGAGTGCCTCTAATGTATTCTTCGTTAAGCTTGGTTAATTCTCTAGCCAAACATGCTTTACGATTTCCGAGGCCTTCTTTTAGTAAATCAAAAGTTCTTAAGATTCTATGAGGTGCTTCATAGAAGATAAGAGTATTTTTAAGAGCTTTTAAGTTACTAATCTCTTCTTTAGCTTCGTTATCTTTCGCAGATAAGAATCCATAGAAGAAAAAGTGTCTAGTTTCTAAACCAGAGGCCACTAAAGCATTAATAAAAGCGGAAGAACCAGAAATAGTGGAAACACAAATGTCATTAGCGATTAATTCTTGCACTAATAAGTAGCCAGGATCGCTAATACCTGGATAACCAGCATCAGACATATAAACAACTTTCTTTCCGGCTTGGATAAGGGAAACTAAGTGTTTGCTTGCTTCTTTTTCATTATGCTCTCTTAAAGAATACAATTCTTTCTTAATGTTAAAACGGGCTAACAAATCGTGAGCATTACGTGTATCTTCAGCAGCGACAATATCAGCCTCGCTTACTACTTCAATAGCGCGAGGAGAGAATTCTTTTAAGTTACCAATAGGTGTTGCTACTAGATAAAGGAGCAAATTGTTTTTATCGTAAGATTTACTTCTTTTCATAGCGTTTTTCTTTCACCCTATTCGCGCCTACTTGTTTATAAAAGTCTTCCAAAGGAAGGAACTTAATATCTTCGTCATTTTCAATCTTTACCACACGAGAAAGAATATTGATGTTTGTGACAGTATATTCGACTTTGTCGATAAAAGCTTTACTACCTAATTCTGGGAATTTCTTTCTCTCTTCGGTATAAGCGTCATCTTCATATTTTAAACAGCAGATTAATTTACCACATTGTCCACTTAACTTAGGAATGTTAATCGCGAGCATTTGATTTTTGGCTCTATTAATGGAAATACCATCAAATTCATTCAAGAATGTGGAACAGCAAAGTGGTAAGCCACACACACCAAGACCACCAATCATTTTGGCTTTATCACGAGAACCAATTTGTCTTAATTCAATTCTTGTTCTTAAGCGTGAGGCTAAGACTTTTAATAATTCACGGAAGTCAACGCGGTCATCCGCTAAATAGGAGAAGATGACTTTGGATTTATCAAGAGTATATTCACAAGAAATTAAATTCATATCTAAGTTGAGTTTTTTAGATTCAACTTGGCAGATTTCTAATGCATATACTGCATCTTTTGCGTTAATTTCGGATAAACGGATATCCACATCAGTGGCTTTTCTAATGATTGGTTTTAGGAATAAACCGTTACCATATTTATCGATGGAAATTGGTTCAATGGCAATAGTGCCTAATTCCATGCCTCTAACTGTTTCTACGACAACTTTATCACCCAAAGCATAGTTATTATCGGTAGTGCCAAAAAAGTAAGCACGTGGAGTGTTTAAAAATTTCACACCAACGAAATGTGAATAATCGTGTTTTTGATCAGTAATCTGTGTATGGTTATTATCTTCAATTTTTGGCATATATTAGTCCTCTTTGGTAATGATATAAAATATGTGGTCAATCAATAGGGTGATATTGACATTAGTGTTTATTGCAGTAGCACATCTTAATAATTCAATCAAACTTTCACTAATATGAGAAAGTTTCGTGGAAAGATGTTCTAATATTGTAGCATAACTTTCTAAGAATGGTTGCTTTTCGTTAGAAATAGCAATCATATCTTCAAAGGCCATCACTAGCATATTAATGAAATAACGACAGGCTTCTTTGCTTTTAATTTGGTTTGAAATGTTACCTTGAACGTAATAGATAAGAGCGTCTTTATCGCTTTCATCCATTACTTGGATAACTTCTTCAAAACATTGCTTAGCGTTAAAGAACACTTCGTTATTTTCCTTGTCATCAATGATCTCCTTAATGAGTTCTCCATCGTTATAGAAATAAGATAATAATTCGGCGTCTTTTTTATCCACTCCAAAGGAGATAGCGTCATTAATAACAATATTCTTGTCGATTAATTTCATTCTTAAAACTTGGCATCTAGAAATAATTGTGGGCAAGATACTATTCTCATTATTTGTGGTTAAGAAAGCATAGATTTGTTGCCCAGGTTCTTCTAAGAACTTAAGAATGCTATTAATAGCCTCAATAGTCATGTTTTCAATGAGGTGGAGAATATATATTCTAATACCTTTATTTTCGAAAGCTTTCTTATCAAAAGAACTTTCAATTGTGGTAACTGCGTCTTTTTTAATAGTCGCTTTGCTACCATCAAAAACGAAAAAGTCTGGATAGTTATCATCATCCACTCGTAAGCAAGTGATACAAGAATTACACGCTAGTGGGGATGGGTCATCACACAAGATAGATTTAGCAAAGAATTTAGCAATATCTAAAAGTGGTGAACCATTAGTTCCTGAGATGAGATAGGCGTGAGAAAGTTGACCTTTTTGTAATGAATTAACAAAGGTTTGATAAATAACTGGTTGATATTTCTTAAGATATTTCTCTACTTGCATATTCTTGATAGCATCACATCAAGAGTGGCCTTAGCCACTTCTTCCTGACTCTTGCTAGCGTCAATGATGACGAAACGTTCTGGATAACGCTTCGCTAATTCTAAAAATGTATTTCTAACAGTTTTATGGAATTCTAATTTTTCTAAATCTAAGCGATTTACTTCTCTATTCGCATTAGCAGCGATTCTTGCTAAACCAATCTCTGGTTCAATATCAAATAAGAGAGTTAAATCTGGGAATGTGCCTTCAGTGGCAAACATATTAATGTTTAAGACGTTATCAATGCCTAAACCTCTCGCGCCACCTTGATAGGCTAAGGAAGAATCTAAATAACGGTCACAAATGACGATTTTGCCTTCTTTTAAAGCAGGCCAGACCTTTTCAACAAGGTGTTGTCTTCTTGAAGCAGCATAAAGAAGAGCCTCTGTTCTTTTGTCCATCGCAGTATTGGCTTTGTCTAAAATGACATTACGAATTTGTTCCGCGATTGGAGTACCACCTGGTTCACGAGTACGGACAATTTGATACCCCATCTCCTCTAATTTACTAACAGCATAGTTAACTGCGGTTGTTTTTCCAGATCCTTCTGGTCCTTCAAGAGTAATAAACATACTTGCTACCTCTTATAATTTTCTTCTTCCTTCGACGGCCTTAGATAAAGTTAAGGCATCGGTGTAATCTAAATTACCACCCATTTGTAAGCCATAGGCTAATCTAGTGACAACATCAACTTTGCCTTCGATTAATTTGGCAATATATAGAGCAGTGGTTTCTCCTTCAATTGTGGGGTTAGTGGCGATAATCACTTCTTTGAAGTGGTGCTCATCCAATCTCTTTAGTAATGAAGTGATATTTAAATCATCCACACCATTACCTTTACTTAAAGAGATAACCCCGTTTAAAACGTGGTATAAACCACGATAATATTCAGCGTTTTCAAAAGCGATGACGTCTTTTGGGAAAGAAACAATCATCAAAGTATCTTGATCACGTTCTGAATCATCACAAACAACGCACTTCTCACCTTCTGTTAAAAAACCACAGATAGGGCAGACGTGTATGGATTGTTTAAGGTTTTTAATCGCATCAGAAAACTCCACTAAGTCATCATCTTCCATGTTGAGCATCGCATACGCCATACGTTCCGCGCTACGACGACCAACACTTGGTAACTTGGCTAAAGATTCTTCTAAACGAATAAGAGCCTTTAACTTTTCCATAATTAGAAGCCGAAACCTCCAGGTTGGCCAGTAATACGTTCGTTAATGGCTTCACTTTCTTCATCAATTTTAGCCATGGCTTCATTAATTGCTAAAGCAATCATATCTTGAATCATTTCTTTGTTTTCTGGATCAAAAGCATCATTATCAATTTCGATAGCTTTGATTTCCTTATTACCGAGAACTGTAACTGTCACAGCGCCACCTTTAGCGACTTTGAATTCTTTCGCGGCTAATTCAGCTTGTGCTTTTCTAAGTTCTCTTTGCATCTTTTGGGCTTGCGCCATCATTTGTTGCATGTTCATAGTGTTATTCTCCTTCGAATTCTATGTTGATTGTATCTGGTTTTGGTAATTTACCAAGTTGATAACTATTCATGTAGTGTTGTTGCCATCTAATTGAATCTTTTCTACTTACTGCGTAGACAAACATCTTCTTGTTGAAAACAGTTTGAATGACATTTTGAATGGCTTCTTGGTTTTCTAATAAATTAGCTTTTTCAGTGATGTTAGGAAATTGATATTCGACCACTAAAATCTTTTGCGAAGCGACTAATGGATGACCATCCGCTAACATTGCCGCGGCTCTACCTAATTCTGGATGAGTAATAATTTTCTTAATTGATGACCAGTTTTCGATTAATGAATTCTTAATGTCTTTCTTGGAAATAACCATGATATCGAGCATTAAGTCATCATCGATGAAGAATGAACCATCTTTCTTGGTGTTCTTAATTGTTAATACATCTTTAGAAAGAACAATTTCTGGAGCCTTTTCTGGCTCTGACTCAGGTTGATCAAGTAAGGAAATAATTTCTTCTTGTTTAGGTGCTGGAGCAGGCTCTTGTCTTGGTTGTGGTGCTGGTCTACTTACTGGAGCAGGAGCAGGTTTTTCATATACAGGTTGCACTGGTTTTGGTTGTGGAGCGCTTTGATGACCATCTTTCTTGGTGGCCACTAATTTAAGAATTGTGACTTCAAATAATGGGATGATTGAGTTAACGGTCTTATAGTCCTTTTGCGCGGCCATAATGATATCGATCATCTTTAATGTTTCGTCAATATCTAAGCCCTTAAAGAATGAAGCGGCTTCTTGTTCAGTTAAGATTTCCAAACAATCGACATTACGGGAAGATTGATAAATCAATATATCCTTTAAAATTAATAATAAGTCATCAGTTAATCTCTTGATGTCAGTGCCTAAAGAAACATAACGATTGATTCTTTGCAAGACATCAGAAACATCTTTATTGATAATCGCATTTAATAAGGCAATTTTTTCTTCTTTTGATTCAAGAGCGAAGATATCTAAAATGTCTTGAACTTCAAGTTTATTGCCAGAATAGGCTAATACTTGATCCAAGATTGATAAAGCATCACGCATACCACCATCCGCTAAAGAGATGATGATTTTGATAGCTTCTTCGTTATAGGCAATGCCTTCTTTTTCTAAAACACTCTTTAGTCTGTTGTTAATATCATCATCACTTAATTTAGTGAAGTCATATCTTTGACAACGAGAAAGAATAGTAGGAAGGATTTTATGTGGTTCAGTTGTGGCCAAAATAAAGATGACGTGTTCTGGTGGCTCTTCTAAGGTCTTCAAAAGAGCGTTAAACGCACCTGTTGAGAGCATATGAACTTCGTCGATAATATAAACTTTATAACGGCCTAAGATTGTGCCATATTTTACTTTATCAATTAGCTCTCTGATTTCATCAACACCGTTATTAGAAGCAGCGTCTAATTCAATAACATCAGGATGAGTACCATCGATAATTGCTTTACAGTTTTTACATTCGTTACACTGACAGCCAATGCCTTCATCACAGTTAAGAGCTTTTGCTAATAATTTTGCCATTGTGGTTTTGCCTGTACCACGAGGGCCTGCGAATAGGTAGGCGTGAGCTAACTTTCTGGTCGCCAAAGCGTTCTTTAAAGTCTTGACGATATGTTCTTGTCCAGCGACTTCTTCAAAAGTGCTAGGACGATATGTTCGATATAATGCTTTATAAGCCATATAAAATCACCTGTGATAAGTATATACCAAAACCTTTGCTTATAAAATGTTAATATTCTATTAATGGAAATATTTCTCTCTTTGTGCTATACATGAGTTGTGCTACAATACTTAACGGTCAGAGGAAACTATTATGGAAGAAAGCATGCGTCAACGTCTCATTGCTGCCGAAAAACGTCTTAAAGAAATAGATGAAGAACTAGTCAGTGATGACATCATGAAAAACATCTCTAAATTTAGAGAAATATCAAAAGAAAGAGCTAACTTGGATCCTCAAGTTGCTGCTTTTAATCAATATCAAAAGAACGAAGAAGATATTGAAGCCGCGAAAGAGATGGCACATGATTCTGATCCAGATTTAGCGGAAATGGGCAAAGAAGAAATCAAACGCCTTGAAGCTGAACAAGAAAAACTCTTAGATGATTTAAGAGAAATGCTCCTTCCTAGAGATCCTAATGATGACAAAAACATTATCGTTGAAATTAGAGGCGCTGTTGGTGGTGACGAAGCTAACATCTTTGCGGGCGACCTTTTCAGAATGTACACAAGATACGCTGAAGCCCAAGGTTGGAAGATTCAAATCCTTGATGAAAACCCATCCGAATCTGGTGGCTTTGCCCTCATTTCTTTCAAGATAAGTGGTAGCCGTGTCTTCTCAAAATTAAAATTCGAGAGTGGCGCGCACCGTGTTCAACGTGTGCCAAAGACTGAAGCCTCAGGCCGTATTCACACAAGTACTGCGACTGTCTTAGTCATGCCTGAAGCGGAAGAAATTGATATTCAAATTAATCCTAACGATTTACAAGTCGATACATATCACTCACAAGGTGCGGGTGGTCAAAACGTTAATAAGACAGAATCCGCAGTTCGTATTACCCACATCCCAACTGGCACAGTCGTGGCGTGCCAAACTGAAAAATCTCAAATTCAAAATAGAGAAATTGCTATGCAAATGTTACGTACAAAGATGTACGCTAATATGCTTGCAGAACAGCAAGAAAAAATTGGTAACGAACGTCGTTTAAAAATCGGCACTGGTGAAAGAAGTGAAAAGATTAGAACTTATAACTACCCACAAAACCGTGTTACCGACCACCGTATTGGCTTCACAATTCAAAAATTAGACCGCGTCATTGAAGGTGAATTAGATGAAATCATTGAAGCTTTAATTCACTATGATCAATCCGCAAAAATGGCGGGCGAATAATAATGTCTACAAATCGCGAGCTGCTCTTCAAATATAAAAAAGAAGGCATAAGTGATGCAGTTATTTACTTTTCGTTAGAAGAATGCAATGGTTTTGACCATCTTCTTTTATCACAAAATCTAGATGCTGAAATTAAAGATGAAAATAGATTCATTGATACCATGAACCGTTATCTTAACGGTGAAATGATTGAATATGTTTTTAATAAGGCTTACTTTTTAGCGAAGCCTTTTTATGTAAACAAAAACGTCTTAATTCCAAGACAAGAAACTGAACAATTAGTGCTCAATACTGCGAAACTTATTAAGGATATATTTAATAAAGATAATCTAAAGATTATCGATGTCTGTACTGGCAGTGGTTGTATTGGTATTAGTCTTGCTCATATCTTTAAAGATAGTTCTATTACTCTTTCTGACATTTCAGAAGAAGCTTTGGATGTCGCTAATAAGAATATTGAAAATCAACAATTAACAAACGTTGCTGCAGTCCAAGGTGATATGCTTGAACCATTTATTAATAATGGATTTAAAGTGGATGTAATAGTGTGTAATCCACCTTATATTGAGAATGAAAAAACGATCGATGAAAAGACTTGGAAACAAGAACCACATCTCGCATTATTGGCAAAACCAGGCACTATATTCTATGAAAAAGTGCTTAAAGACTATCTGAAAATCGTTAATGATACATATATCCTTGCCTTTGAAATTGGAGAGGATTTAGAAGAGCCTTTAACTAAGCTAGTAAATAAATACTGCAAAGGCTGTTCGTTCTATTCTGAGAAAGACATGTATGATAGAGTACGTTTCTTATATATTACGGGTAAAAAGGAATAGCAAAATATCTTTGATATTACTATAATGAATGTATGAAAATTGCAATTGGTTCCGATCACGGCGGTTATGAATTAAAAGAAGGCCTCAAACGCTACTTAACCAATAAGGGTTATGAAGTGGTTGATGTCGGCACATATTCTACAGAATCATGTCATTATCCAGAATTTGGCGCTAAATGTGCTAAGCTTGTTGCTGATGGTATGTGCAAATATGGTATTGTTGTCTGCACAACAGGCGAAGGCATCGTTATGGCAGCTAATAAAGTCAAAGGCGTGCGTGCTGGCTTAGCATACAACGTCGAAGTTGCTAGGTTAATGAGAGAACACAATGATGCTAACGTCATTGGTTTCGGTGCTAAATTCACCACTTTAGAAGAAGCATGTGAGAGAACAGACGCCTTCTTAACTACTGAATTTGCGGGTGGAAGACACGCTATTCGTGTAGAAATGATAAATAAATTAGAAAAATAACTAAAATTTCGGACAAAAATCAAAAATGCCTCCTATTTAATTAATAGGGGGCTTTTTCATGAAGCACAGAAAAAAGACATTTAAAAGACACTTTAGAATTTATTTTAAAAACAATCATCCTGCATACATCATCGATGAAGAAGGGCATATGTATGTTTTTCATCGGATGACGCATTCAAAAACATCAGGTGGGAAAAACAATATACCTTTTGATAATCCTCTTATGAGAGGCGGAGATGGGAAAGTTTATATCGTAAAAAAAGAACAAAGAGACAAAAAAACAAAGTTTTCAGCTTTCGAATTAGAGTTAAAACCAAATGTTGATATCTCGTTTCCAGAAATAAAAAAAGTCGGAGAATTGTCCGACACTGGAAGCCACCATACTAATAGTAGGTCTCGATACGAATCCAGCACAATTATTAAAACAAAGAAGGCCAAGAAAGGCAAGAAATAATGAGTGACAAGCCTTCGTTCGTGTGTCCAATTTGTGGTAATACCGATTCAAAATACATAGGTTTTAGAAACGGGAAACCATATTGCCGTAAGTGCATAACTTTTAGAGGACAAGAAGCCACTGGCGAATATACTCAACTAGATAGTGCGGAATGGACTTTAAAATATGAGCTTTCAGACGACCAAAAAAGATTATCAAAACAATTATTAGAAAACTTTCAAAATGGAATCGATAGTTTAGTTCACGCTGTATGTGGTTCTGGAAAGACTGAAATTTGTATAGGAATTATTTCATATTGTATTAAAAATGGCCTAAAAGTCGGATTTGCAGTTCCGCGTCGTGATGTGTGTATCGAATTATATTATCGCTTTGCGGATATATTTAGAGAAAATGATTTAACAGCGGTTTATGGTGGAAATACAAAGTATTTAGAAGGCGATTTAGTGTTATTAACCACCCACCAGTTATTTAGATATGACCATTATTTCGATTTATTAATCGTTGATGAAATTGATGCCTTCCCTTTCAAAGGCAGCGAGATATTAGAAGTCTTTTTCAAACGCAGTATCAAAAAGAATTATGTTCTAATGACCGCAACTCCAAATAAAGAGATACTGGACTATTTTTCAAAACCCGGAAGAGCAATCCTTCAGCTATTTTCAAGATTTCATGGCAAGCCATTACCTGTCCCGACAGTCATAAAAGGCAATGAATTATTTTTAAACTACAAACTAGTTAAAGAAGTATCAAGAATATTGAAGAGTTTTAAGCAGATTTTTATCTTTGTTCCGACAATTGATTTATCGGTAAAAGTGTATAAATTTTTAAGGGTGTTTTTTCCTAATGGATATTATATTAATTCGCACTCTGAAAATCGTGACGAAATTATTAAAAGATTCAGAGTAAAAAAGTATCGATACTTAGTGACCACTGCTGTTTTAGAAAGAGGTGTAACTGTTAAAGATTTACAAGTCATTGTTTACCACAGTGATAATCCAATTTATGACTCTTATTCCTTAATACAAATAGCGGGACGTGTTGGAAGAAAGAAAGACGCTCCAGAAGGTGAGGTGATATTTCTTGCTAGGGAAAATAATGAAGAAATGCAGCGAGCGATTGCAGAGATTAATGCCGCCAACAAGAAACTGCCTAATTTGCTTTAAGAAAGTCAATATAACGGACTTTTGCAGGCTTTTTAATGGCAAAATACCTATTTGCCAGGCGTGTCAAACTGAAATGGAACCTAAATTTATCAAGTTTCATGTGGATAATCATAAAGCGACATCTTTATACGACTATAATCCTTTTATTAGAAAGCTAATTTACCAATATAAAGGTTGTTATGATTATGAATTACATCAAGTCTTTTTGGATAGATACGCTAAAGAGATTAAGTTACGATATTTTGATCGAGTGATAATACCAATTCCTTCTTATCAAAACGAAGATGAACAAAGAGGATTCAATCATGTTGTTGAGACTTTTAAAAGTATCGGATTAAATATGCTAAATATCCTTGAAAAAACAGAGAAACATAAACAGGCTATAAGTTCCTTCAAGCAAAGAAAAGAAGTCTATAAATATTTGGAGTTAAAAAGTTATCCTGATTTAAGCAGAAAGAAGGTTTTAATTGTCGATGATGTTTACACTACAGGAAGCACAATGAAATCCGCAATCCGTCTTATCGAAAAGTTAAATCCAAAGAAGATTGATGTTTTAGTAGTGGCCAAAACTAGAGGAAAACAACTACCTAAATAACTAATACGAATAAATTTGTATTAGACAATAATAGGTGGTATTGATATGATATTTAAGCGAATGCTTGACATTCTTTTATAAAGAAAGGCACATATTTGATGTGATCGGTATTAAAAAATATGGGATTTTTTGACAGAAGAGCTCTTAAGAAATATCAAAAAGAAGCTGATAAAGTTATTGCTTATGAAAGCCAAATGGCTGCATTAACCAATGAAGAATTACAAGCTAAAACTCCTTACTTCAAAGAATTATTAACTCAAGGTAAAACATTGGATGATATTAAATACGAAGCTTTTGCGGTTGCTCGTGAAGCTGCGAAACGTTGTATTGGTGAATTCCCTTACAAAGTTCAAATCATCGGTTCTTTAGTTTTACATAACGGCGATGTTGCCGAAATGAAAACTGGTGAAGGTAAAACCTTAACCTGTACAATGGCTGTTTACCTTAATGCTTTAGCGGGTAAAGGCTTACACGTTATTACTGTTAACGAATACTTATCTGGTCGTGACGCTGAATGGATGGGCCAAATCTATAGATTCTTAGGCTTAACAGTTGGTGTTAACGCCCGTACAAAATCTACACGTGAAAAGAAAGAAGCCTATTTGTGTGATATTACATATACCACAAACTCTGAATTAGGTTTCGACTACTTAAGAGATAACATGGCGACCGATTTGGAACACCGTGTTTTAAGAGGACTCAATTTCTGTATCGTTGACGAAGCTGACTCCATCTTAATCGATGAAAGTAGAACCCCATTAATTATTTCCGGTGGTGCTCAAACAAGTGCCTCCCAATATACCGTTGCCGATAGA
Organism: uncultured Caryophanales bacterium; assembly: GCA_947165725.1. Next base: position 178 of record CAMVBL010000009.1, on the reverse strand, counting down.
TTCTGTAAGACATTAAAGAAAGAAGTCGACTTCTCTGTGGATGTTAAAGAAAAGACAGTCCACTTAACAGAAGCTGGCCAAGCTAAAGCTGAACGTATGTTCGGCATCAAAAACTTATATGATCCAGAATATGCTGATTTAGTTCATAGAATCCATAATGCTTTAAAAGCAAACTTCA